>NZ_JBICWT010000033.1:0-1005 GCF_043199955.1 Streptomyces sp. NPDC048514 | reverse complement strand
CGGAACTCGAACGAGTGTCCGCGCAGCGCGGGGTCGTCGTAGCCCAGTTCCTCGCCGTCGGCGATACGGAACATCTCACGGACCAGGTCGATCCCGGCGACCTCCTCGGTGACCGGGTGCTCCACCTGCAGGCGGGTGTTGACCTCCAGGAAGGAGATCGTGCCGTCCTGGCCGACCAGGAACTCACAGGTGCCCGCGCCCTCGTAGGCGGCCTCCTTCAGGATCGCCTTCGAGGCGCGGTACAGCTCGGCGACCTGCTCCTCGGACAGGAACGGCGCGGGGGCCTCCTCGACCAGCTTCTGGTGGCGGCGCTGCAGCGAGCAGTCACGCGTGGAGACGACGACCACGTTGCCGTGCTTGTCCGCCAGGCACTGGGTCTCCACGTGCCGCGGACGGTCCAGGTAGCGCTCCACGAAGCACTCGCCGCGGCCGAAGGCGGCGACCGCCTCACGCACCGCGGACTCGTACAGCTCCGGAACCTCTTCCAGGGTCCGGGCCACCTTCAGACCGCGTCCGCCACCGCCGAAGGCGGCCTTGATGGCGATGGGCAGGCCGTTCTCCCGCGCGAACGCCACGACCTCCTCCGCCCCGCTCACCGGGTCGGGGGTGCCGGCCACCAGCGGCGCCCCGGCGCGCTGGGCGATGTGCCGGGCGGCGACCTTGTCCCCCAGGTCACGGATGGCCTGCGGCGGCGGCCCGATCCAGATCAGGTCCGCGTCCAGGACGGCCTGGGCGAACTCGGCGTTCTCCGAAAGGAAGCCGTAGCCCGGATGGACGGCGTCCGCGCCGGACTCGCGCGCCGCGTTGAGCACCTTGCCGATGTCCAGATAGCTGGTGGCCGGAGTGTCACCGCCCAGGGCGAACGCCTCATCCGCAGCGCGGACATGCAGAGCATCCCTGTCCGGGTCGGCGTATACGGCCACGCTCGCGATCCCGGCATCCCGACAGGCCCGGGCCACGCGGACAGCGATTTCGCCACGGTTGGCGATGAGCACCTTGCGCACG
>NZ_JBICWT010000032.1:0-1037 GCF_043199955.1 Streptomyces sp. NPDC048514 | reverse complement strand
CGGAAGCGGTTGATGGCGTCGATGTGCCGGTCGCGCATCTCCTGGTCGCGCACGCCGAGGCCCTCCTCGGGTGCGAGGCACAGCACGCCGACCTTGCCCTGGTGCACGTTGCGGTGGACGTCGTGGGCGGCCTGGCCGGTCTCCTCCAGGGAGTAGACCTTCGACAGGGTCGGGTGGATCTTGCCCTTGGCGATCAGGCGGTTGGCCTCCCAGGCCTCGCGGTAGTTGGCGAAGTGGGAGCCGATGATGCGCTTGAGGGACATCCACAGGTAGCGGTTGTCGTACTCGTGGTTGTACCCGGACGTCGAGGCGCAGGTGACGATGGTGCCGCCCTTGCGGGTGACGTAGACCGAGGCGCCGAAGGTCTCCCGGCCCGGGTGCTCGAAGACGATGTCGACGTCCTCGCCGCCGGTGAGTTCGCGGATGCGCTTGCCGAAGCGCTTCCACTCCTTGGGGTCCTGGGTGTGCTCGTCCTTCCAGAACTTGTAGCCCTCGGCGTTGCGGTCGATGATCAGCTCGGCGCCCATCTTCCGGGCGATCTGGGCCTTCTGCTCGCTGGAGACCACGCAGATGGGCGTGGCGCCGCCGGCGAGTGCGAACTGGGTGGCGTAGCTGCCCAGTCCACCGCTCGCTCCCCAGATCAGGACGTTGTCGCCCTGCTTCATCTGGGCGCCGTTGCGGGAGACGAGCTGGCGGTAGGCGGTGGAGTTGACCAGGCCCGGGGCGGCGGCCTCCTCCCAGCTGAGGTGGGCCGGCTTCGGCATCAGCTGGTTGGACTTGACGAGCGCGATCTCCGCGAGGCCGCCGAAGTTGGTCTCGAAGCCCCAGATGCGCTGCTCGGGGTCGAGCATCGTGTCGTTGTGGCCGTCGGAGGACTCCAGCTCCACGGACAGGCAGTGGGCGACGACCTCGTCACCGGGCTTCCAGGAGTTCACGCCCGGGCCGGTGCGCAGGACGACGCCCGCGAGGTCGGAGCCGATGATGTGGTAGGGCAGGTCGTGGCGCTTGGCCAGCTCGTTGGTGCGGCCGTAGCGCTC
>NZ_JBICWT010000031.1:0-1469 GCF_043199955.1 Streptomyces sp. NPDC048514 | reverse complement strand
TGGGTTCGGGTGTGGTGCCGTTGGTGGTGTCGGCTCGTGGTGTGGGGGCGTTGCGGGGTCAGGCGGAGCGGTTGGGTGCGTTGGTGGGGGCGGTGCCTGAGGTTTGTGGTGTGGGGGAGGTGGGTTTCTCGTTGGTGGCGTCGCGGTCGGTGTTCGAGCATCGGGCGGTGGTGCTGGCGGGGGATCGTGGTGGTGCGGTTGATGGTTTGGGTGTGCTGGCGGCCGGTGGGTCGGGTGGGGGTGTGATCGCCGGGGTTGCGGGTCCGGTGGGTGGTCGGGTGTTCGTGTTTCCCGGTCAGGGTTCGCAGTGGGTGGGGATGGCGGTGGAGTTGTTGGATTCCTCGCCGGTGTTCGCGGAGCGGTTGGCGGAGTGTGAGGGGGCTTTGTCGCCGTTTGTGGATTGGTCGTTGGTGGGGGTTCTTCGGGGGTTGCCGGGTGCGCCGTCGTTGGATCGGGTGGATGTGGTTCAGCCGGCGTTGTTCGCGGTGATGGTGTCGTTGGCGGCGGTGTGGGCGTCGGTGGGTGTGGTGCCGGATGCGGTGGTGGGGCATTCGCAGGGTGAGATCGCGGCGGCGTGTGTGGCCGGCGCGTTGACCCTGGAGGACGCGGCGCGGGTGGTGACCTTGCGGAGTCGTGCTCTGGGTGTGCTGGCCGGCGCGGGCGGGATGGTGTCGGTCGCGCTGCCTCGTGAATCGGTGGCCGCCCGGGTGGAGGCCTGGGGCGGGCGGATCTCGATCGCCGCCGTCAACGGCCCCTCTTCGGTCGTGGTGTCGGGAGAGCCGGCGGCGCTGGAGGAACTGCTGGCCTCGTGTGAGGCGGATGGTGTTCGGGTGCGGCGTGTTCCGGTGGACTACGCGTCGCATTCGGTGCAGGTGGAGCGTATTCGCGGGGAGTTGCTCGAGGTTCTGGCGGGGGTTGTTCCGCGTTCGGTGGGGGTGCCGTTCTATTCGACGGTGACGGGTGGGCCGGTGGACACGGCGTCGCTTGATGCCGGGTACTGGTATGCGAATCTGCGGGGGACGGTGGAGCTGGAGTCGGTGACGCGGGCTCTGGTCGCCGATGGCTTTGGTGTGTTCGTCGAGGTGAGTCCGCATCCGGTGCTGACGATGGCGTTGCAGGAGACGTTGGATGCTGCGGGTGCCGAGGGTGTGGTGTCGGGGACGTTGCGTCGTGGTGAGGGTGGTCCGGCGCGTTTTCTGAGTTCGGCCGCGGAGTTGTTCGTGCGCGGGGTGGGTGTGCAGTGGTCGGCGGTGTTCGGGTCGGGGGAGCGGCGGTTGGTGGATCTGCCGACGTATGCCTTCGATCGGCGCCGGTACTGGCTGGAGCCTGTGGCGGGTGAGGGTGTGCCGGTGGGGGCGGATCCGGTGGAGGCCGCGTTCTGGGAGGCGGTGGAGCGGGAGGATGTGCGGTCGCTGGCGGCGGCGCTGGATCTGGACGGCCTGGATCCGCTGGTCTCGTTGCTGCCGTCG
>NZ_JBICWT010000030.1:0-1520 GCF_043199955.1 Streptomyces sp. NPDC048514 | reverse complement strand
CACCGACCAGGACCCGCCACCACCGCCCCCAACAACGACCGACACCGACCCACCAACCGACCCACCGACACCTCATCGAACAGATCCGTCCGGTACTGCACGAAACCGCCGGCGCGGCCCGGGTCGGTGGTGAAGGTGAACATCAGGTCGTACTTGGTCGCGTCGAAGGGGATCTCGACGGGAAGCAGTCGTGCGGCGCCGAGCCGGGGGGCGGCGACCGAGCCCGCTTCCAGGTCGAACATCACCTGGAACAGCGGCGATCGGCTCAGGTCCCGGTCGGGGCGCAGCTCCTCCACCACGCGTTCGAAAGGCGCGTCCTGGTGGCCGAGTGCCTCGACGGTGTGGTCTCGGACGCGGGTCAGCAGTTCGACGAACGTCGGATCGCCCGCGAGGTCGGCCCGGACGACGAGGGTGTTCACGAACAGGCCGATGAGGTTCTCCACCTCAGGGCGGCCCCGGCCGGCCACCGGCACCCCGATGCCGAAGTCGCGCTGGCCGCTCCACTGCCCCAGCAGCACCTGGAACGCCGCCAGCAGGGTCATGTACAGGGTGGCACCGTGCTCCCGGCCCAACCGCTCCAGCCCGGCCACCAGTTCGGGTTCGAGCGTGAACTCGTAGGTCGCCCCCGCCCATGTGGGGCGCTCCGGACGCGGACGGTCGGTGGGCAGCTCCAGCACCGGAAGACCGCTCAGCCGCTCCCGCCAGTAACCCAGGTCGTGTGCGATTGTGTCGCCGCCACGCTCCTGGCGCTGCCAGTCGGCGTAGTCGACGTACTGGACCGGTAGTTCGGGCAGTGGCGGTTGTCCCGCGTAGAGAGCACCGAGTTCGCGGACGAGGACGCCCATCGACCAGCCGTCGGTGATGATGTGGTGCATCGCCAGCACCAGCAGGTGGTCGGTGTCGCCGAGCTGCCAGACGAGGGTCCGGAACAGGGGGCCGGTCTCGAGGTCGAAGGGCCGGTGCAGTGCGTCGCCGGCCTGGCGCAGCGCCGTACCCAGCGAGTCGGGCAGACCGCGTACGTCACGCCAGGTGCTGGTGGTCTCGGTGCGGGTGGCCACGCGCTGGACGGGCTGGGCGTCGACGAGCGGGAAGGTCGTCCGGAGCATCTCGTGCCGGTCCACCAGGTGCCGCAGGGCCTGATCCAGACGCTCGCGGTCGAGTTCGCCCTCGACCCGCCAGGCAAGTGCGGCCATGTAGTCCGGTGCGTCGGGTTCGAGCCGGTTCAGGAACCAGAGGCCCTCCTGCGCGAAGGAGAGGGGGAAGTCGCCGCTGCGAGCCATCCGGCTGATGCCCGGCGCAGGTTTCGTGGGCGCGGCGGGCAGGGCCGCGGCGAACTCGGCGATGGTCGGGTGGGCGAAGAAGTCCCGGATGTCCACGGGCCGTTCGAGCGTCTTCACCAGGCGGGCGACGGCGAGCGTCACCAGGAGGGAGTGGCCGCCGAGGTCGAAGAAGTTGTCGTGGACGCCGATCCGGTCGAGTTGCAGGACTTCCTGCCACACCTGCGCGACCGCTTCCTCGGT
>NZ_JBICWT010000029.1:0-1799 GCF_043199955.1 Streptomyces sp. NPDC048514 | reverse complement strand
CACAAGTACCCGGAGTGGTTCCATCACCGCCCCGACGGCACGATCGCCTACGCCGAGAACCCGCCGAAGAAGTACCAGGACATCTACCCCATCGCCTTCGACGCGGACATGGACGGCCTGGTCGCCGAGACGGTGCGGGTGCTGCGGCACTGGATGGGGCACGGGGTGCGGATCTTCCGGGTGGACAACCCGCACACCAAACCGGTCGTGTTCTGGGAGCGGGTCATCGGGGAGGTCAACCGCGCGGACCCCGACGTGATCTTCCTGGCCGAGGCGTTCACCCGGCCGGCGATGATGCACACCCTCGCCCAGATCGGCTTCCAGCAGTCGTACACCTACTTCACCTGGCGCAACGACAAGCGCGAACTGACCGAGTACCTGACCGAGCTGTCCGGCGAGGCCGCGGCCTACATGCGGCCCAACCTCTTCCCCAACACCCCGGACATCCTGCACGCCTACCTCCAGCACGGCGGCCGGCCGGCCTTCGAGGTCCGGGCCGTGCTCGCCGCGACCCTCTCCCCCGCCTGGGGCATCTACAGCGGCTACGAACTGTGCGAGAACACCCCCTTCCGGGAGGGCGGCGAGGAGTACCTCGACTCGGAGAAGTACCAGCTGAGGCCACGCGACTGGGAAGCCGCCGCCCGCGAGGGACGCACCATCGCACCCCTCATCACCCGGCTCAACGACATCAGGCGGCGCAGCCCGGCCCTCAGGCAGCTGCGCGATCTGCACTTCCACCACGCCGACCGGGACGCGGTGATCGCCTACTCGAAGCGGAACGGATCGAACACGGTTCTCGTGGTCGCGAACCTCGACCCCCACGACACCCAGGAGGCCACGGTCTCGTTGGACATGCCGCAACTCGGCCTGGACTGGCACGAGTCGGTGCCGGTGCGCGACGAGCTCACCGGTGAGACCTATCACTGGGGCAGGGCCAACTACGTGCGTCTCGAACCGGGTCACAGGCCCGCGCATGTCTTCACCGTCCTGCGACCGTCCCACCCGCAGATCGGAGGGTCACCCACAACATGATCGTCAATGAGCCCGTTCCGGACACGTTCGAGGACACACCCGCCAAGGATCGGAACCCGGATTGGTTCAAGAGCGCCGTCTTCTACGAGGTCCTGGTCCGGTCCTTCCAGGACAGCAACGGCGACGGCGTCGGCGACCTGAAGGGCCTGACGGCCAAGCTGGACTACCTGCAATGGCTCGGCGTGGACTGCCTGTGGCTGCCGCCGTTCTTCAAGTCACCCCTGCGCGACGGCGGTTACGACGTCTCCGACTACACCGCCGTCCTGCCCGAGTTCGGTGACCTCGCCGACTTCGTGGAGTTCGTGGACGCCGCCCACCAGCGCGGCATGCGCGTGATCATCGACTTCGTGATGAACCACACCAGCGACCAGCACCCGTGGTTCCAGGAGTCGAGGCGCGACCCGGACGGTCCGTACGGTGACTACTACGTCTGGGCCGACGACGACAAGCAGTACCAGGAAGCACGCATCATCTTCGTCGACACCGAGGCCTCCAACTGGACGTACGACCCGGTACGCAAGCAGTACTACTGGCATCGCTTCTTCTCGCACCAGCCGGATCTGAACTACGAGAACCCGGCCGTGCAGGAGGAGATGATCTCCGCGCTGAAGTTCTGGCTGGATCTCGGCATCGACGGGTTCCGGCTGGACGCGGTGCCGTACCTGTACCAGCAGGAGGGCACCAACTGCGAGAACCTGCCCGCCACGCACGCCTTCCTCAGGCGGGTCCGCAAGGAGATCGACGCCCAGTACCCGGACACCGTGCTG
>NZ_JBICWT010000028.1:0-3062 GCF_043199955.1 Streptomyces sp. NPDC048514 | reverse complement strand
TGGTTGATCGCACTCCCCCGTACGACCGCCAGCACCCGATGCCCGTTGCGCCGCGCGTCCGAAAGCCGCTCCAGCAGCAGCACACCGACGCCCTCGCCGAGGCCCATGCCGTCGGCGCGGTCGCCGAACGCCTTGCAGCGGCCGTCCTGGGCGAGACCGCGCTGGCGGCTGAAACCGACCAGGCCGAGCGGGTCGGCCATCACGGCCGTACCGCCGACCATGGCCATCGAGCAGTCACCCTGCCGTAGCGACTGGACGGCGAGGTGGAGGGCCACCAGGGAGGACGAGCAGGCCGTGTCGACGGTGACGGCCGGCCCCTCCAGACCGAGGGTGTAGGAGACGCGGCCGGAGATGACGCTCGTCGACATGCCGGTGACGAGGTGGCCCTGCATGCCGTCGGCGACGTTCTGGTAGTCGATCCCCCAGCCCTGGTAGGCCGCTCCGACGAACAGCCCGACCTTGCTGCCCTGCAGGGTCGAGGGGTCGATGCCGGCCCGCTCGAAGGCTTCCCAGGACGTTTCGAGGAGGAGCCGCTGCTGCGGGTCCATGGCGGTCGCCTCGCGAGGCGATATGCCGAAGAACGCCGGGTCGAAGCGGTCGGCATCGTGCAGGAAGCCGCCCTCGGTCACATAGACCTTGCCCTGGCTGTCGGGGTCCTCGTCGTAGAGCCCTTCGAGGTCCCAGCCGCGGTTCGCGGGGAATCCGGAAACGGCGTCCTTTTCCTCCGCGACCAGATTCCACAGTGCTTCGGGGGAATCGGCCCCGGGGTAGCGGCAGCTCATGGCGACTATGCCGATCGGCTCCCGGGAAGCCGCGGTGAGCTGGTGGTTGGCCCGCCGCAGCCGCTCGGTCTCCTTCAGAGACTCACGCAGCGCTCCCACGAGTTTGTCATCGGCGCTAGTCATCTTGTGCTCCGCTTTTCGCTTCTTTTCAGAGGTCATTGTTGTCGTACGCCATACGGATCAGATCGTCGACGTCGAGTTCGTCGATGGCGCCCGGGGATTCGCCGCGCACCGCGGTGGAATCGGTACCGGGGGATTCGGCGAGCCTGCGGAGATCGTCGAGGAGTCCGGATTCCTGGAGCCGCGGCAGTGGAATGGAGTCCAGCAACCGCCGGACCTCCGCTTCGGCGGGGTCGGCCGGGGCCGCAGGTCCTTCGTCGGGGAAGAGCGCGGCGCCGATGTGGTCGGCGAGCGCGCGGGCCCGTGGGTAGTCGAACACCACGGTGACGGGCAGCCGGAGCCCGGTGGCCGCGCTCAGCCGGTTGCGGAGGTCGACGGCGCTCAGCGAGTCGAATCCGAGCTCCCGGAACGCCCGTGACTCGTCGACGGCCGACGGGCCGGGGTAGCCGAGCACCGAGGCGATCTGCGTGCACACCAACTCGGAGAGGGCTCGCCGCCGTTCCTCGGCGGACAGCCCCATGAGCCGGGGCCGCACCGAGGAGTCGTCCTCGGCGGCGTCGGCCGGGGCGGCCTCGGCGGCCAGGATCCTGGCCACCTCCGGCACCCCGCTCAGCAGGGGGCTGGGCCGCGCGGAGGTGAAGACCGGTACGAACCGTTCCCAGTCGATGTCGGCGACGACCACCACGCTCTCGTCGCGGTCCAGGACCTGATGGAAGGCGTTGATGGCCAAGTGCGGTGACATGAACGGGATACCGCGCCCGCGCAGCTGCTCCTCGGCGAGGTTGGCGGCCATGCCGCCGCCGTCCTCGGGGCTCCAGATGCCCCAGACCACCGAGGTGGCGGGGAGGCCGCGGGCCCGGCGCTGCTCGGCGAGCCCGTCGAGGTAGGCGTTGGCGGCGGCGTACGCGCCGTGGTCCCCGCTCCCCCAGACCGCGGAGATGGACGAGAAGAGGACGAAGGCGTCGAGCGACTTCTTGTCGAAGACGGCGTCCAGGTTGGCCGCTCCCACGATCTTGGCATGGGCGGTGTCGGAGAACTCCCGCAGGTCGGTGCCGGCGAGCGGCACGAGCACGCCCGCACCGGCGATGTGCATGACCGTACGGATCTCGGAGCCGTCCTCCTCCAGTCGCCGGACCAGTGTTTCCAGCGCGGCCCGGTCGGTGACGTCGCAGGCGGCGAGGGTGACGCGGGCGCCGAGTGCGGTGAGTTCGGCCTGCAGCTGCGCGGCGCCGGGGGCGTCCGGTCCACTGCGGCTGGTGAGTACCAGGTGTTCCGCGCCGCAGCGGGCCAGCCACCGGGCGATCTGGCCGCCGATGCCGCCCGTGCCACCGGTGATCAGCACGGTGCCGCGGGGGGCCCAGGCGGGAGCGGCCTCTGCCGGGGCCGGCGACGAGCGGACCAGCCGGCGGACGGCCAGCCGGGATCCGCGAACGGCCAGTTGGTCCTCGTCGTCGGGGCCGGTGAGGCCGGCGCACAGCAGTGCGGCTGCGGGTCCGTCCAGGTTGCCGGGCAGGTCGATCATGCCGCCCCAGCGCTGCGGGTGTTCGAGCGCCGCGACCCGTCCCAGGCCCCACACGGCGGCCTGGGACGGGCTCACCGGGCTCTCGTCGCCGGCGGAGCCGACGGTTGGCGCGGTGGTGACGGCGCTCTGGGTGGCGAGCCAGAGGGGGGCGTCGATGCCCGCGTCGCCGAGCGCCTGGACCAGCGTGAGGGTGAGTCCGAGCGCGGCCGGCAGCTCGGGGCACCCGGGGTGCGGCCCCTGGGCCAGGGCGAGCAGGGACAGCACACCCGCGGGGATCGCACCGTCCAGTTCCCGGTGCAGCTGCGACGCGAGGACCTCGCGGCCGGCCTCGGCCGCGTGGACGTCCAGAGGCAGTACGTTCATGCCCTGGTCGCGGAGCAATGCGACAAGTCGCCCGGCCTCCACGGAACCGGCGGGCATCACCACCGGCCACAGGCCCGACGGTACGGACGTCTTCCGATCGGGCAGTGGTTTCCAGGTGATGCGGTAGCGCCAGGAGTCGGTCACCACCCGGTCGCGGCTGCGACGGCGCCAGGACGCCAACGACGGCAGCAACGAGACCAGCGGATCCAGGCCGTCCAGATCCAGCGCCGCCGCCAGCGACCGCACATCCTCCCGCTCCACCGCCTCCCAGAACG
>NZ_JBICWT010000027.1:0-3634 GCF_043199955.1 Streptomyces sp. NPDC048514 | reverse complement strand
TCGAACGCAGCCGCGAACACCGGGAACACCCCATACAACTCCCGGCCCATCCCCACCCGCTGCGCACCCTGACCCGTGAACATCAACGCCGTCAGGCCGGATCGGAGCCGTACGCCGTCGTGGGACGCGCGGGCCAGTCCCTCCAGACCACGCAGCAGCTCCTCGGTGTCGGCGCCGACCACGACAGCACGGTGGTCGAACATCGTCCGGCCGGTCGCCAGCGAGTAGGCCACATCGGACGGCGACGGCTTCGGGGACTCCGTCATGTGCGCGCGCAGGCGTTCGGCCTGCGCGCTCAGCGCCTCGTGCGAGGTGCCCGAGAGCACCCACGGCACCACGGAACCGCCATGGCCGGGCGCCGGCTCGTCCGTGACACCGCCGCCACCGGGCACCGGCTCGTGCGCGACCGGCTCCGGCGCCTGCTCCAGGAGGAGGTGGACGTTGGTGCCGCTGACGCCGAAGGAGGACACACCGGCGCGGCGCGGTGCACCCGTCTCCGGCCACGGACGGGCTTCGGTCAGCAACTCCACCGACCCGGCCGACCAGTCGATCTTCTGGGAGGGTTCGTCGGCGTGCAGGGTGCGCGGCAGGACACCGTGACGCATCGCCATGACCATCTTGATCACACCGGCCACACCGGATGCGGCCTGTGTGTGACCGATGTTCGACTTGAGCGCGCCGAGCCACAGCGGCCGGTCCGCCGCCCGTCCCCGGCCGTAGGTCGCGATCAGCGCCCCCGCCTCGATGGGGTCGCCGAGCGGGGTGCCGGTGCCGTGTGCCTCCACCACGTCCACGTCGGACGTCGTGAGTCCCGCGGCGGCGAGCGCCGTCTGGATGACCCGCTGCTGCGAGGGACCGTTGGGGGCGGTGAGACCGTTGCTCGCGCCGTCCTGGTTGACGGCCGAGCCCTTGACGACGGCGAGCACCTGGTGGCCGTTGCGCTGCGCGTCGGACAGTCGTTCGAGCAACACCAGGCCCACGCCTTCGGCCCAGCCCGCACCGTCCGCGTCGGCCGAGAACGCCTTGCAGCGGCCGTCGCGGGACATGGCCCGCTGCCGGCTGAACTCGATGAAGCTGTCCATGGTGGACATCACGACCACACCGCCGGCGAGCGCCATCGAGCACTCGCCCTGGCGCAGTGACTGCGCGGCGAGGTGCAGGGCGAGCAGCGAGGAGGAGCAAGCCGTGTCCACGGTCAGCGACGGGCCCTGGAGACCGAAGGTGTACGAGATGCGCCCGGAGGCGACGCTGCTGGCGCTGCCGGTGGCGAGGTAGCCCTCGAACTCCTCGGGCGCCTGCTGGAAGCGGGAGCCGTAGTCGTTGTAGCTGGCGCCGATGAACACGCCCGCCTCGGTGCCCTTGAGCGAGGCCGGTGCGATGCCGGCCCGTTCGAAGGCCTCCCAGGACGTCTCGAGCAGCAGGCGGTGCTGCGGGTCGATGGCCAGGGCCTCACGTGGCGAGATCCCGAAGAACGTCGGGTCGAAGTGGTCGGCGTCGTAGAGGAATCCACCTCCGCGGGCGTAGAACGTGCCCGGCTTGTCGGGGTCCGGGTCGTAGCGGCCGTCGATGTCCCAGCCGCGGTCGGTGGGGAATCCGGACACGACGTCGCGGCCCTCGTCGACGAGCCGCCACAGCTCCTCGGGGGTGGTGACACCGCCGGGGAAGCGGCAGCTCATGCCCACGATCACGATGGGGTCGTCGTCGACGGACGCGGTCGCGGCCGTGGGCTCGGGGGCGGCGGGCCGGGTGCCGACGACTTCGGTGAAGAGGTGCTGGACGAGCGCCGTGACGGACGGATAGTCGAAGACGAGCGTGACGGGCAGCCGCATTCCGGTCGCGGCCGAGAGCCGGTTGCGCAGGTCCACGGCGGTGAGAGAGTCGAAGCCGAGCTCGCGGAACGCCCGGTCCACCTCGACGGATTCGGGGCCGGAGTGGCCCAGGACGGCTGCCACCTGGGTGCTGACCAGACCTGTCAGAACCTGTATGGCGTCGGTGTCCGGCAGGCCCGCCAGCTGCTGGGCCAGCGGGGAGTCGTCGTCGCGGTTGCCGGTGTGCGCGCCGGCGCCGGGGAGGGCGGCGCGGACGGCGCTCACCTCGGGCAGGTCGGCCAGTACCGGGACGGCGGGTCCGGCCGGGGAGGACGCCGTGAGGCGCTCCCAGTCGACGTCGGCGACGGCCACGAACGTGTCGTTCAGGTCGAGTGCCTGCTGGAGGGCGACGATCGCCGACTCCGGTGCCATCGCGGGCATTCCGCCCGCGCGCAGCCTCGCCTCGGTGGCGTCGTCGACGAGGCCGCCGCCCGCCCAGGGGCCCCAGGCGACGGACGTCGACGCGAGGCCCGCCGTGCGGCGCTGTTCGGCGAGCGCGTCCAGGAAGGCGTTGGCCGCCGAGTAACTGCCCTGGCCGGGGCCGCCCAGCGTGCCGGCGAAGGAGGAGAACAGTACGAAGGCGCTCAGGTCACGGCTCTTGGTCAACTCGTGCAGGTTGAGCGCGGCGTCCACCTTGGGTCGCAGGACGGTGTGGGCCCGGTCGGCGGTGAGGGTGTCGATGACTCCGTCGTCGAGGACGCCGGCCGTGTGGAACACCGACCGGACGGGTGAGTCAGCGGAGTCCAGGTCGCCGAGCAGCTCGGCCAGGGCGTCGCGGTCGCTGACGTCGCAGGCGGCGAGGGTGACGCGGGCGCCGAGTGCGGTGAGTTCGGCCTGCAGCTGCGCGGCGCCGGGGGCGTCCGGTCCACTGCGGCTGACCAGGACGAGGTGTTCGGCGCCGGCGCCGGCCAGCCACCGGGCGACGTGACGGCCCAGGCCGCCCGTGCCACCGGTGATCAGGGCCGTGCCCTGAGGCCGCCAGGGCGTACGCGCGGCTCCGCGCGGTGTGGCCCGGACGAGTCGCCGGCCGAACGTCCCGGAGGGGCGAACGGCCAGCTCGTTCTCCGCGTCGTGCACACCGGCCAGCACCCCGGCCACGCGCGCCGTGGCCCGCTGGTCGAGCGACGGGGGCAGGTCGATCACGCCGCCCCAGCGCTGCGGGTACTCCAGCGCGGCGATCCGGCCCAGACCCCAGAGCGCGGCCTGGAGCGGACTCGCGACGGCTTCGGACCTGCCGGTGGCGACGGCGCTCTGGGTGGCGAGCCAGAGGGGGGCGCCGATCCCCGCGTCGCCGAGCGCCTGGATCAGGGTCAGGGTGTGGGCGAGACCGCAGGGCAGTCCCGGCTGCCGGGGAGGGACGTCCTCGGAGAAGGCGAGCAGGGAGAGTACGCCCACGGGGGCGGCGGTGCCGTTCAGGGATTCGCGCAGCCGCGAGGCCAGCAGTTCGCGGTCGGCGCCCTCGGCGCCGACCTCCAAGGACAGCACCGTCATACCCTGGCGGGTCAGGGTGCCGGCGAGTTCCCGGGTCACGGACCGGCCGGCGGGGCCCACCAGGAGCCAAGTCCCCTGGGAGACGGCGGACTTGTCCTCGGGCAGTGGTTTCCAGGTGATGCGGTAGCGCCAGGAGTCGGTCACCGCCCGGTCGCGGCTGCGACGGCGCCAGGACGCCAGCGACGGCAGCAACGAGACCAGCGGATCCAGGCCGTCCAGATCCAGCGCCGCCGCCAGCGACCGCACATCCTCCCGCTCCACCGCCTCCCAGAACG
>NZ_JBICWT010000026.1:1662-4938 GCF_043199955.1 Streptomyces sp. NPDC048514 | reverse complement strand
AACACAGTGGACGCGAGCAACTGAGGACAAGCCCTCGGCCTATTAGTACCAGTCAACTCCACCGGTTACCCGGCTTCCATATCTGGCCTATCAACCCAGTCGTCTACTGGGAGCCTTACCCTCTCAAGGAGGTGGGAATACTCATCTCGAAGCAGGCTTCCCGCTTAGATGCTTTCAGCGGTTATCCCTCCCGAACGTAGCCAACCAGCCATGCCCTTGGCAGAACAACTGGCACACCAGAGGTTCGTCCGTCCCGGTCCTCTCGTACTAGGGACAGCCCTTCTCAATATTCCTACGCGCACAGCGGATAGGGACCGAACTGTCTCACGACGTTCTAAACCCAGCTCGCGTACCGCTTTAATGGGCGAACAGCCCAACCCTTGGGACCGACTCCAGCCCCAGGATGCGACGAGCCGACATCGAGGTGCCAAACCATCCCGTCGATATGGACTCTTGGGGAAGATCAGCCTGTTATCCCCGGGGTACCTTTTATCCGTTGAGCGACGGCGCTTCCACAAGCCACCGCCGGATCACTAGTCCCGACTTTCGTCCCTGCTCGACCCGTCGGTCTCACAGTCAAGCTCCCTTGTGCACTTACACTCAACACCTGATTGCCAACCAGGCTGAGGGAACCTTTGGGCGCCTCCGTTACTCTTTAGGAGGCAACCGCCCCAGTTAAACTACCCATCAGACACTGTCCCTGATCCGGATCACGGACCCAGGTTAGACATCCAGCACGACCAGACTGGTATTTCAACGACGACTCCACAACCACTGGCGTGGCCGCTTCAAAGTCTCCCAGCTATCCTACACAAGCCGAACCGAACACCAATATCAAACTGTAGTAAAGGTCCCGGGGTCTTTCCGTCCTGCTGCGCGAAACGAGCATCTTTACTCGTAGTGCAATTTCACCGGGCCTATGGTTGAGACAGTCGAGAAGTCGTTACGCCATTCGTGCAGGTCGGAACTTACCCGACAAGGAATTTCGCTACCTTAGGATGGTTATAGTTACCACCGCCGTTTACTGGCGCTTAAGTTCTCAGCTTCGCCCCGTCGAAACAGAGCTAACCGGTCCCCTTAACGTTCCAGCACCGGGCAGGCGTCAGTCCGTATACATCGCCTTACGGCTTCGCACGGACCTGTGTTTTTAGTAAACAGTCGCTTCTCGCTGGTCTCTGCGGCCACCCCCAGCTCAGAGCGCAAAGCTCATCACCAGACGTGGCCCCCCTTCTCCCGAAGTTACGGGGGCATTTTGCCGAGTTCCTTAACCATAGTTCACCCGAACGCCTCGGTATTCTCTACCTGACCACCTGAGTCGGTTTAGGGTACGGGCCGCCATGAAACTCGCTAGAGGCTTTTCTCGACAGCATAGGATCATCCACTTCACCACAATCGGCTCGGCATCAGGTCTCAGACTATTGCCAGGCGGATTTACCTACCTGACGTCCTACACCCTTACCCCGGGACAACCACCGCCCGGGATGGACTACCTTCCTGCGTCACCCCATCACTCACCTACTAACCGCTTGGGCCGGCGGCTCCACCACTTTCCTTTCCCCGAAGGGTCCGGAACGGCTTCACGGCCTTAGCATCACGATGCTCGATGTTTGACGCTTCACAGCGGGTACCGGAATATCAACCGGTTATCCATCGACTACGCCTGTCGGCCTCGCCTTAGGTCCCGACTTACCCTGGGCAGATCAGCTTGACCCAGGAACCCTTAGTCAATCGGCGCAAACGTTTCTCACGTTTGTATCGCTACTCATGCCTGCATTCTCACTCGTCAACCGTCCACAACTACCTTCCGGTGCTGCTTCACCCGGCAGACGACGCTCCCCTACCCATCACAGCGCCCGTTGGGGCTACATGCTGCAATGACACGACTTCGGCGGTACGCTTGAGCCCCGCTACATTGTCGGCGCGGAATCACTAGACCAGTGAGCTATTACGCACTCTTTCAAGGGTGGCTGCTTCTAAGCCAACCTCCTGGTTGTCTGTGCGACTCCACATCCTTTCCCACTTAGCGTACGCTTAGGGGCCTTAGTCGATGCTCTGGGCTGTTTCCCTCTCGACCATGGAGCTTATCCCCCACAGTCTCACTGCCGTGCTCTCACTTACCGGCATTCGGAGTTTGGCTAAGGTCAGTAACCCGGTAGGGCCCATCGCCTATCCAGTGCTCTACCTCCGGCAAGAAACACACGACGCTGCACCTAAATGCATTTCGGGGAGAACCAGCTATCACGGAGTTTGATTGGCCTTTCACCCCTAACCACAGGTCATCCCCCAGGTTTTCAACCCTGGTGGGTTCGGTCCTCCACGAAGTCTTACCTCCGCTTCAACCTGCCCATGGCTAGATCACTCCGCTTCGGGTCTTGAGCGCGCTACTGAATCGCCCTATTCGGACTCGCTTTCGCTACGGCTTCCCCACTCGGGTTAACCTCGCAACACACCGCAAACTCGCAGGCTCATTCTTCAAAAGGCACGCAGTCACGAGGCAAGCACAAGTGCTCGCCCGACGCTCCCACGGCTTGTAGGCACACGGTTTCAGGTACTATTTCACTCCGCTCCCGCGGTACTTTTCACCATTCCCTCACGGTACTATCCGCTATCGGTCACCAGGGAATATTTAGGCTTAGCGGGTGGTCCCGCCAGATTCACACGGGATTTCTCGGGCCCCGTGCTACTTGGGTGTCTCTCAAACGAGCCGCTGATGTTTCGACTACGGGGGTCTTACCCTCTACGCCGGGCCTTTCGCATGCCCTTCGCCTACATCAACGGTTTCTGACTCGTCTCACAGCCGGCAGACTGTGAAAGAGAGATCCCACAACCCCGCATGCGCAACCCCTGCCGGGTCTCACACGCATACGGTTTGGCCTCATCCGGTTTCGCTCGCCACTACTCCCGGAATCACGGTTGTTTTCTCTTCCTGAGGGTACTGAGATGTTTCACTTCCCCTCGTTCCCTCCACACTGCCTATGTGTTCAGCAGTGGGTGACAGCCCATGACGACTGCCGGGTTTCCCCATTCGGAAACCCCCGGATCAAAGCCTGGTTGACGACTCCCCGGGGACTATCGCGGCCTCCCACGTCCTTCATCGGTTCCTGGTGCCAAGGCATCCACCGTGCGCCCTTAAAAACTTGGCCACAGATGCTCGCGTCCACTGTGCAGTTCTCAAACAACGACCAGCCACCCATCACCCCGAACCAACAGATTCGAGTGCACTGGGGCCGGCGACTGAAGGAAAATCATTCCCTCAGACACCCAACAGCGTGCCCG
>NZ_JBICWT010000025.1:0-5511 GCF_043199955.1 Streptomyces sp. NPDC048514 | reverse complement strand
GAACGCGGGAAGAACTCGTACCACGAGCCGTACAGGGCCCGCTCCCGCTCCACCAGCAGCGGCATCGGATCCGAGGCCGTCACCAGCTCCCGCAAGGGATGGCGGACGAGGACCCCCACCACCTCGGGGTCCAGCGCCGCCGCGAGGCGCCAGGCCGCAGGCTCCTTCTCATCGCGCAGGGCCGCCGACGCGGCCAGCACGAGCGGCCGTTGACCGTCCGGGACGCCGGCGGCCGCACGCTCGTACAGCCCGGCGCCCTCCTGCAGGACCAGGCCGGTGTCGATACCGGCCGGGATCTTGATCCGGGCGTGGTGCCACCAGGTGGCCAGCGGATCGGACCAGGCCTCCACCGTGTACGTCCAGTGGCCGGGTTCGCCCGCGGTGACGGTGGCTCCCCAGCGGTCGGTGCCCGGGGCGAGTTCGCGCATCGGAGTCCAGGGACCGGGCCGGCCCGCCGGGTCCCGCAGCACCACGTTCGCCGCGACGGCGTCGTGTCCCTCCCGGAACACGGTGGCCGACACCTCGAACGACTCACCGGTCACCGCCTTGGCGGGCCGGCGCCCGTGCTGCACCACGGGGCGTACGTCGAGCACGGGGATGCGGCCGAGCGTGGTGGAGGTCTCCGGTGAAGCCGAGGAGGACCGCTCCCCGGCGGGGGACCGTGCGGCTTTTCCGCCCGCCGGCCTCTTTCCTGCTGCCTTGGCCTTGCTGCTTGTCGGGGGTGCTGACGAGTGGTGCGTGGCGGGCATGACCGCTCCTGTCCGCGTCAACGTGGTGGTGGGCGGATGGCTGTGGGGAGGTGGGTCCTGCGGCGGTGCTGGGTGATGCCTGTGGGGTGTGTACCGGAGGAGCCTTCCCCTCCTGTTCGGGTGGGCAATCCGGCACTTTGTTAACTACCGGCGCGTACGTCCACACACAAGACCGGCCTCTTTCTCCGGGTGCCCACCGTCTCGCCCTTGACGCCCCGACACCCCCACCGGGCAGGTCCCCACCGACCCCCGGGTAACCACTACCGTCGAGGGTGACGACGAGACGCACAGTGCCGTGCGTCTCACCCCGTAACGCGTCCGAGGTGGCATGTGAAGGCGATCCGCCGGTTCACCGTCCGTCCCGTTCTCCCCGCCCCCCTCCGGCCGCTGAGCGACCTGGCGCGCAATCTGCGCTGGTCCTGGCATGCGGAAACGCGCGATCTGTTCCAGTCCGTCGACCCGGAGGCCTGGTCCGCCGCCGCCGGGGACCCGGTGCGCCTGCTGGGCACCGTCCGCCCGGCCCGGCTCACCGAGCTGGCCGGCGACCGGCGCTTCCTGCGCCGGCTGACCGCGGCGGCCGACGACCTCGACGACTATCTGACCGGCGAACGCTGGTACCAGACACAGGCCGACGGACTGCCCGCCGCCGTCGCCTACTTCTCACCGGAGTTCGGCATCACGGCCGCGCTGCCCCAGTACTCCGGCGGCCTCGGCATCCTCGCCGGCGACCACCTGAAGGCGGCCAGCGACCTCGGTGTGCCGCTGATCGGGGTGGGGCTGCTGTACCGGCACGGATACTTCCGGCAGAGCCTCTCCCGGGACGGCTGGCAGCAGGAGCACTACCCGGTCCTCGACCCCAACGAGCTGCCGGTCACCCAGCTGAAGGGCACCGACGGCGCCCCGGCCCGGCTCTCCCTCGCCCTGCCCGGCGGCAAAGCGCTGCACGCCCGGATCTGGCTGGCCCAGGTGGGCCGGGTGCCGCTGCTGCTGCTCGACTCGGACGTGGAGGAGAACGACCTCGGCGAACGCGGGGTCACCGACCGGCTCTACGGCGGCGGCAGCGAGCACCGGCTGCTGCAGGAGATGCTGCTCGGCATAGGGGGTGTCCGGGCGGTGCGGACGTACTGCCGGCTCACCGGGCACCCGGAGCCGGAGGTCTTCCACACCAACGAGGGCCACGCGGGCTTCCTCGGGCTGGAGCGGATCGCCGAGCTGTGCGAGAAAGGGCTGGATTTCGACTCCGCGCTGGAGGCCGTGCGCGGCGGGACCGTGTTCACCACGCACACCCCGGTGCCGGCCGGCATCGACCGCTTCGACCGCGAGCTGGTGGCCCGGCACTTCGGGGCGGACGCCGAACTCCCGGACATCGACGTGCAGCGGATCCTGGCGCTGGGCATGGAGACGTACCCGGGCGGTGAGCCCAACCTGTTCAACATGGCCGTGATGGGGCTGCGGCTGGCCCAGCGGGCCAATGGGGTGTCACTGCTGCACGGGCAGGTCAGCCGGGAGATGTTCGCGGGGCTGTGGCCGGGGTTCGACGCCGAGGAGGTGCCGATCACCTCCGTGACCAACGGGGTGCACGCGCCGACCTGGGTGGCCCCGGAGGTGCAGCGGCTCGGCGTCCGGCAGATCGGTGCCCAGCGGGCCGAGGACGCGCTGGCCGTCGGCGGCACCGAGCGCTGGGACTCGGTCGCGGCCGTCCCGGACGAGGAGATCTGGGAGCTGCGCCGCACCCTGCGTGAGCAGCTGGTCTGGGAGGTGCGGGAGCGGCTGCGCGCGTCCTGGCGGCAACGGGGCGCGGCGGACGCCGAGTTGGGCTGGATCGAGGGGGTCCTCGACCCGGACGTCCTGACGATCGGGTTCGCGCGGCGGGTGCCGTCGTACAAGCGGCTGACGCTGATGCTGCGTGACCGGGACCGGCTGATGGAACTGCTGCTGCATCCGGAGCGTCCGGTGCAGCTCGTCGTCGCGGGCAAGGCGCATCCGGCGGACGACGGCGGCAAGCGGCTCGTCCAGGAGCTGGTGCGGTTCGCGGACGATCCGCGGGTGCGGCACCGGATCGTCTTCCTGCCCGACTACGGCATGGGGATGGCGCAGAAGCTCTACCCGGGCTGTGACATCTGGCTGAACAACCCCCTGCGCCCGCTGGAGGCGTGCGGCACCTCGGGGATGAAGGCGGCCCTCAACGGCTGCCTCAACCTCTCGGTGCTGGACGGCTGGTGGGACGAGTGGTTCCGGCCGGACTTCGGCTGGGCCATCCCGACGGCGGACGGCGCGGGCACCGACCCCGACCGCCGGGACGACATCGAGGCGGCGGCCCTGTACGACCTGCTGGAGCAGCGGGTGACCGCGCGGTTCTACGAGCGGGGGCGGGGCGGCCTGCCCGACCGCTGGATCCAGATGGTGCGCCAGACCCTCACCCTGCTCGGCCCGAAGGTGCTGGCCGGGCGCATGGTCCGGGAGTACGTCGACCGGCTCTACGGCCCCGCCGCCCAGGCTCACCGGACGCTGACCGCGGACACCGCGCGGGAACTGGCCGAGTGGAAGGCGCGGGTGCGGGGTGCCTGGCAGGCGGTGACCGTGGACCACGTGGAGACGACCGCGACGACGGCCACCGCCGAACTGGGCGCGACCGTGGGGCTGCGGGTCCGGGTGGGGCTCGGCGAGCTGGCCCCGGAGGACGTGGAGGTGCAGGCGGTGTCCGGCCGGGTGGACGCGGAGGACCGCATCACGGACGCCACGATCGTCCCGCTGAAGCCGACCGGAGCCCCGGATCTGGAGGGCCGCCGTCTCTACGAGGGTCCACTCTCCCTGGACCGCACCGGCCCCTACGGCTACACGGTCCGCATCCTGCCCACCCACCGGCTCCTCGCCTCCGGCGCGGAACTGGGACTGGTGGCCGTGCCGTCCCAGGACGTGGTGGAGGGGGCGGGCGTGCTGCTGAGGTGATCTGACGGGCGGGGACGACGGCAGCCGCGCGGGTTCACACCGCGCGGCTGCCGCACGCCGAACGGATCGACCGTCCCCGTCCACCGAGGGCCGGTCCACGTACCCGGCTCCTCCGCCGGTCGCCGTACCTGCGCCGGGCGTAGCGGCTCACGCTTCGGACAGGTCCGCGCAGAGTTTCCGCAGGACCACCCCGCACCGGCGGGCGTACGCGTGTTGCAGGCCGCGGGTCGCCGCGCCGCCCGCGCGGGCGTACCACTTGGCCGCCCTGCTGAACGCCGCGACCGTGAGCCAGACCGTGCCGTCGCCGGTGCGGTCGACGACGAAGGCCTCCTCGCCGCATTCCGGGTGGCCCTCCAGGGTGCCGTAGGCCCAGCCGGCGCGGCGGGGTTCCTCGACCGTCCAGACGATGCGGCACGGGGCCTTGACGAGGCCGGCCAGGGTGACCGTGACCTCGACGCCGGGGGCCGCGCGCTCGGCCGTGGCGTCGATGCCCACGCCCAGCGCGCGGTGCATCTCCCAGGTCAGGACCGCCTCGGCGGCCCGCTGGAAGACCTCCTGGCCTTCGCCGAGACGGGTGCGCACGAACATCGGGTGGAAGCCGGGCGGGCAGACGGTCAGCGCGTCGTGGGTCGCGCCGACCGGCTCATAGGTGAAGGACGCCGAGGACATGGGACACAAGGGTAGGGCGGCACCCGGAACGACTTCTTCCCGGGTGCCGCCCAAGCCGGAGCCGCTGCGGCTAGTTGACGTTCACCGCCGACCAGGCCGCGGCCACCGCCTTGTACTCGGCGCTGGAGGTGCCGCCGTACAGGGCGGACGCCGCCGACAGGGTGCCGGCGCGGGCCGACTTGTAGTTCGTCGTCGACGTGAAGTACGTCGTCAGTGCCTTGTACCAGATCTGCAGCGCCTTGGCGCGGCCGATGCCGGTGACCGTGGAGCCGTTGTACGTCGGGGAGTTGTAGGACACTCCGTTGATCGTCTTCGCGCCGCTGCCCTCGGACAGCAGGTAGAAGAAGTGGTTGGCGACACCGGACGAGTAGTGGACGTCCTTGTTGCCGACCGAGGACGACCAGTTGTCGGCGGAGCCGCCGTCCTTGCTGGGCTTGTCCATGTAGCGCAGCGGGCTGCCGTCGCCGTTGATGTCGATCTTCTCGCCGATGAGGTAGTCGCCGACGTCCGAGGCGTTGTTGGCGTAGAACTCCACGCCGGTGCCGAAGATGTCGGACGTCGCCTCGTTGAGGCCGCCGGACTCGCCGCTGTAGTTGAGGCCCGCGGTGTTGGAGGTGACACCGTGGCTCATCTCGTGGCCGGCCACGTCCAGCGAGGTCAGCGGGTGGGTGTTGCCCTCGCCGTCGCCGTAGGTCATGCAGAAGCAGCTGTCGTCCCAGAACGCGTTGACGTACTGGTTGCCGTAGTGGACGCGGCTGTAGGCGCCGACGCCGTTGTTCTTGATGCCGCTGCGGCCGAAGGTGTTCTTGTAGAAGTCCCAGGTGGCCTGTGCGCCGTAGGCGGCGTCGGCGGCCGCCGTCTGGTCCGTGGTCGAGCTGGAGGCGCTGCCGGTGCCCCACACGTCGTCGGCGTCGGTGAACAGCGTGCCGGTGCCGGAGGTCTTGTGGGCCAGGTTGTACGTCTTGTGACCGCCCCGGGTGCCGTCGGTCAGCTGGTACGTCGACCCCGACTTGGTCGTGTTCAGGGTGACCGTGCCGGAGTACAGGGACTTGCCGGTGCCGGTCTCGATGCCCTGGTACTCGTAGAGCTTCTTGCCGGTGGCGGCGTCGGTGACGACGTGCAGCCGGTTGGGGGTGCCGTCGTC
>NZ_JBICWT010000024.1:0-6803 GCF_043199955.1 Streptomyces sp. NPDC048514 | reverse complement strand
AACGCAGCCCTGATCACCCGCTGCTGCGAAGGCCCGTTCGGCGCACTCAGACCATTGCTCGCCCCGTCCTGATTCACCGCCGAACCCCGCACCACAGCCAACACCCGATGACCCAGACGACGCGCATCCGACAACCGCTCCAGCAGCAACATCCCCGCACCTTCGGCCCAGCTCGTTCCGTCGGCCGCCGCGGAGAAGGCCTTGGAACGGCTGTCTCGGGCCAGGCCTCGCTGCCGGCTGAACTCGATGAAGAGGCTGGGGGTGGACATCACGGTGACGCCACCGGCCAGCGCCATATCGCACTCGCCGCGCCGCAGGGACTCGGCGGCCAGGTGCAGCGCCACGAGCGACGAGGAGCAGGCCGTGTCGACGGTGACGGCCGGACCCTCCAGACCCATGGTGTAGGCGATACGTCCGGAGACGACGCTCGCCGCCTTGCCGGTCAGCAGGTATCCCTCCAGGTCTTCGGGGAGCTGGCGCAGGTGTGAGGCGTAGTCCTGTCCGTTGGTGCCGATGAAGACGCCGGTCGGCGTTCCGCGGCGGCTGGAGGGGTCGATGCCCGCGCGTTCCACGACCTCCCAGGAGGCCTCCAGGAGCAGTCGCTGCTGGGGGTCCATGGCCAGCGCCTCACGCGGGGAGATCCCGAAGAACGCCGGGTCGAAGTCGTAGGCGTCGTAGAGGAATCCGCCCTCCTTGGCGTAGGTCTTGCCGCGCTGATCGGGGTTGGGGTCGTAGAGTTCCTCGACGTTCCAGTTCCGGTCGGCGGGGAACGTGGAGATCACGTCACTGCCGTCGGCCACCAGCCGCCACAGGTCCTCGGGGCTGCGCACTCCGCCGGGCAGACGGCAGCTCATGGCGACGATGGCGATCGGGTCGTCGTCGACCGCCGTGACCCCGGCAGCCGTCGGCGCGGGTGTCGCGGCGGAGTCCGTTCCGCCGAGTGCCGCGGTGCGGATGTACGCGGCGAGCACAGCGGGGGTCGGGTAGTCGAAGAGCAGACTGGCCGGCAGCCGCAGGCCCGTCGCGCCGTTGAGCCGGTTGCGGAGTTCCACGGCGGTCAGCGAGTCGAAGCCGGCCTCGCGGAACGCCCGCGCCGGTGCGATCGCGTCCGGTGCCCCGTGCCCGAGTACGGCCGCTGCGTGTGAACGCACCAGGTCGAGCAGGAACCGGTCCTGCTCCGCTGCCGGCAGTCCCGCGAGCTGCTGGGCCAGCGAGGACGCGCCGGAGGCGGAGGCGCCCTGCGCGGCGCGCCGGGCGGGAGTGCGGACGAGGGTACGGAACAGGTGCGGTACGGGCCGGGTTTCGGCCTGGGCGCGCACCGCTGCCAGGTCGAGACGAGCCGGCACCAGTGCGGCGTCGTCCAGGGTGAGGGCGGTGTCGAACAAGGCCATGCCTTCGGCACTCGGCATGGCGGCGATGCCCGAGCGCGCCATCCGCTGCACATCGGTGTCTTCGAGGTGGCCGCTCATCGCGCTGCGTTCGCCCCACAGGCCCCAGGCCAGCGACTGGCCGGCCAGTCCCGCGGACCTGCGGTGGTGGGCCAGGGCGTCCAGGAACGCGTTGGCCGCTGCGTAGTTGGCCTGGCCGCCGCCCCCGATGGTGGCGACGACGGAGGAGTACAGCACGAAGGCGGTCAGGCCGAGGTCCTCGGTCAGCTCGTGCAGGTTGACCGCCGCGTCCACCTTGGGCCGCAGGACCGCGTCGACCCGCTCCGGGGTCAGGGCCGCGACCACGCCGTCGTCCAGGACGCCCGCGGTGTGGATCACGGCGGTCAGCGGATGCTCGGCAGGTATGTCCGCCAGCAGGCGGGCGAGCGCTTCGCGGTCGGCGACGTCGCAGGCCGCGATCGTCACCGAGGCGCCGGCGGCGGTCAGTTCGGCGCGCAGTTCCTCGGCGCCCTCGGCGCCGAGCCCGCGGCGGCCCACCAGCAGCAGGTGCCGTACGCCGTGTTCGGTCACCGCGTGGCGGGCGGCCAGGGCTCCGAGCGTCCCGGTGCCACCGGTGATCAGTACGGTTCCTTCGGGGCCGGTCCTCGGGGTCGTGGTGGTGGCGTCGGCCGGTACGCGGGTGAGGCGGGGGGCGAGGACGGAACCGGCGCGCACGGCGGTCTGCGGCTCGCCGGTGGCCAGGGCGGCGGGGAGCGCGCGGGGCGCCTCCGGGTCCGCGTCGAGGTCCACCAGGACGAACCGGTCCGGCTCCTCGGTCTGCGCCGAGCGGACCAGTCCCCAGAGGGCGGCGTGTGCCAGGTCGGGCACACCCTCGTCGGTACCGGCCGCCACCGCTCCGCGCGTCACGAAGACCAGTCGCGAGGAGGCGAACCGCTCCTCGGAGAGCCAGCGCTGAAGCAGCGCCAGGGCACGGTGGGTGACGCTTCGCACGGCGTCCGGGGTCCTCGTGCCGGCGCCGTGACCGCTCGCTTCGGGCGCAGTGCAGGCCACCAGCACCACATCGGGTGCGCCGGCGGGCTCCGTGCCCGTGTCCGCGTCGAAGGCCGGCAGGTTGAGGGTGGTGCGCAGTCCCAGGCCGTCGTCGCCGAGCACGGCCCACCCGCGCGGCGAGGCAGTGCCGCCGCCGCGCACGGGGCTCCACGTCACCCGGAGCAGCGACTCGTGGAACGCGGACCGGCCGCCCCGGATCTCATCCGGGCGTGTCGTGCGCAGCGCCACCTCGTCGACGGTGGCCACGGGCGCGCCGGTGGGGTCGGCGAGCGCGACGGACACCCCGTCGGGGCCGGTCGGGATGAGCCTGACCCGCAGAGCGGACGCTCCGGTCGCGTACAGCGAGATGCCCTTCCAGGCGAACGCCAGCCGCGCCTCGTCGTCCACCCCGCCGTCCGCCCCGCCGTCCACGCCGGCAGCGCCGACGGCGGCCTCCAGCAGGGCGGGGTGGAGGCCGAACAGCGCGGCGTCACTCTCCGTGTCCTCGTTGAGCATGACGTCCGCGTAGACCGCGTCGCCGGCTCGCCACAGCGCCGTGACCCCGTCGCCCGCACCGGCTCCCTCCACGGGAACCGCTCCGGGTGGTGGCCATGCCTCCAGGTCGAACGACTCTCCCGTGCCGCCGGCGACCGTGAGCACGCCCTTGGCGTGCCGCTGCCAGGGCTCCTCCGCGCCGGCGTGGTCCGGCCGCGCGTACACCTCCAGCGTGCGGCGGTCGTCCTCGGCCGCACCGAGGCGGACCTGGATCACAGCCGCGCCCCGCGCGGGCAGCGCCAGCGGCGCCTCTATGACGAGTTCCTCGACACGCCCGTACCCGATGTGGTCTCCGGCGCGGACGGCGAGTTCGACGAACGCGGCGCCCGGCAGCACCGGAGCCCCCAGCATGGTGTGGTGGGCGAGCCACGGATGCGTGTGCAGCCCGATCCGACCGGTGAACAGGTGGTCGTCGGCCCCAGCCAGGGCGACGGCGGCACCGAGCAGCGGGTGATCCGTGGCGAGCAGGCCGGCCGCCGTCACGTCACCGGTGACGGCGGGGCGGGACAGCCAGTACAGCTCACGCTGGAAGGCGTAGGTCGGCAGCTCCACCCGGCGCGGTGCGCCGTGCCCGGCGAAGACGGCCTCCCAGTCGGGTTCCATTCCCCGGACGTGGGCCTCGGCGAGCGAGGTGAGGAAGCGTCGCGTTCCTCCCTCCTCACGACGCAGGCTCCCCACGACGGTGGCGTCCGCGCCCGCGTCCTCGGCCGTCTCCTGGAGGGCGAGCGAGAGGACCGGATGGGGGCTGCACTCGATGAAGCCGGTGCAGCCCGCGGCCAGCAACTCCCTTGCGGCCCGCTCGAACTCGACGGTGTCGCGTATGTTCCGGTACCAGTACTCCGTGTTCAGCTCGCGCGTGTCCAGCCGGCCGCCGGTCACCGTGGAGTAGAAGGGGATGCGGGACGGCAGCGGTGTCACCGCCCGCAGTCCGTCGAGCATGCGGTCGCGGAGCACGCCCACCTGGGCGGAGTGGCCGGCCGTGTCGACGCCGCGGACCCGGCGCGCCCGTACGCCGTCGGCCTCCAGCTCGGCCAGCAGTTCGTCGAGCGCCGCGGGTTCGCCGGAGACGGTCACCGTCCGCGGGCCGTTGACGGCGGCGATCGACAGTCGGCCGGACCAGCGCTCGATCCGTGCGCGGGCCTCGTCTGCGGACAGGGAGACGGCCATCATGCCGCCCTTGCCGCTGAGTTCCGACCACAGTCGGCTCCGCAGCGCGACGATGCGGGCCGCGTCCTCGAGCGTCAGGCCACCGGCGACGTATGCCCCGGCGATCTCCCCCTGCGAGTGGCCGATCACGGCCGCGGGCTCGATCCCGTACGACTGCCAGACGGCCGCCAGCGACACCATCACCGAGAACAGGGCGGGCTGGATCACGTCGATCCGGTCGAGCGAGGGCGCGTCCGGCTCGCCGCGCAGCACGTCCAGGAGCGACCAGTCGAGGAACGGCCGCAACGCGTCCGCGCACGCTTCCAGTCGGGCCGCGAAGACCGGCGAGTCCTGCCACAGCTCGCGGGCCATGCCGACCCACTGCGAGCCCTGGCCCGGGAAGACGAAGGCGATCTTGCGCCGGTCGCCCCCGGTGGCCTGCACCAGGTTGGGAGCCGTCGTGCCGTCGGCAAGCGCGGTGAGGCCCTGGAGAAACCCGTCGCGGTCGTCGGCGACGATCGCGGCCCGGTGGGCGAAGGCGGTACGCGTCGTGGCCAGGGAGTAGCCGATGTCGGCGAGTCCAGCGCCGGGTCGGGCGTCGAGGTGCTCCCGCAGCCGCCCCGCCTGCGCGCGCAGCGCCTCCTCCGTACGGCCGGAGAGGGGCCACGGGAGGGGTGCGCCGAGGGCGTCGGGTGCCGGAGCGTGTGCCGGCACCGGACCGTCGGCCTCGGGGGCCGGAGCGTGTGCCGGCACCGGACCGTCGGCTCCGGGGGCCGGAGCATGTGCCGGCACCGGACCGTCGGCTCCGGTGGCCTGCTCTGCTCGTGCGTGACCTTGCCGCGCGTGCTCGTCCGGGGCCTGCTCGATGATGGCGTGCGCGTTGGTGCCGCTGATGCCGAACGAGGAGACGCCGGCGCGCCTCGCCCGCCCCGTGACGGGCCACGGCATCGCGTCGGTCAGCAGTCGGACCGCGCCGGACGCCCAGTCCACGTGCGGGGACGGCTCATCGGCGTGCAGGGTCTGTGGGAGCAGCCCGTGCCGGATGGCCATCACCATTTTGATGACGCCGGAGACACCGGCCGCCGCCTGTGGATGCGCGAAGTTGGACTTCAGCGAGCCGAGCCACAGCGGAGCCCCGTCCGTCCGGTCCTGCCCGTACGTGGCGAGCAGCGCTCCGGCCTCGATGGGGTCGCCGAGCGCGGTGCCCGTGCCGTGCGCCTCGACCGCGTCCACCTCCCGGGCGGACAGTCCCGCGTCGGCGAGTGCCGCCCGGATCACGCGCTGCTGGGAGGGTCCGTGCGGGGCCGTGAGACCGTTGCTCGCACCGTCCTGGTTGACGGCCGTGCCGCGGATCACGGCCAGGACCTGGTGGCCGTTGCGTCGCGCGTCGGACAGCCGCTCCAGCAGGATCATGCCGGCGCCCTCGCCCCAGCCGGTGCCGTCGGCCTGCGCGGAGAACGCCTTGCAGCGGCCGTCGGCGGAGAGCGCCTTCTGCCGGCTCAGCTCGACGAAGATGCCGGGGCTCGACATCACGGTGACACCGCCGGCCAGAGCCAGCGAGCACTCTCCGCGGCGCAGCGACTGCACCGCCAGGTGAATGGCCGTCAGGGAGGCCGAGCACGCGGTGTCCACGGACACGGCGGGGCCCTCGAGCCCCAGAGTGTAGGAGATACGGCCGGAGATGACGCTGGTGGTGCTGCCGGTCAGCAGGTAGCCCTCGTGGCCCTCCGACGGTTCCTCCATGCGGGGTCCGTAGTCCTGGGGCATGGCGCCGACGAACACCCCGGACCGGCTGCCCCTCAGCGACGAGGGCTGGATGCCCGCACGTTCCAGCACCTCCCACGACGTCTCGAGGAGCAGCCGCTGCTGGGGGTCCATGGCCTGCGCTTCGCGGGGGCTGATGCCGAAGAAGGCGGGGTCGAACCGGCCCGCGTCGTGCAGGAAGCCGCCCTCCTTGACGTAGCTCTTGCCCTGCTTGGACGGGTCGGGGTCGTAGAGGTCCTCGAGGTCCCAGCCGCGTTCGGTCGGGAATCCGGCGACGACGTCCCGGCCGTTGGCCACCACGTCCCAGAGGTCCTCGGGCGTCCGCACGTCACCGGGGAGCCGGCAGCTCATGGCGACGATGGCGATGGGGTCGTCCTCGTCTGCGGCACCGGTGGTGTCCGGGGCCGCGGGGAGGGTCGTACGGTCCACGTGGGCGTCCATGACGGACGACCGGATGTGGTCGGCCAGGGCTGCCGGGGTGGGGCAGTCGAAGAGAATCGTGCCGGGCAGCCGCAGTCCGGTGGCGGCGTTCAGCTGGTCGCGCAGTTCCACGGCGGTGAGCGAGTCGAAGCCCAGCTCCTTGAACGCCCGGTCAAGCTTGACGGCGTCCGGGGTGATGTGGCCGAGGACCGCCGCGGCGTGCCTGCGGACGAGTGCCTGTGCGGCTTCCCGCCGCTCGGCCTCGTCGGCGAGGCCGGCCAGACTATCCCGCCGGCTGGACGGTTCTTCGGCGGCCACGGCTTCGGGTCCGGGGACGGCTACTTCGTCGAACCAGTAGCGCTGACGCTGGAACGCGTACGTCGGCAGATCCACCCGACGAGCCCCACGACCGGCGAAGAACGCACCCCAATCCACCTCCACACCCAACGTGTGCATCCGGCCCAACGCCTCGACCAGCGACTCCTCCTCCGACCGCCCCTT
>NZ_JBICWT010000023.1:0-9024 GCF_043199955.1 Streptomyces sp. NPDC048514 | reverse complement strand
TCCAACGCCGCACGCCCCGTCGCCAACGAAAAACCCACATCCAACGACGACAACACCGAGTCAGCGACCACACACTCACGCAAACGCTCCACCTGACCAGCCAGAGCCACCGCAGACCTACCCGACACCACCCACGGCACCACACCACCCACACCGGCATCAGCACTCGAAGGCGGTGCCGCCTCGGGCTCCGCAAAGCTCGACAGCACCATGTGGCAGTTGGTGCCGCCCATGCCGAACGAGCTGACGCCCGCGAGCAGGGATTTGCCGTCCGGAGGCGTCCACGCCTCCAGCTCGGTCTGGACTCGAAGGTTCAGGGCGTCCAGCGGAACGGCGGGGCCGGGCTTCTCGAAGTTCAGGCTCGGCGGGAGTTGCCGGTGGCGGATGGAGAGGACGGCCTTCAGCAGGCCTGTGATGCCGGCCGCGCCCTCGAGATGGCCGACGTTGGTCTTGGCGGAGCCCACCCGCAGTGGCCCACCGGCGGGGCGGCCGGCGCCGATGACGGCTCCGAGCGCCGCG
The DNA here is from genome assembly GCF_043199955.1 of Streptomyces sp. NPDC048514. Classification (NCBI taxonomy): domain Bacteria; kingdom Bacillati; phylum Actinomycetota; class Actinomycetes; order Kitasatosporales; family Streptomycetaceae; genus Streptomyces; species Streptomyces sp. NPDC048514. The sequence continues at coordinate 8,505 of NZ_JBICWT010000023.1, read as the reverse complement.
GCTTCCACGGGGTCACCGACCTTGGTGCCGGTGCCGTGCAGTTCCACGTACTGCACCTCGGCCGGATGGACGCCGGAGACCCGGTAGGCCTCGCGCAGCACCTCTTCCTGCCCGGCCGGGTCGGGGGTGGTCAGGCTGAGGCCGCCGCCGTCGTTGTTCATGGCGGAGCCCTGGATGAGGCAGTGGATCCGGTCGCCGTCGGCAAGGGCCCGGGAGAGCGGCTTGAGGACGACGAGCGCGCCGCCCTCGCCCCGGACGTAACCGTTGGCCCGGGCGTCGAAGGTGTAGCACCGTCCGTCGGGCGAGAGTGCTCCGAACTTCGAGGCGCCGGCGAAGCTCTCGGGGGCGATGTTGATGTTGACACCGCCGGCGAGCGCGATGTGCGACTCGCCGCGGCGAAGGCTGTCGCAGGCCATGTGGACGGCGACGAGCGAGGAGGACTGGCCCGTGTCGACGACCATGCTGGGGCCGCGCAGTCCGAGGACGTAGGAGATGCGGTTGGCGATGATGCTGCGCTGCAGCCCGGTCAGCGAGTGCTGGGTGACCGCGGTCGGCCCCCGCTGGTGCTGGAGCGCGGCGTAGTCGTCCCCGATCGCACCGATGAAGACGCCGGTGCGGCTGCCGGTCAGTGAAGCCGGGACGGAGCCCGCGTCCTCCAGCACCTCCCAGCTCAGTTCCAGCATGAGGCGCTGCTGCGGGTCCATGGCCGCGGCTTCTCTCGGCGAAATGCCGAAGAACTCCGGGTCGAACCGGTCGACCTGGTCGATGAACGCGCCCCGGCCTTCCTGCGGCGGGAGTCCGATGGTTTCCGAGCGGTCGTCGGGTATGGCGGTGACGGCGTCGGTGCCATCACGGAGAAGCGTCCAGAATTCGTCCGGGTTGTTCGCCAGCGGAAGGCGGCATGCCAGTCCGACGACGGAGATCGGATGGTTGTGCATCTCGGGGTTCCCAGACATTGCGACTTGGATCGCCTCTCCACAACAAAAAAGCAAAGCGAAAGCGGAAAAGAGGTAGCTGAGGGGAGGCTATGCGGCGCCGGCAAAGGGACCAACCCCTAAGTGCGCGAACTCCCCCCTATTGGGGGCGTATCAGCCGTTGGGCTTCTTCAACTGCTCCCACCAGGCACGGTTCTCCTTGTACCAGCGGATGGTCGCCGCGAGACCGTCGTCGAACGAGACCCGGGGGGCGTACCCCAAGCGGCTCGATATCTTGTCGATGTTCACGGAATACCGGCGGTCATGGCCCTTGCGGTCGGGGACCTGTTCCACCATCGAGGTGTCCAGCCCGAAGGCGTCGAGCAGCCGGGCCGCGAACGCGCGGTTGGTCAACTCCGTACCGCCACCGATGTTGTAGACCTGGCCCGGCTCGCCGTCCTGGGCGACCAGGGCGATGCCCTGGCAGTGGTCGTCGACGTGGAGCCAGTCCCGGACATTGCCGCCGTCCCCGTACAGCGGCACTCTGATGCCGTCCATCAGGTTGGTGACGAACAACGGCAGCAGCTTCTCGGGGAACTGGTACGGACCGTAGTTGTTCGAGCAGCGGGTTATGCACACGGGTAGCCCGTGGGTGCGGTGGTAGGCACGTGCCAAGAGGTCCGACGACGCTTTCGACGCCGAGTAGGGGGAGTTGGGCCGCAGCGGTTCCTCCTCGGTCCAGGAGCCGCTGTCGATCGAGCCGTACACCTCATCGGTCGAGACGTGGACGAACTTCGGCACCGCGGCATCGGTCGCGGCCTGTAGCAGGGTGTGGGTTCCCACCACATTGGTGGTGACGAACTCCGCCGAGCCGGCGATCGACCGGTCCACGTGGGATTCGGCGGCGAAGTGGACCACCAGGTCCGTGCCGCGCATGAGGCCGCCGACCAGCGGTCCGTCGCATATGTCGCCGCGGACGAAGCGGAGGCGTCGACTCGCCGCGACGGGGGCGAGGTTCGCCTCGTTGCCGGCGTAGGTCAGCTTGTCCAGCACGACCACATCGGCCCCGGCGTACTCCGGATAGCGGCCGCTCAGGGTCTGTCGTACGAAGTGCGAGCCGATGAAGCCCGCCCCTCCGGTCACCAGAATGCGCACTGGACTACCTCGTGCCTCTCGCGGCGACATCCATCAGGTACTGGCCGTACCCGGTCTTGTTCAGCTGGGCGCCCAGGGCGTAGCAGGCGTCCGCGTCGATGAAGCCCATGCGGAACGCGATCTCCTCCAGGCAGGCGATCCGCACGCCCTGCCGCTGTTCCAGGACCTGGACGTACTGTCCGGCCTGGAGGAGCGAGTCGTGGGTGCCGGTGTCGAGCCAGGCGAATCCGCGGCCCAGGTTGACCAGTCGGGCGTCACCCCGCTCCAGGTACACCCTGTTGACGTCGGTGATCTCGAGTTCCCCCCGGGCCGAGGGCCGGAGGTTCTTCGCGATGTCCACCGCGTCGTTGTCGTAGAGGTAGAGGCCGGTGATCGCCAGGTCGGACCGGGGATGTGCGGGTTTCTCCTCGATGGAGAGCAGTTTTCCGTCGGTGTCGACCTCGCCGACGCCGTAGCGCTCCGGGTCTCTGACCGCATAGCCGAAGAGCACACAGCCGTCGATGTTCTGGGTGTGCTGGTGCAGCAGTCTGGAGAATCCCGGACCGTGGAATATGTTGTCGCCGAGGACCAGTGCCACGGCGTCGCCGTCGATGTGGTCGGCACCGATGATCAGGGCCTCGGCTATGCCGTTGGCCTCCTGTTGCTCGGCGTATTCGAGGGACAGCCCCAGTTTCGACCCGTCTCCCAGCAGAGCCTGGAAGAGTGAGAGGTGTTCGGGGTTCGAGACGATGAGGATGTCCCGTATCCCGCCGAGCATGAGGACCGACAGCGGATAGTAGATCATCGGCTTGTCGTAGACCGGAAGAAGCTGCTTCGACACCGCACGCGTCAGGGGGTGGAGCCGGGTGCCGCTGCCACCGGCGAGCACTATCCCTTTCATGGGGACTCCCGGTGATCGAATGTCTGCATTCTGCTCCTCCGATGGAGCGGTGAACCCGCTGGTGCAAGAGTGGGAATTCGGCCGGACGAGGTCTGCCGACGCATCAGAAGCTATCAACGCGACCGAGCTGAAACGTTGTTCGGCGTACTCCTAGGGGTTTTCGGGGTCATGACAGGGGTGGGGGCGGGGGTTTTGCCGTGACACCGTCACCATTCGCGTCCGGACGGCTCCCCTTTGTGATTTCGGCGCTCCGCCGGCCCAGCGGGATTCGTCACGCGATCCCTGAGGTGACGCCGCGGCGGTCAGCGCCCGGGCCGAGGTCCATGCGTAGTTGCCGACGTCCGCGTATGTTGAGTTTCCGGTACACCCGGGTCAGGTGCTGTTCCACGGTGCTCACCGTGATGTACAACTCGGCCGCGATCTCGCGGTTCGTCGATCCCTGCGCCGCCAGGGCAGCCACCCGGACCTCGGAATCGCTGAGTTTGGACGTCGGACCGGCTTGGTCGTCGTCCACCGATGACTGCTCGTGGGCTTTGAGCCGGCCGGGCCGGATGGCTTCGCACAGCGCGTCGGCGCCACACTCCCTCGCCATCCGCCACGCCCGGTCCGTGATCGCCCCGGCCCTGCCGAACTCGCCCAGCGCCCGATGGGCCCGTCCCAAGTCGGCGAGTGTGCGTGCGAGTTCCAGGCGGTCGCCGGAGTTTTCCAGTTCCGTCACCGCCAAGGACAGAGTGCGAGGACGCAGCGCGGGGTCACTGATCCCCGCTTGCAGACGCAGGGCGGTTCCGCGGATGCGAGCGGAGTCGATCTCGCTCAGCTGGCTCTTGATCAGGCGCTCGGCGCGCTCACGCTCGCCGATCCGCAGCCATGCCTCGGCGGCGTCCATGGTCCAGGGCAGTAGCACGGGCTGCTCGACGTTCCACTGTTCGGCGAGCCGGCCCGCGGTGAGGAACTCGCCGAGCGCGGCGTGCGCCCTGCCCGTGGCGAGGTAGTAGTGGCCGCGGGCCCGGAGGTATTTCAGCCCGTAGACGCTGCGGAACACGCTGTCCCGGACGGGGCGGCTGAGCTGGCGGGCCGCGGCGTTCAGCCGTCCCATCGAGGTGTAGGCGAGGATCTGGGTGGCGAGGGCCCCCGCGGCGAAGACGCTCCCGACGTCCTCGGTGACGCCTTCCAGGGACTGGGCGGCGTACTCCACCGCTTTGGGCAGATCGCCCCGCCAGAGGAAGATCTCGCTGCGGATCATGGCGAGTATGCTCCGCCAGCCCGGGGTCTGCCAGCCCACGGCCTCGCCGGTCAGCGGCTGCCACCAGGCCTCCATCTCGGCCGAGCGGTCGCCCCGGGCCAGAGCGGACAGGGCGGTCACCGCGGGTTCGAAGGTGGCTTCGGTGAGCGCCAGCAACTGGAGCGAGGCCTGGGCCACGAGCACGGCGGGTTCGTCACGGACGGCGCGCGCGGGTACCGGGCCCGTCAGGCCGACGGCCGGCGCGGCTGAGCCGCTCACCCCCGACGGCATCGCCCCACCGAGGATCGCGGTGTCGAGCGTGTGCCGTTGCCTCGTGCCCGCCGCCCCGGGTCCGTCCTTTCCGGGACGGCCGAACCGGTGGAGCGTCCTGCGGGCCTCGTCGACCCGCCCGAGGGCGAGAAGCAGCCGGGCCATCGGGGCCGCACAGGACTCGGGCAGCCGGCCGGAGGCCAGCAGGGCGAGGGGCTCCGTCAGATGGGTTTCGACGGCGGAGGGGTCGAGACGCAGCAGGACGGCTGCGAGCCGGAGCCGGATCTCGGCGCGGTCGATCGGCTCGGCGCAGACGGCACAGGCGAGTTCCAGGAACCTGACCGCGAGCGGTGCGTCCGCGGCGAGCACCTGCTCGGCCGCACACCGCAGGGCGCTGACGGCCCACCGCTCCGAAGGTGCCGCGGATCCCGCGGCCAGCAGGTGGGCGGCGACCTCCGGGCTGCTGCCGCCCTCTCGGTGCAGCAGCTCAGCGGCACGCCGGTGCAGGTCCGCGCGTGCCCGCGGCGCCGTCTCGTCGAGCAGCGCCGTCCGCACCAGCGGATGGCGGAGTGTGCAATCCTCCATCAGTCCGGCCGCGTCGAGCGCCTGGACACCTCGGGTCACGGTGCCCCGGCTGACGTCCAGCAACAGGCTCAGCAGGTCGGGCGACGCGGCCTGCCCGAGCACCGACAGCCCCCTCGCCAGATCCTCCGCGATCCGGTCGGACCGCTTCAGGATGCTGCGAACCGCCGCGATGAACGCCTCTCCGACCGGCGGCTCACCGGACGTCGGTGGCCGCCCCTGAGCGACGGCCGCACGATGGTCCTCCAGCAGTGCCCTGAGCAGCAGCGGATTGCCACCGCTGACGTCGTGCCAGGACTCCGCGCTCCGGGACGCCTCGGCCGCGCCGAGGGGCGCGATGAGCATGCCGGCGACGTCGTGTGCGCGTAGCGGAGGCAGGAAGAGGCGGAGCACGCTGGGGTGCTGGAGGAAGAGGGTGCGCACCGCCGGGTCGTCGCGCCGTTCGTGAACGGCCTCGGTGAAGACGAGCAGCAGCGGCATGGTGCGCGCGGAAGCCGCGGCGCCCAGCAGATGACGCAGCGTGGAGGTGTCGACGTACTGGACGTCGTCGACCAGGACGACGACGGGCCCACGCGCGGCGAGGTCATGAACGGCCAGGCAGAAGGCCCGCTCGCCCGCACTGTCAGTCGTGGGGCCGGCGGCCGGATCCGGATCGGGACCGGTGGCGGTCCCGCTGCCGGGGTGAGCCGAGGGGCGGACGGCGGGAGTGGCGGCCGCATCGTCGGCGCTCCGCACGCCAAGTGCCGTCCGCAGCGCCTCCCGTGCCGGGGCGGGAAGCGCGGGGTCGTGGAGCAGCTGACGCAACCCGGCCTGGCGGAGCTCCTGTTCGCCCTGCCTTCCCGAGATGCGCAGAACCACGGCCCGGCCACGCTCCAACCGTTGCGCGAAGTCCGCGAGAATCGCCGTCTTTCCGAATCCGGCCGGTCCTTCGACGACCACCACACCTGCTTTGCGGAAGACACAGCGAGAGAATTCCTCTTGGAGCATTTTCAGTTGCTCGCTCCGGCCGGTCAGCACGCTTGACTCTCCGTTATCGTTGTTCGTCCGCCATTTTGGTCGCTTCTTCATTCACGAACCGCGCCGCAGATCATAGGGCGCGGCGTTCCGAGCGCAAGTCAAGATGGCGTGGACAACTCTCCGGATGTGAGCAGGCATTCACTGCGCGCAACGGTCCGTGGCCGGCCTGCACCGCCCCAACACCCCCTGGCGTGACGGCAATCGCCAGGACGGGCACCTGAACTGGGGGCGGGCCGGCGTCGACTTCCCGCCATCAACCCTCACAGCACGCGTGGACTACCGCATGAGTATCGAGTACTCGTATTCGCATGTCTGCCTACTCGTTGTGCGCCGTCGATCAGGAGCGGGGACGAGCGAAGATAGGGGTGGCGAACGGACGTTGCCGCAAATAGTCTGCCGAGGTGACACCTCTTCATCCGCCCAAATGGGACAGCCGTCGTATTCGCACTACTTGCCGCACGGCCCGATGACCCGCGGCCAACTGCTCGGCATCAGCGATCTGCACGTCGCCCATTCCGAGAACCGCGCCATCATCGAGAAGCTGCGTCCGGACTCGGACGAGGACTGGCTGCTCGTGGCGGGGGACGTGGGCGAGATGTTCGCCGACATCGAGTGGGCACTCGGCACCCTGCGGTCGCACTTCGCCAAGGTGATCTGGACGCCCGGCAACCACGATCTGTGGACGCCGCGGGAGGATCCCGTCCAGGATCGCGGCGAGCGGCGCTACCGCCGGCTCGTCGACATGTGCCGGCGCCTGGACGTCCTCACTCCCGAGGACCCCTACGCGGTGTGGCGGGGCCCCGGCGGACCGGTCACCGTCTGCCCGCTGTTCGTCCTGTACGACTACTCTTTCCGTACCCCCACCGCCGCCACCAAGGAGCAGTCGCTGGCCCAGGCGGAGGAGGCCGGAATCATCTGCACCGACGAGTTCCTGCTGCACCCGGACCCGTATCCGACCCGGGACGAGTGGTGCCGGGCCCGGCTCGCGGAGTCCGAACGCCGCCTCTCGGCATGCGATCCCGGAATCCCCACCCTGCTGGTGAACCACTATCCGCTGGTTCGCGAGCCCACGAGGGTGCTGACGCACCAGGAGTTCGCCCAGTGGTGCGGCACCGAGGACACGGCCGACTGGCACCTACGCTTCCGGGCCGCCGCCGTGGTGTACGGGCACCTCCACATCCCGCGCACCACCTGGTACGACGGTGTGCGGTTCGAGGAGGTGTCGGTCGGCTACCCCCGGGAGTGGAGACGCCCCGGCCATCCCCGCACCGTGCCCCGTCGCATCCTTCCGGTGGGACCGTGACCGGCAGCGTTGTGGGCCCGGTTCCGGCGGCTGCCGGAACCGCCGGCGGCCCCTCCCTCGGTCACCGCACCCTGATCGGCACGATCCTGCCGCCCGCGGTCGCCTGCGCCGAGGCCACGGCCGACATCGAGGGCGCCCCGCTCCCACCCGAGGAGCAGGCGCTGATCGCCCGTGCCGTCGGCAGCCGGCGCGCCGAGTTCGCCACCGGACGGACGTGCGCACGCAGGGCCCTGTCCCGGCTCGGCGTGCAGGCGGGCGCGATACTCCCCGACGCGCAGGGCGCTCCGCGGTGGCCGGGCGGGGTGACCGGCAGCATCACCCACTGCGACGGATACCGCGCCGCCGTGGTCGCCCGGACCGCCGACATCGCGACCCTCGGCATCGACGCGGAGGTCAACCGGCCGCTGCCACCCGGTGTGCTCGACGCCGTGGCGCTGCCGGCGGAACGTGCATGGGTGCACACCCTGCTGCGCGCGCGTCCGGACGTGCGCTGGGACCGGCTGCTGTTCAGCATGAAGGAGACCGTCTACAAGGCGTGGTACCCGCTGGCCCGCTGCATGCTGGACTTCGAGGAGGCTCGCCTCACCGTGGACCCGGCACGGCGTACGTTCTCCGCCCGGCTGTTGCGGCCAGGACCACTGCTCGCGGGCCGGCCCTTGACCGGCTTCTCGGGACGATGGCTGGCCACCGACGCCTGGGTGCTGACGGCCATCACGGTGCCGGCTCCGGCCGCTCACCCACGACGGTCCCCGATCGGCACCCCTTCTCCGTCGAGTTAGGGGAACCCGGCAGGCGGTGTAGGGGTTCTCCACCGCTGAGCACGCGGCGTACGGTGCGACTCGTCCCGCGAAGGCGCAGCCGTCTCGGCCGCAACCGCCCCCAGTCCGCCTGCCGCCGCTCGCCGCCTGCACAGCCCAGAGGTCATCGACGTGGAAGCCATTGTGAGCGCCGTTCTGTCCGGCGAGGCCGCTCCTGAAGATTTTTCCGCCTTGCCCCTTCCGGATTCCTACCGGGCCGTGACGGTCCACAAGGAGGACGCGGAGATGTTCGCCGGCGTACCGAGCCGGGACAAGGACCCGCGCAAGTCGATCCACCTCGACGACGTCCCCGTGCCCGAACTGGGTCCGGGCGAAGCCCTGGTGGCCGTCATGGCCTCCTCGGT
>NZ_JBICWT010000022.1:0-11143 GCF_043199955.1 Streptomyces sp. NPDC048514 | reverse complement strand
GGGGCGGCGGGTCCGGCGCCCGCCCCCCCCGGGGGGGCGGGGGGGGGGCGTGTGGGGGGGGGGGGGCCCCCCGCCGCCGCCCCCCCCCCCCTCCCGTATGACGCTCACTCCCCGTCGAGGCCCCCGTTGTGCGCCATCGGCTGCAGATCGAACTCGCCGTCGCGCGCACCCAGCACGAACGCCCGCCACTCCGCCTCGGTGTAGCGCAGCACGGTGTCCGGGTCCAGCGACGACCGCATGGCGACCGCCCCGCCGGGCAGATTCGCGATCTCGACGCGCTCCTCGTGCTCCTCCGTGCCGGGCGCGCACCGCCATTCCACGCCCGAGATGTCGAGCGCGTACAGCTCGTCCCGCTCCCGTTCCTTGCGAGCCTTGATCTCCGCTTCCGTTTCCGCCATCGCGCAGCGACCCCTTCCGGACGTAACGTACGGTCCCGGCGCTCACCCTAGTGGCCGCCGGCGCCCCCTCCGGGAGCTTCGCCGACCGGGGGAAAGAGGCCCGCCACCACCTGGTACCCTGAGTGACGGCCGTTCGTGTACGCACCACCGGAACCGTGCAGGTTCCCGAGGCAGCGCCCAGCGGATCCCCGCCTCCGAGTAACGGAAGCTTCCCCGAGACGAAGACCGGGGGCACTCGGCGGCATTCACAGACTATGAGGAGTACGCGTGTCGCTCGACGCCGCTACGAAGAAGCAGATCATCGGCGAGTTCGGTACCAAGGAGGGTGACACCGGCTCCCCCGAGGTCCAGGTCGCTCTGCTCTCCCGTCGGATCTCCGACCTGACGGAGCACCTCAAGACCCACAAGCACGACCACCACTCCCGCCGTGGCCTGCTGATCCTGGTCGGTCAGCGCCGTCGCCTGCTGCAGTACCTGGCGAAGAAGGACATCCAGCGCTTCCGTGCCCTGGTCGACCGCCTCGGCATCCGCCGTGGTGCGGCGGGCGCCAAGTAGGACGCCGTGGAGGGAGCGGTTCCCGAGCCGATCGGGAGCCGCTCCCTTTGCCGTACGTGCGGGAACGTGCGGAGTGTCACGCACGCTTTGTAGTGTGGTAGCACAACGCAGGACGCACGACACAGAACGAGGAGAAGTGCACCTCGCCGCCGCCGGTCCTCGGTAGTGGCCCCCGGGGGAAGTGAGCCCGGGTGCTTCGATCGAAGACCGGCCCGCACAGCCCGGCGCACTTCTCCGCAACCGTCCCCCTGCCACACGGGCAGCCGAGGGACGAAGACGAGGAGAAAACGCTAGTGGAGAACGAGACCCACTACGCCGAGGCCGTCATCGACAATGGCGCCTTCGGCACCCGTACCATCCGCTTCGAGACGGGCCGCCTGGCCAAGCAGGCCGCCGGCTCCGCCGTGGCGTACCTGGACGACGACACCATGGTGCTGTCGGCCACCACCGCCTCCAAGAACCCCAAGGACCAGCTCGACTTCTTCCCCCTCACGGTGGACGTCGAGGAGCGGATGTACGCCGCCGGCAAGATCCCCGGCAGCTTCTTCCGCCGTGAGGGCCGGCCCTCCGAGGACGCGATCCTCACCTGCCGCCTGATCGACCGCCCGCTGCGCCCGTCCTTCAAGAAGGGACTGCGCAACGAGATCCAGGTCGTCGCCACGATCATGGCGCTCAACCCCGACCACCTGTACGACGTCGTCGCGATCAACGCCGCGTCCGCGTCCACGCAGCTGGCCGGCCTGCCCTTCTCCGGCCCGATCGGCGGCGTCCGCGTCGCGCTGATCCGCGGCCAGTGGGTCGCCTTCCCGACGCACACCGAGCTCGAGGACGCCGTCTTCGACATGGTGGTCGCGGGCCGCGTCCTGGAGGACGGCGACGTCGCGATCATGATGGTCGAGGCCGAGGCCACCGAGAAGACCATCAAGCTGGTCGAGGGTGGCTCCGAGGCGCCGACCGAAGAGGTCGTCGCCGCCGGTCTGGATGCCGCGAAGCCCTTCATCAAGGTGCTCTGCCGCGCCCAGGCCGACCTCGCCGCCAAGGCCGCCAAGCCGACCGGCGAGTTCCCGATCTTCCTGGACCACCAGGACGACGTCCTGGAGGCCCTGTCGGCCGCCGTCCGCCCCGAGCTGGCCCAGGCGCTCACCATCGCCGGCAAGCAGGAGCGCGAGGCCGAGCTGGACCGCGTCAAGGCGCTCGCCGCCGAGAAGCTCCTGCCGGAGTTCGAAGGCCGCGAGAAGGAGATCTCCGCCGCGTACCGCTCGCTCACCAAGCAGCTGGTCCGCGAGCGCGTGATCAAGGAGAAGAAGCGCATCGACGGCCGCGGTGTCACCGACATCCGCACCCTGGCCGCCGAGGTCGAGGCCATCCCGCGCGTGCACGGCTCCGCGGTGTTCGAGCGTGGCGAGACCCAGATCCTGGGCGTCACCACCCTCAACATGCTCCGCATGGAGCAGCAGCTGGACACCCTCTCCCCGGTGACCCGCAAGCGCTACATGCACAACTACAACTTCCCGCCGTACTCCACCGGTGAGACCGGCCGCGTCGGCTCCCCGAAGCGCCGCGAGATCGGTCACGGCGCCCTCGCCGAGCGCGCCCTCGTGCCGGTGCTGCCGACGCGCGAGGAGTTCCCGTACGCGATCCGCCAGGTCTCCGAGGCGCTGAGCTCCAACGGCTCGACGTCCATGGGCTCGGTCTGCGCCTCCACCATGTCCCTGCTGAACGCCGGTGTGCCCCTGAAGGCCCCGGTCGCCGGTATCGCCATGGGCCTGATCTCCCAGGAGATCGAGGGCGAGACGCACTACGTCACCCTCACCGACATCCTCGGTGCGGAGGACGCCTTCGGTGACATGGACTTCAAGGTCGCCGGCACGAAGGACTTCGTGACCGCCCTCCAGCTCGACACCAAGCTGGACGGCATTCCGGCCTCCGTCCTGGCCGCGGCCCTCAAGCAGGCCCGCGACGCGCGCCTGCACATCCTCGACGTGATGATGGAGGCCATCGACCGCCCGGACGAGATGTCCCCGAACGCTCCGCGGATCATCACCGTCAAGATCCCGGTCGACAAGATCGGTGAGGTCATCGGCCCCAAGGGCAAGATGATCAACCAGATCCAGGAGGACACGGGCGCCGAGATCACGATCGAGGACGACGGCACGATCTACATCGGTGCCTCCGACGGTCCGGCCGCCGAGGCCGCCCGCGCCACGATCAACGGCATCGCCAACCCGACGATGCCCGAGGTCGGCGAGCGCTACCTGGGCACGGTCGTCAAGACGACCACCTTCGGTGCGTTCGTCTCCCTGCTGCCCGGCAAGGACGGACTGCTGCACATCTCGCAGATCCGCAAGCTCGCCGGCGGCAAGCGCGTGGAGAACGTCGAGGACGTCCTCGGTGTGGGCCAGAAGGTCCAGGTCGAGATCGCCGAGATCGACTCCCGCGGCAAGCTCTCCCTGATCCCCGTGATCGAGGGCGAGGAAGGCGACGAGACGCAGAAGGACGACGCCGACCAGTGACGTCCCGTAGCTCCAAGGCGACGGCCCGCACCTCTTCGGAGGCGCGGGCCGTCGCCCGTACCCAAACCCTCATCAAGGGCACCGGCGGCATCGGCACGGTCCGCAAGACCACCCTCCCGGGCGGCCTGCGCATCGTCACCGAGACCCTGCCCTCGGTCCGCTCGGCGACCTTCGGCATCTGGGCGCACGTCGGTTCCCGGGACGAGACCCCCGCCCTGAACGGCGCCACGCACTACCTGGAGCACCTGCTCTTCAAGGGCACCTCCAAGCGCAGTGCCCTGGACATCTCCGCCGCCATCGACGCGGTCGGCGGCGAGATGAACGCGTTCACGGCGAAGGAGTACACGTGCTACTACGCACGCGTGCTCGACACCGACCTGCCGCTCGCCATCGACGTCGTCTGCGACATGCTGACCGGCTCGCTCATCCTCGAGAACGACGTCGACGTCGAGCGCGGCGCGATCCTCGAAGAGATCGCCATGACCGAGGACGACCCGGGCGACTGCGTGCACGACCTGTTCGCGCACACGATGTTCAAGAACAACGCCCTCGGCCGCCCGGTCCTCGGCACCGTCGACACGGTCAACGCCCTCACCGCCGACCGCATCCGCCGCTTCTACAAGAAGCACTACGACCCGACCCACCTCGTGGTCGCCTGCGCCGGCAACATCGACCACAACAAGGTCGTACGGCAGGTCCGGGCCGCCTTCGAGAAGGCGGGCGCCCTGAAGAGCGCGGACGCGCAGCCCATCGCCCCGCGCGACGGCCGCCGTACGATCCGCACCGCCGGCCAGGTGGAGCTGCTCGCCCGCAAGACCGAGCAGGCGCACGTCGTCCTCGGCATGCCGGGCCTCGCCCGCACCGACGACCGGCGCTGGGCCATGGGCGTGCTCAACACCGCCCTCGGCGGTGGCATGTCCTCCCGTCTCTTCCAGGAGGTCCGGGAGAAGCGCGGCCTCGCCTACAGCGTCTACTCGTACACCTCCGGCTTCGCCGACTGCGGCCTGTTCGGCGTGTACGCCGGCTGCCGCCCGAGTCAGGTGCACGACGTGCTGAGGATCTGCCGGGACGAACTCGACGACGTCGCGGCCAACGGCCTCACCGACGACGAGATAAGCCGCGCCATCGGCCAGCTCCAGGGCTCCACCGTCCTCGGCCTCGAGGACACCGGCGCGCTGATGAACCGCATCGGCAAGAGCGAGCTGTGCTGGGGCGAGCAGATGTCCGTGGACGACATGCTGGCCCACATCGCGGCGGTCACCCCGGACGAGGTCCGCTCGGTCGCCCGCGAGGTGCTGGGACAGCGCCCGTCGCTCTCGGTCATCGGCCCGCTGAAGGACAAACAGGCCGGGCGGTTGCACGATGCTGTCGCCTGAACCCCTCCGTCGTCGGACTCGGTAAGTCGGTAAGGAAGCGAACATGAGCAAGCTGCGCGTGGCGGTCCTCGGTGCCAAGGGCCGGATCGGGTCCGAGGCGGTCAAGGCGGTCGAGGCCGCCGAGGACCTGGAGCTGGTCGCCGCCCTCGGCCGGGGCGACAGGCTGGAGACCCTGGCGGAGACCGGCGCCCAGGTCGCCGTCGAACTGACCACCCCCGCCTCCGTCATGGGCAACCTCGACTTCTGCGTGCGCCACGGCATCCACGCGGTCGTCGGCACGACGGGCTGGACCGAGGAGCGCCTCGCACAGCTGACGGGCTGGCTCGACCAGGCCCCGGAGACCGGCGTGCTCATCGCGCCGAACTTCTCCATCGGCGCCGTCCTGACGATGAAGTTCGCCCAGATCGCCGCCCCCTACTTCGAGTCGGTGGAGGTCATCGAGCTGCACCACCCGAACAAGGTGGACGCCCCCAGCGGTACGGCCACCCGCACGGCCCAGCTCATCGCCGAGGCCCGCCGGGCGGCCGGCAGCGCTGCGGCGCCGGACGCCACGGTCACGGCCCTGGACGGCGCCCGGGGCGCGTCCGTCGACGGGATCCCGGTGCACGCCGTACGGCTGCGCGGCCTCCTGGCCCACCAGGAGGTACTGCTCGGCGGCGAGGGCGAGACCCTCACGGTCCGTCACGACTCCCTGCACCACAGCAGCTTCATGCCGGGCATCCTGCTCGGCGCCCGCCGCGTGGTGACCACTCCGGGCCTGACCTTCGGCCTCGAGCACTTCCTCGACCTGAGCTGAGCACCGACACGTCATGCGCGCGAAGATCACCTACCTCGTCACGGCCGCCGTCCTGGTCTTCTACTTCGTCCTGGTCGGCAGCCGCGGCGTCATGCTCATCCAGTCCGGCACGGTCCTCACCGTCACCTTCGGTGTCGCGGTGCTGATCCTGCCGGTCATCGGCCTGTGGTTCCTGTGGAAGAACACCCAGTTCGTCCAGCGGGCCAACCGGCTCGCCGCCGAACTCGACGCGGAGGGCGGCCTGCCCGTCGACGAGCTGAAGCGCACGGCGAGCGGCCGTATCGACCGTGACTCGGCGGACGAGGTCTTCGGCCTGCGCAAGGCCGAGACCGAGGAGCGCCCCGACGACTGGCGGTGCTGGTTCCGGCTGGCCGTCGCCTACCACGACGCCCGCGACACCCCGCGTGCCCGCAAGGCCATGCAGCGCGCCATCGCGCTGCACGACGGCAGGACGATCGAGGCCTAGCCGCGGCCCGGGCGGGGTGTGCGGCGGATCAGCCGCGCCGGTACTCCGCGGCCCAGGCCTCCACCGCGTCCGCCGCCCGGTCGAAGGCCGTCGGACGGCCCAGGAAGTCCAGACCGTGGGTGGTCAGCAGGGGAGCCGTGTCCTCGGGGCGGCGGTCCTTGCGCACGAACGCCAGCGCCTGCCCCTGCACCGTCCGCGGCAGCCCAAGCCAGCGCACCGGCTGCTGCACCGTCCGTACCGAGACGACCCGCGCCCACGGCACCGTCCGGGTGCCGAGGAGTCCGGCCCGGCGCAGCCCGTGCCCGCTCACCCACACGCCCATGCGCAGCAGCCGCAGCGCGCCGGCGATGACGACCAGGCCCACGACGAGGACGACCGCCCAGGTCGGGGAGGAGCTGGCGGAGAACACCGAGCCGGTCAGGGCGATGAGGACGGCGGCGAACAGCATGAACGAGGCGATCAGCAGCCCCAGGGCCGCCGCGGCCACACGCCACGGCCCGGGACGGTAGGGGCGCCGCCAGCGCTCCCGGTCGTCGCAGGGCAGCGCGCTCTCGGATGCAGTTTCGAAGGTGCGGTCGGCCGTCAGAAAGGGCAGGGGCACGGCTGGTCCTCACTCGGTCCTCGCATGGGCTGTGCCCGGTGAGGCTATCCGGCGCCGTTGCCGCCCACCACCCGTGGGCGGCCGGAAGGGTCAGTGCCCCTGGGACGCCTGGGACTGCTGCACCGGCGAACCGGACGGCGTGGACAGCGCCGGTGTGCCGAGGACGAGCGCGCCGGCCAGCCCGGCGACGATGGTGAGGCCCAGCAGCCAGCGTCCGGCCAGCTCGCCGAACGAGGCCCGCCCACGGGGCGGGGGAGTGACATTGCTGCGGAACCGGTCTGCCTCGGCCAGGAAGGCGAAGGGCACGGGCTCGCGCCGACGGAACATGGGGAGAGCACCTCTCCTCTCGGGATCGAATGTGTGGTCCTCACCGATACAGACGCTCTGATGGCACAAAAGGTGCCCATGTCGGAAAACTTCTCGCGGCGAGGTCACGGGTCGGATCGGCGCCGAGTGCCCCGATACAGTGGGCGCGAACCCCAGAAGTGATGGAAGGACCCTCGTGACCCGCACCCCGGACGACGAGTTCAAGATCGATCTGCGCGGCGATGTCACCGTCGAACTGGTCAAGCACAGCGCGGCCGACTCCGACGTGCTCTTCGCGGCCCGCGTCTCGACCATCGGGGAGCAGTCCCTGGAGGAGCTGGACAAGGACCCGGAGCGCTCGAAGGGCCTGATCAACTACCTGATGCGCGATCGGCACGGCAGCCCCTTCGAGCACAACTCGATGACCTTCTTCATCAGGGCCCCGATCTTCGTCTTCCGCGAGTTCATGCGGCACCGGGTCGGCTGGTCGTACAACGAGGAGTCGGGCCGCTACCGGGAGCTGCAGCCGGTCTTCTACGTCCCCGACGCCTCCCGCAAGCTCGTCCAGCAGGGCCGTCCGGGCAAGTACGTCTTCGTCGAGGGCACCGAGGAGCAGCACGAGCTGCTCGGCGGCGCCATGGAGGAGTCCTACCGCCAGGCCTACCGGGCCTATCAGGAGATGCTCGCGCAGGGCATCGCCCGCGAGGTCGCCCGTTCGGTCCTGCCCGTCGGTCTGTACTCCTCGATGTACGCCACCTGCAACGCCCGCTCCCTGATGCACTTCCTCGGCCTGCGCACCCAGCACGAGCTGGCCAAGCTGCCGTCCTTCCCGCAGCGGGAGATCGAGATGGTGGGCGAGAGGATGGAAGCGGAGTGGGCGAAGCTCATGCCGCTGACGTACGCCGCCTTCAACGCCAACGGACGCGTGGCCCCGTAGCGAAGCCTTGTTCGCCCGCGCGGAACGGATGTACGGATCAGCCAGGCGAAGTGTCCGTATTGCGGCATTTAGAGAAGTTCATCTAGCCTGATCAAACGGACCCGGCACTGCTTGAACCCCCGAGCAGGCAGTGCCGGGCTCCTTATTTGTCCTGACTTTCCCGGCACCCCAAGGGCAGACCCCGCATTGAGCACCGAGTAGCGTGTTACCCATGGCTCCGACCTCCACTCCGCAGACCCCCTTCGGGCGGGTCCTCACCGCCATGGTCACGCCCTTCGCGGCGGACGGCGCACTCGACCTCGACGGCGCGCAGCGGCTCGCCGCCCACCTGGTGGACGCAGGCAACGACGGCCTGATCATCAACGGCACCACCGGCGAGTCCCCCACCACCAGTGACGCGGAGAAATCGGATCTCGTACGAGCCGTGGTGGAGGCGGTCGGCGACCGTGCCCACGTGGTGGCCGGAGTCGGCACCAACGACACCCGCCACAGCATCCAGCTGGCCCGCGAGGCCGAGCGCATCGGCGCCCACGGCCTCCTGGTCGTCACGCCGTACTACAACAAGCCCCCGCAGGAGGGCCTGTACCGCCACTTCACCACGGTGGCCGACTCGACCGGCCTGCCGGTCATGCTCTACGACATCCCCGGCCGCAGCGGCGTCCCGATCAACACGGAGACCCTCGTCCGGCTTGCCGAGCACCCCCGTATCGTCGCCAACAAGGACGCCAAGGGCGACCTCGGCCGCGCCGGCTGGGCCATCGCCCAGTCCGGCCTCGCCTGGTACTCCGGCGACGACATGCTGAACCTGCCGCTGCTCTCCGTGGGCGCGGTCGGCTTCGTCTCGGTCGTCGGCCACCTGGTCACCCCCGATCTGCGCGCCCTCGTCGACGCGTACACCTCGGGCGACGTCGTCAAGGCCACCGAGATCCACCAGAAGCTGCTCCCGGTCTACACCGGCATGTTCCGCACCCAGGGCGTCATGACCACGAAGGCGGCGCTCGCCCTCCAGGGCCTGCCCGCAGGACCCCTGAGGGCCCCCATGGTCGAATGCTCGACCGAGGAGATCGCCCAGCTCAAGATCGATCTTGCTGCCGGCGGGGTACAGCTCTGACAACAGACTTGGCACCACCCGAGCTTCACAACTGAACAGACAACCGCATACGCGGGCCACCGGCGCCCGCACTCCACAACGACAACTGCTTATGCACGAACGTCATGCGCGCCACGTGCCCGACCGGTACGTGGCGCGCGTGGTGAGGAGAGTCTTTTGAGTCATCCGCATCCTGAACTCGGTACGCCCCCGCCGCTCCCCGAGGGCGGCCTGCGCGTCACCCCGCTCGGCGGTCTCGGCGAGATCGGCCGGAACATGACGGTCTTCGAGTACGGCGGCCGCCTGCTGATCGTCGACTGCGGAGTGCTCTTCCCCGAGGAGGAGCAGCCCGGAATCGACCTGATCCTGCCGGACTTCTCGTCCATCCGGGACCGCCTCGACGACATCGAGGGAATCGTCCTCACGCACGGCCACGAGGACCACATCGGCGGTGTCCCCTTCCTGCTCCGCGAGAAGCCGGACATCCCGCTGATCGGCTCCAAGCTGACCCTCGCCCTGATCGAGGCCAAGCTCCAGGAGCACCGGATCCGCCCGTACACCCTGGAGGTGGCGGAGGGACACCGCGAGCGCGTCGGCCCCTTCGACTGCGAGTTCGTCGCCGTCAACCACTCCATCCCGGACGCCCTCGCGGTCGCGATCCGCACCCCCGCGGGCATGGTCGTCCACACCGGCGACTTCAAGATGGACCAGCTGCCGCTGGACAACCGCCTCACCGACCTGCACGCCTTCGCGCGGCTGAGCGAGGAGGGCATCGACCTGCTCCTCGCCGACTCCACGAACGCCGAGGTCCCGGGCTTCGTCCCGCCCGAGCGGGAAATCTCCAGCGTCCTGCGCACGGTCTTCGCCAACGCCGGCAAGCGGATCATCGTGGCCAGCTTCGCCAGCCACGTCCACCGCATCCAGCAGATCCTGGACGCGGCACACGAGTACGGCCGCAGGGTCGCCTTCGTCGGCCGCTCCATGGTCCGCAACATGGGCATCGCCCGCGACCTCGGCTACCTCAGAGTCCCGCCGGGCCTGGTGGTCGACGTCAAGGCGCTGGACGACCTGCCCGACCACCAGGTGGTCCTGGTCTGCACGGGCTCCCAGGGCGAGCCGATGGCGGCCCTGTCCCGCATGGCCAACCGCGACCACCAGATCCGGATCGTCGACGGCGACACCGTCATCCTGGCCTCGTCGCTGATCCCCGGGAACGAGAACGCGGTCTACCGCGTGATCAACGGCCTCACCCGCTGGGGCGCCCACGTCGTCCACAAGGGCAACGCCAAGGTGCACGTCTCCGGCCACGCGTCCGCGGGTGAGCTGCTGTACTTCTACAACATCTGCCGCCCGAAGAACCTGATGCCGGTGCACGGCGAATGGCGCCATCTGCGCGCCAACGCCGAGCTGGGTGCCCTGACGGGTGTCCCGCACGATCGGATCGTCATCGCCGAGGACGGCGTGGCGGTGGACCTGATCGAGGGCAAGGCCAAGATCTCCGGCAAGGTCCAGGCCGGTTACGTCTACGTCGACGGCCTCTCGGTCGGCGATGTCGGGGAGCCGGCGCTCAAGGACCGGAAGATCCTCGGTGACGAGGGCATCATCTCCGTCTTCGTGGTCGTGGACTCCTCCACCGGCAAGATCACCGGCGGTCCGCACGTGCAGGCCCGTGGCTCCGGCATCGAGGACTCGGCCTTCGCCGCCGTCCTGCCGAAGGTCACGGAAGTCCTGGAGCGGTCCGCCCAGGACGGTGTCGTGGAGCCTCACCAGCTCCAGCAGCTCATCCGCCGCACGCTCGGCAAGTGGGTCTCGGACACGTATCGCCGCAGGCCGATGATCCTGCCGGTGGTCGTGGAGGTCTGACGCCTCGTCGGTGCACGGCTGGAGCGGGGCCCTCGATTTGCATCGGGGCGCCCCGCTCCAGTACGTTTACGGCTCTGCCCGACCGGGAACCCCAGCACTTCATGCGCTGGACGCTGGTGTCCTGGGAGAGGGTGGGAAAACCGGCTCAGAACTTCTGATAAAGTCGGAACCGCCGGAAAGGGAAACGCGAAAGCGAGAACCTGGAAAGCACCGAGGAAATCGGATCGGAAAGATCTGATAGA
>NZ_JBICWT010000021.1:0-19552 GCF_043199955.1 Streptomyces sp. NPDC048514 | reverse complement strand
CTGCAAGGCGTCTGGCCGCCGCAGGGGGCCGAACCCGTCGAGGTCGGCGACCTGTACGAGCGGTTCGCCGACGGCGGCTTCGGATACGGCCCCGCCTTCCAGGGGATCCGCGCTGCCTGGCTGGTCGGCGACGAGGTGTACGCGGAGGTGCGGCTGCCCGGCGAACAGCGGTCCGCCGCCGCCGCGTACGGCCTGCACCCCGCACTCCTCGACGCCGCCCTCCACACCATCGCGCTCTGTCCTGAGCTGCAACTCGGCGGTGGCAAGCTGCCGTTCTCCTGGTCCGGGGTCACGCTGCACGGCGCGGGCGAAGGGGACGTACGCGTACGGCTGACGCCCCTCGACGGCGGTGCGGTGGCGCTGATGCTGGCGGACTCGATCGGTCGGCCTGTGGCCACCGTCGACTCGCTCGCCCTGCGCGCACGGCCGGAGCAGCTGGGCGCTCCCGCCGCGGAGAATTCCCTGTACGTGCTGGACTGGACCGAGGTGCAACCGAACGTCGACGCCTCGCGATCCACGGCCGGTGGCGGCTGGGCCCTGGTCGGTGACGACGCCTTCGGCGTGGCCGCCGGTCTCGGACTGCCGGTGCACCCGGACCTGGACGCGCTGGTGGCCGCGGATCCGGCGGCACCGCCCGAGGTGGTCCTGGTGAGCTGCTGCCCGGAGCCCGGCACTCTCGCCGGCTCCGTACGCACCGCTCTTGACCGGGCTCTGGGGCTGGTCCAGAAATGGGTCGGGGACGAGCGGTTCGCCGCCTCGCGGATGGTCTTCCTGACACGGGGCGCGGTGGCCGCCGGTGCCGACGAGCATGTGACCGATCTGCCGCACGCCGCGGTCTGGGGCCTGGTCCGTTCCGCGCAGTCGGAGAACCCCGGCCGGTTCGTCCTCGTCGACACCGACACCGACACCGCTCTCGACACCGGCACCGACCTCGGCACCGGCACCGACCTCGGCACCGGCACCGGTACCTGCGCGGAGACGCTGCTTCACGCCCTCGCCGGTGACGAACCGCAACTGGTCCTGCGCGAGGGCTCGGTGCGAGCCGCGCGGCTGGCCGTCGCGACCGGCGCGGCGGCAGGCGGACGGCCGGCTCCCACCGAGCGGCCGGTGCCCGACTGGGGCGACGGCACCGTGCTCGTCACCGGCGCCACCGGCGCGATCGGCGGTGTGATGGCACGCCACCTGGTCGCGGACCGTGGCGTACGGCATCTGCTGCTGACCAGCCGGCGGGGTCTGGCGGCCGACGGTGCGAAGGAACTGTGCGCGGAACTCGGCGACCTGGGCGCCGAGGTCACCATGGCCGCCTGCGACGTCTCGGACCGCGACGACCTCGCCCGGCTGCTGGCCGGCGTGGACGGGGCGCACCCGCTCACCGCGGTCGTGCACACCGCGGGCGTGCTGGACGACGGCGTCGTCGGCTCCCTCACCTCGGAGCGGGTCGACCGGGTGCTGCGGCCCAAGGTGGACGCCGCGATCAACCTGCACGAGCTGACCCGCGACCTCGGAATCTCGGCGCTGGTCCTGTTCTCCTCCATCGCCGGCACCTTCGGCGGCATGGGCCAGTCCAACTACGCGGCGGCGAACGCGTTCCTGGACGCCTACGCCGGCCACTGCCGTGCCCGGGGCTTCCCCGTCCAGTCGATGGCCTGGGGCCTGTGGGAGCAGCGCAGCGAGATGACCGGCAAGCTGGACGACGCGGACCTCTCGCGGCTGGCGCGCGGCGGCATCGTCGCGTTCTCGTCCGCCCAGGGCGCCGCGCTGTTCGACGCGGCAGGGGCGATGGACGCGCCGGTGGTGCTGCCGATGCGCCTGGACCTCTCGGCCCATGCGAGCGGGGCCGGCCCCGTACCGCCGCTGCTCCGCGGCCTGGTCCGGACCCCCGTCAGGGCGGCGTCCCGCCGCACGCCGGCGTCCGGCGGCACGGCGGCGGACGCCGCCGAGGGACTGATGCGGCGGCTGGCGGGACTGCCCGACGCGGAGCGCGACCGGCTGTTGCTCGACCTGGTCAGGACGCAGGCGGCGACCGTCCTCGGGTTCACCGACCCGAACGCGATCGACGTCGACCGCGGTCTGCTGGAGCTGGGCTTCGACTCGCTCACCGCGGTCGAACTCCGCAACCAGCTGGGCAGGACCACCGGACTACGGCTCCCCGCGACCCTGCTGTTCGACTACCCGACGACGAGCGCGATCGCGGAGCACCTCGCGGCCTCGGTCACGCCGGCCGAACCCGTCGCAGTCCCGATCGCCTTCCCCGAACTCGACCGGCTGGAGCAGGACCTGACGCGGGTGGCGGCGGACGAGACCGCCCGGACGAGACTCGCCACCCGCCTGCAGGACCTCCTGTCGAAGCTGGGCCAGGCCCAGGAGGAATCGGAGGGCGAAGCCGCGGCCGCCGGGCTCGACACGGCGTCCGACGACGAGATCTTCGACTTCATCGAGAACGAACTCGGCCTCTCCTGAAGCCGACCCGTCCTCAAGCGAATACCCCTGAAGCCGGCCTTCCCGAATTCGGTCCCCCGAATTCGGTCGGCCCTGCCGACCCCCGGCCTCCTGGGCTCCCAGAATTCGGCCGCTTCCCAATGTGGCCTCTCCTGAAGAAAGCAGCGGTTGAACGGTGAGCACGGTGAGTGAAGACAAGCTTCGCGATTACCTCAAGCGTGTGACGACGGATCTGCACCGCACGCGCCAGCGTCTGCAGAAGATCGAGGAGAGGGACCAGGAGCCCATCGCGATCGTCGGGATGAGCTGCCGCTACGCCGGGGGCGTCCGGACACCCGAGGACATGTGGCAGCTCCTCGTGGAGGGACGCGACGCGGTCGGTCCGCTGCCCGATGACCGGGCCTGGGACACCGAGTCGTTGTACGACCCGGACCCCGACGCGCAGGGCAAGAGCTACGTGGAGGAAGGTGCCTTCCTCGACGGGGCGTACGACTTCGACCCCGCCTTCTTCGGTATCTCGCCGCGCGAGGCGCTGGCCATGGACCCGCAGCAGCGGCTCCTGCTGGAGACCGCCTGGGAAGCCGTCGAGCGGGCCGGGATCGATCCGACGGCCCTCAAGGGCAGCCGTACCGGGGTGTACGCGGGTGTGATGTACCAGGACTACGGTTCCCGGCTCACCACGGTTCCGGAGGACGTCGAGGGCTACCTCGGGGCGGGCGGCTCCGGCAGTGTCGCCTCGGGCCGCATCTCCTACACCCTCGGTCTGGAAGGGCCCGCCGTCACCGTCGACACGGCGTGCTCGTCGTCGCTGGTGGCCCTGCACCTGGCTACGGAGGCGCTGCGCCGCGGCGACTGCTCGCTGGCTCTCGTCGGCGGTTCGATGGTCATGTCCACACCGGTCGCGTTCATCGAGTACGCACGACAGCGCGCCCTGTCCTCCGACGGCCGCTGCAAGGCGTTCTCCGACCGTGCCGACGGCACCGGCTGGGGCGAGGGCGTCGGCATGCTCCTCGTGGAGCGGCTGTCCGACGCGCGGCGCAACGGGCACCCCGTGCTGGCCGTGGTCCGCGGCTCGGCCGTGAACCAGGACGGTGCGAGCAGCGGCCTCACCGCCCCGAACGGACCCTCCCAGCAGCGGGTCATCCGCGCCGCCCTGGCCAACGCCCGGCTGTCCGCCGCCGAGGTCGACGCCGTGGAGGCGCACGGCACCGGTACGAAGCTCGGCGACCCGATCGAGGCCGGCGCGCTGCTGGCGACGTACGGCAGGGAACGCCCCGAGGGCCGGCCGCTGTGGCTGGGCTCGCTGAAGTCCAACATCGCGCACACCCAGGCCGCGGCCGGGGTCGGCGGCGTCATCAAGATGGTGCTCGCGCTCCGGCACGCGGTGCTGCCGATGACCCTGCACGCCGAGAACCGCAGCCCCATCGTCGACTGGGAGTCCGGCGGCGTCGAGCTGCTGACGGAAACCCGGCCGTGGCCGGAGACCGGCGCCCCGCGCCGGGCCGCCGTGTCCGGCTTCGGTTTCAGCGGCACCAACGCCCATGTGATCCTGGAGCAGGCCCCGGAGCCTGCGGCCGGCGGTGAGGACGCCGCCGCCGATGCCGCTCCGGCCGCCGACTCCACGCTGCCGTTCCTCGTCTCCGGCAAGACCGAGGAAGCGCTACGGGCGCAGGCCCGGCGCCTCCTCGAGCACATCACCGCGCACCCGGACACGGCCCCCGCCGGCCTCGGCCACTCACTGGCCCTGGAACGGGCCGCCCTCGAACGCCGCGCCGTGATCGTCGCCGACGACCAGGAAAGCCTGCTGAACGGCCTGCGAGCCCTCGCCGACGGCGTACCGGCCGCACAGCTCGTCCAGGGTCTCGCGGGCGGCAGGCGCAAGACGGTGTTCGTCTTCCCCGGCCAGGGCTCGCAGTGGACCGGCATGGCCCGCCCCCTGCTCGAGTCCTCGCCGGTGTTCGCCGAGCAACTGCGCGCCTGTGACGCGGCGTTCGCCCCTCATCTGGACTGGTCCGTGATCGACGTCCTCCGGGGCGGCCCCGGCACGCCGCCGGCCGACCGGGTCGACGTCGTGCAGCCGGTGCTGTTCTCCGTGATGGTGTCGCTGGCCGCGCTGTGGCGCGCGCACGGCGTCGAGCCGTCCGCGGTCGTCGGCCACTCCCAGGGCGAGGTGGCCGCGGCGTACGTGGCGGGCGCCCTGACGCTCGAGGACGCCGCCCGGGTGGTGGCGCTGCGCGCCATGGCCGCCCTGGAGATCGAGGGCAGGGGCGGCATGCTCTCCGTCCTGGCCTCGGCCGAGCGGATCGCGCCCCGGCTCGCGAGCCTGGAGGGCCGGGTGTCCCTCGCCGCCGGCAACAGCCCCGTCTCGGTGACCGTCGCGGGTGACCCCGACGCGCTGGACGAACTGCTCGCTCAGCTCGGCGACGACGGCATCAAGGCCCGCCGGGTCCCGGGCGTGGCGCTCGCCAGCCACTCGCCGCACGTCGACGCGCTGCGCGCGCGGCTGCTCGCCGACCTGGCGCCCGTCCGGCCCCGCCCCTCGCAGATCCCGTTCTACTCCACCGTGACCGGCGCCCCGCTCGACACCAGCGGGCTCGACGCCGACTACTGGTACCGGAACATGCGCCGGCCCGTCGAGTTCGAGCGCGCCGTACGGGCGCTGCTCGCCGACGGCCACAGCGCGTTCATCGAGGCCGCCCCGCATCCCGTCCTCGCGATGGCGATGCAGGAGACCTTCGAGGACGCCGCCGCGGGCGCCGTCGCCGTGGGCACCCTGCGCCGCGAGGAGGGCGGCTACGGCCGCTTCCTCACCTCCCTCGGCGAACTGCACGTCGCCGGCGGGACCGTGGCGTGGGACGCGGTGTTCGCCGGAACCGGGGCGCGGGGCGTCCCGCTGCCCACGTACGCCTTCCAGCGGCAGCGCTACTGGCTGGCGTCCCCCGCGCCCACCGGCGACGTGGCGGCGGCCGGACTCGGTCCCGGTGACCATCCACTGCTCGGTGCCGCGATACACCTCGCGGACGCCGACCGGCTGCTGCTGACGGGCCGGCTGTCCCTGGAAACCTCTCCCTGGCTCGCCGACCACGCCCTCACCGGCAGCGTCCTGCTGCCCGGCACGGCCTTCCTGGAACTGGCGGTGCAGGCCGCCGACCGGGTCGGCTGCGGTCAGGTCGAGGAACTCACCCTCCAGGCCCCGCTCCTGCTGCCCACGACCGGCGGTGTGGCGGTGCAGGTCACCGTCAGCGAACCCGACGCCGCCGGGCGCCGGACGGTCGGCGTCTACTCCCGCGCGGACGGCGCCGCCGAGGACACCTGGATCGCGCACGCCACCGGCACCGTCGTCCCCACCGCCCGGCCGGCCGCGTTCGACCTGACGGCGTGGCCCCCGGCAGGTGCCGTACCGGTTCCGGTGCAGGACCTCTACGAGCGGTACGCCGCCGACGGATTCCAGTACGGACCGGCCTTCCGCGGCCTGCGGGCGGCCTGGCGCCTCGGTGACGACGTCTTCGCCGAGGTGGGGCTGCCACAGGAGCACCAGGAGGGTGCCCGCGCCTACGGGCTGCATCCCGCGCTGCTCGACGCCGGACTCCACGGCATCGCTCTCGGCCCGCTGTTCGAGGACGCGCGGGGGGAGGGCGACGGCAACGGCCGGCTGCCCTTCTCGTGGACGGGCGTCACGCTGCACGCGGCGGGCGCGGGCGACGTCCGCGTCCGGCTGACCCCGGCGGGCCCCGAAGCGGTCGCCATCCAGGTCGCCGACACCACCGGCCGTCCCGTCGCGTCCGTCGAGGCCCTGCTGCTGCGCGAGATACGGCCCGAGCTGCTGTCCGGGGCGGGTGCCGGACTCGGCGACGCCCTGTTCCGCGTCGAGTGGAAACCGTTGACACCGGCCGACCCGGGGCCGGTCGCGCCCTGGGGCGTATGGGGCACGGACCGGCTGGGTCTCGGTGGTCTGTCCGGCCTGGTCCCGTTCGACCCCGAGCACCCGGCCCCGGACGGCGGAGGGATGCCGGACGCCGTCCTCGTCCCCTGCGCACCGGAACCGGACGTGCGCGCGGCCGATGCCGACGCGGCCCGTGCCGCGGCCGGGCGGGCCCTGGACCTGGTGCAGACCTGGCTCCGGGACGAACGCCTCACCGCGTCCCGGCTGGTCTTCGTCACCCGGGGCGCCACGGCCCTGCCCGGTGAGGACGTGCGCGACCTGACGCACGCCACACTCTGGGGACTGGTGCGCTCCGCGCAGTCGGAGAACCCCGGCAGGTTCGCCCTGGTGGACATCGACGACCACCCGGACTCCGTACGGGCCCTGCGCGCGGCACTCGCGACCGGGGAGCCTCAACTGGTCGTCCGTGAAGGCGCCGTACGGGCCGCCCGGCTCGCCCGCGTGCCCGTCCCCTCCGCCGACACCGCCCTCGGCTGGGACGCCGACGGCACCGTACTGATCAGCGGCACCGGAACGCTCGGCGGCATCCTGGCCCGCCACCTCGTCTCCCGACACGGCATCCGCCATCTGCTGCTGACCAGCCGCCGCGGGCCTGCGGCCCAGGGCATCGACGCACTCCGCGCCGAACTGGCCGAGTCGGGCGCCGAGGTGACCATCGCCGCCTGCGACGCCGGCGACCGCCAGGCCCTGGCAGCGCTGCTCGCCGGTGTCGACCCGGCGCACCCGCTCACCGCCGTCGTGCACACCGCCGGCGTGCTGGACGACAGCGTGGTGGACCGGCTCACTTCCCGGCAGCTGGACCGGGTGCTGCGCCCCAAGGTCGACGCGGCCGTCAACCTGCACGAACTCACCGAACACCTGGGCCTGGCCGGTTTCGTGCTCTACTCCTCCGGAGCGGGCGTCCTCGGCGGCCCCGGCCAGGCGAACTACGCCGCGGCCAACGCCTACCTCGACGCCCTCGCACAGTACCGCCGGGCGCGCGGCCTGCCGGGCCAGTCACTGGCCTGGGGGCTGTGGGCCGACCGCAGCGGCATGACCGGCCACCTCGGCGCCGAGGACACCGAACGCTCCAGCCGCTCCGGCGTGGCACCCATCTCGGCCGAGCAGGGGATGGCCCTGTTCGACGCCGCCGCCGCACTGGACGAGCCGCTGCTCGTGCCCATGCCGCTCGACACGGCCACGCTGAAGGCCGGCGCCGCCGCCGGCTCCGTCCCCGCGCTGCTTCGAGGACTGGTACGAGCCCCGGCGCGCCGGGCGGTCGAGGCAGCCGCTTCGGCGGACGGTGCGGACTCGCTCGCGCGGCGCCTCGCAGGACAGACCGAGAGCGAACAGCGCCGATTCCTGCTCGACACGGTCCGCAGCCTGGTGGCGGCCGTACTCGGGCACGCCTCGTCCGACTCGATCGCCGCCGACCGGGCCTTCCAGGAACTCGGCTTCGACTCCCTGACCTCCGTGCAACTGCGGAACCGGCTGAACACCGTCACCGGACTGCGGCTGCCGACCACCCTGGTCTTCGACTATCCGACCCCCACGGCACTCGCCGAATACCTGCGGACCGAGGCCCTCGGCGAACGGCTCCGCACGGCGGCCACCACCGAGGTGGTCGCCACGGCAGGCACACCGCGCGACGACGACCCGATCGTCATCGTGGGCATGAGCTGCCGCTTCCCCGGCGGCGTACGGAGCCCGGAAGACCTGTGGCGGCTGGTGGACCAGGGCACCGACGCGATGCACGCGATGCCGGCCGACCGAGGCTGGGACCTCGACGAGCTCTACGACCCCACCGGCACGCTGCCGGGCAGGTCGTACGCCGACGAGGGCGCGTTCCTCTACGACGCCTACGACTTCGACCCGGCGTTCTTCGGGATCTCCCCGCGTGAGGCGCTGGCGATGGACCCGGTGCAGCGACTGCTCCTGGAGACCTCTTGGGAGGTCTTCGAGCGGGCCGGAATCGACCCGTCCACGCTGAAGGGCAGCCAGACCGGAGTGTTCGCCGGCCTGATGTACCAGGACTACAGCACCCGGTTGCCGCAGGTCCCGGAGGACCTCCAGGCGTACGTGGGCAGCGGCAGCTCCGGGAGCATCGCCTCCGGCCGCATCGCGTACACCTTCGGTCTGGAGGGTCCGGCCGTCACCGTCGACACGGCCTGCTCCTCGTCGCTCGTGGCGCTGCACCTGGCGGCTCAGGCGCTCCGGCAGGGCGAGTGCTCACTCGCCCTGGCCGGCGGCGCCACCGTGATGTCGACACCCAGCCTCTTCATCGACTTCAGCCGCCAGGGTGGACAGGCCCCCGACGGCCGCTGCAAGACGTTCTCCGACCAGGCCGATGGCACCGGCTGGGGGGAAGGCGCGGGGATGCTGCTGCTGGAGCGGTTGTCGGATGCGCGTCGTCTGGGTCATCGGGTGTTGGCGGTGGTGCGGGGTTCGGCGGTGAATCAGGACGGGGCGAGCAATGGTCTGAGTGCGCCGAACGGGCCTTCGCAGCAGCGGGTGATCAGGGCTGCGTTGTCGGCGGCCGGTCTGGGTGCGGCGGATGTGGACGTGGTGGAGGCGCATGGGACGGGTACGTCGTTGGGTGATCCGATCGAGGCGGGTGCGTTGCTGGCGACGTATGGTCAGGGTCGGGCTGCCGGGCGTCCGTTGTGGCTGGGTGCGCTGAAGTCGAACATCGGTCACACGCAGGCCGCTGCGGGTGTGGCCGGTGTGATCAAGATGGTCATGGCGATGCGTCACGGTGTCCTGCCGCGCACCCTGCACGCCGACGAACCCTCCCAGAAGATCGACTGGTCGGCCGGGTCGGTGGAGTTGCTGACCGAGGCTCGCTCGTGGCCGGAGACGGGTGCACCGCGGCGGGCCGGTGTGTCGGCGTTCGGGATCAGCGGGACGAATGCGCACGCGATTCTGGAGCAGGCGCCGGAGCCGGTTGCGGAAGAACCCCTGGATGCCGGTGCCGGTGCCGGTGCCGGTGCTGATGCCGGTGTGGGTGGTGTGGTGCCGTGGGTGGTGTCGGGTAGGTCTGCGGTGGCTCTGGCTGGGCAGGTGGAGCGTTTGCGTGAGTGTGTGGTCGCTGACTCGGTGTTGTCGTCGTTGGATGTGGGTTTTTCGTTGGCGACGGGGCGTGCGGCGTTGGAGCACCGTGGGGTGGTGGTCGGTCGTGGGCGTGAGGAGTTGCTGGCCGGGCTTGCGCGGGGGGTGTCGGGCTCGCAGGTGGTGGATGGTCTGACGGCGTTGATGTTCACGGGTCAGGGTGCGCAGCGGGTGGGGATGGGCCGGGAGTTGTATGGGGTGTTCCCGGTGTTCGCGGCTGCGTTCGATGAGGTGTGTGTGATCGCGGACGGCTATTTGGGTTGTTCGTTGCGTGAGGTGGTCTTCGGTGTGGGTGCCGGCGGCGGGGTGGTGTCTGGTGCTGCTTCGTTGCTGGATGGGACTGGGTTTGCGCAGGTGGGGTTGTTTGCGGTTGAGGTGGCGTTGTTCCGGTTGGTGGAGTCGTGGGGTGTGCGGCCGGATTTCGTGGTGGGGCATTCGGTGGGTGAGTTGGCGGCTGCGTTTGTTGCGGGGGTGTGGTCGCTTGAGGATGCGGTGGCGTTGGTGGTTGCTCGTGGCCGGTTGATGCAGGCGTTGCCGGGGGGTGGGGTGATGGTGTCGGTGGTGGCTTCGGAGGGGGAGGTGCTGCCGTTCCTGGCTGGTTTCGAGGGTCGTGTGGCTGTGGCTGCTGTGAATGGTCCTGACTCGGTGGTGTTGTCGGGTGATGAGGATGCGGTGGTCGAGGTTGTTGCGGGGGGTGGGTGGAAGTCGTCGCGGTTGCGGGTGAGTCATGCGTTTCATTCGCCGCGGATGGTGCCGATGTTGGAGGAGTTCCGTCGGGTTGCGGAGGGGCTTGAGTATCGGGAGCCGCGGGTGGGGTTGGTGTCGAATGTGACGGGTGAGGTGGTTGCGGGGGGGTTGGTGTGTTCGGCGGAGTACTGGGTGTCTCATGTGCGGGAGGCGGTGCGGTTCTTCGACGGGTTGCGTGCGCTTGAGGCGTGTGGGGTGCGGCGTTTCGTGGAGTTGGGTCCGGCTGGTGTGTTGTCGGGGATGGGCCGGTCGTGTGAGGTGGAGGGGGAGTTCGTTCCCGTTCTGCGTAAGGGGCGGTCGGAGGAGGAGTCGCTGGTCGAGGCGTTGGGCCGGATGCACACGTTGGGTGTGGAGGTGGATTGGGGTGCGTTCTTCGCCGGTCGGGGGGCTCGTCGGGTGGATCTGCCGACGTACGCGTTCCAGCGTCAGCGCTACTGGTTCGACGCACCCGCCGTGCCCGACGGACCGGTGGTCGCAGGAGCCGGTACCGCCGCACCACCGTCCGTCGACACCCGCTTCTGGGACGCCGTTGAGCGCCAGGATCTGGAGGAGCTGGCCGCCACGCTCGAAGTCGACCCGGCGACACCGCTGAGCGGAGTCGTCCCCCTGCTGTCCTCCTGGCGGCGCAAGCAGAGCGACCGTGCCACCGCGGAGGCGTGGCGGTACCGGATCGCCTGGCACCCGGTGGCCGGCGAGCCGCGGGGCACGCTGTCCGGCACATGGTTGGTCACCGTTCCGGCGGCTGCGGCGAAGCAGACCCGCGCGGCCGGTGCGTCCGTCGACGAGGCGTGTGCCGCCGTACTGCGCGGTCTGCGGGAGCGCGGAGCGAAGGCGGTCACCGTCGAGCTGGCCGAGGACGACCGCGACGCGGTGGCAGCGCGACTGCGGGAAGCCGCGGCCGGGGAGGTGCCGGCCGGTGTGCTGTCTCTGCTCGCCTTCGCCGACGGCCCGCACCCGCGCCACCCGGCCCTGCCGTACGGCCTGGCGCTCAACCTCGCCCTCGTGCAGGCACTCGGCGACACCGGGATGCACAGCCCCCTGTGGCTGGCGACCCGGACCGGTGTCTCGGTCAGCCCGACCGATCCCGTAGACCGGCCCGAGCAGGCGACCGCCTGGGGTCTGGGCCGCGTCATCGGCCTTGAGCACCCGGAGCGCTGGGGTGGTCTCGTCGATCTGCCCGACGTCGTCGACGAGCGCGCCGCCGCACGGCTGGCCGGAGTCCTGGCCGCAGCGGACGGCGAGGACCAGCTGGCCGTGCGGGCCGCCGGAGTGTTCGTACGGCGGCTGGTGCACGCCCCGCTCGGCGCGTCGCCCGACGAGGGCAAGTGGCGTCCGAACGGCACCGTTCTCATCACCGGCGGAACCGGTGGCCTCGGAGCGAACGTGGCACGTTGGCTGGCCCGGAGTGGGGCGGAGCACCTGGTGCTGACCAGCCGGCGCGGTTCCGCTGCGCCCGGTGCGGCGGACCTGGCGGCCGAACTGACCGGCCTGGGCGTCCGCGTGACGGTGGCGGCGTGCGATGTCGGCGACCGGGAGGCGCTGGCCGGGCTGCTGCACCGTCTGGAGGCGGAGGGGTCGCCGGTCCGCGCCGTCTTCCACGCCGCCGGTGTCGTGCACTTCAGGCAGCTCGCCGACAGCACGCCGGCCGACTTCGCGGTCATGGCCGACGGAAAGGTCTCCGGAGCCGTCCTCCTGGACGAACTCCTCGACGGGGCGCACATCGAGGCGTTCGTGCTGTTCTCGTCGGTCGCGGCTGCCTGGGGCAGCGGCGGCCAGGGCGCCTACGCCGCCGCCAACTCCTTCCTGGACGCGCTCGCCGAGCAGCGCCGGGCGCGCGGTCTGGCGGCCACCTCGGTGGCCTGGGGCCCGTGGGCGGACAAGGGGATGATCGAGGGCGCCGGTGTGGAGGAGCACCTGAGCCGCCGGGGGCTGCCCCCGATGGCACCGGACCTGGCGGTCACGGCCCTGCAGGGGGCGCTGGCCCGCCAGGAGACGACGCTGGTCCTCGCCGACGTCCGCTGGGACCGGTTCGTGCCGGGCTTCACGGCGGCCCGCCGACGTCCGCTGATCGAAGAACTGCCCGCGGTACGGCGGTTGCTGGAGACGGCGGCCGACACGTCCGACGGCGGCGGCCGGCCGGCGCCGGGCCACGCCCGCGACGCCGGCCCGGTCGGGGACGGAATGGCGGCTCTGCCAGAGGCGGAACGGGAGCGCGTGCTGACCGACCTGGTGCGTGCGCACACCGCGGACGTCCTGGGCCACTCCACACCGGACGCGATCGCAGACGACCGGGCCTTCAAGGAGCTGGGCTTCGACTCGCTGACGGCCGTGGAACTCCGCAACCGGCTGAACGCCGCGACCGGGTTGTCCCTGCCCCCGACGCTGATCTTCGACAACCCCTCACCGGCCACGCTCGCCCGACACCTGAGGTCCGAGCTGTTCCCGGAGCAGCCGGTGACCGCCGACGCCGTCTTCGGCGACCTGGACCGGTGGGAGAAGGCGCTGGGCGAGATCACCGCGGACAGCGGCGTACGCGACCGGCTCACAAGCCGTCTCCAGGGCCTGATGGCGCAGCTCAACGGCACCACCCCGCCACAGGGCGGCATCACCACCGCGGGCAGCGGCAGCGGCGACGCCTCCGTCGAGGAGCAGCTGATGGCTGCGTCCGCCGACGAGATCTTCCACATGATCGACAACGAGTTCGGGACGTCCTGATGGCCAACGAGCATGCCGACCAGCAGACCGGCGAGCAGGAAGCGAAGCTTCTCGGCTACCTCA
The DNA here is from genome assembly GCF_043199955.1 of Streptomyces sp. NPDC048514. Classification (NCBI taxonomy): domain Bacteria; kingdom Bacillati; phylum Actinomycetota; class Actinomycetes; order Kitasatosporales; family Streptomycetaceae; genus Streptomyces; species Streptomyces sp. NPDC048514. The sequence goes on along the minus strand of NZ_JBICWT010000021.1, from coordinate 6,558 downwards.
AGCGGGTCACCACCGATCTCCACCGGACCCGGCAGCGGCTCCAGGAGGTGGAGGACCGTGCGTCCGAACCCATCGCGATCGTGGGCATGGGCTGCCGCTTCCCCGGCGGAGTGCGCTCACCCGAAGCCCTGTGGAACCTGGTCGCCGAGGGCCGGGACGCGATCTCCGCGTTCCCCACGGACCGCGGCTGGGACGTGGACGGCCTCTACGACCCGGACCCGGCCACCTCCGGTACCTGCTACACCCGGCAGGGCGGATTCCTCCACGAGGCCGCCCAGTTCGACCCCGCCTTCTTCGGGATCTCACCACGCGAAGCGCTGGCCATGGACCCACAGCACCGGCTGCTCCTCGAGGTCTCCTGGGAGGCCGTGGAACGTGCCGGGATCGACCCGCTGTCCCTGAAGGGCGAGAAGGCCGGTGTCTTCGTGGGCGCGACGTCCTTCCAGTACGGCGGTGACCCGGCCGTGGCGGACCAGAGCGTCGAGGGCCACCTGCTGATCGGCAACGTCACCAGTGTGGCGTCGGGCCGCATCTCCTACACCCTCGGCCTGGAGGGCCCCGCGGTCACCCTGGACACCGCCTGTTCGTCGTCGCTGGTGACCGTTCATCTGGCCGCCCAGTCGCTGCGGCGGGGCGAGTGCTCACTGGCGCTCGCCGGCGGCGCGGCGATCATGGCCAACCCCGGTGTCTTCGTCGAGTTCAGCCGCCAGCGCGGCCTCGCACCCGACGGCCGCTGCAAGGCGTTCTCCGCGCAGGCAGACGGCACCGGCTGGGGCGAGGGCGTCGGCATGATCCTGCTGGAGCGGCTTTCGGACGCGCGGCGCAACGGGCATCGGGTGCTGGCGGTCGTACGGGGGAGTGCGATCAACCAGGACGGCGCGAGCAACGGCCTCAGCGCCCCCAGCGGGCCCGCCCAGCAGCGCGTCATCCAGGAGGCGCTGGCCGCCGCCGGACTGACCACCGCCGACGTGGACGTCGTCGAGGCGCACGGGACCGGCACCCGGCTCGGTGACCCCATCGAGGCGCAGGCGCTGCTGGCCACCTACGGCCGGGGACGGCCCGCCGACCGGCCGCTGTGGCTCGGCTCGCTGAAGTCCAACATCGGCCACACCCAGGCGGCCGCCGGTGTCGGCGGGATCATCAAGACCGTCCAGGCGATCCGGCACGGCCTGCTGCCCAGAACCCTGCACGCCGACGAACCGTCGGACGCCGTGGACTGGTCGGCCGGGGCCGTCTCGCTGCTCCGCCACGCCATGCCGTGGCCGGACCGGGACCGCCCCCGCCTGGCCGCGGTGTCGGCTTTCGGGGTGAGCGGCACCAACGCACACGTGATCCTCGAGGAGGCACCGGCCGAGGAAGGCGCGCCCGCCCCCTCCGAGGCCCCCGGCGCCGACGGGCCGCCCACGGGCCCGCTGGCCTGGCCGCTCTCCGGCCGCACCGAGGCCGCGCTGCGCGCCCGCGCCGTACAGCTCCGCCGGCACCTCGACCGGCACCCGGACGCCGGGCCGGCCGCCGTCGGGGCGGCACTGGCCCGTACCCGCTCCGCGTTCGAGCACCGGGCCGTCGTGGCGGGCCGGACCCGGGCGGACCTCCTCGCCGGTCTGGAAGCGCTCGCCTCCGGTGCGGCGGCCGCGGGACTGGCCCGGGGCGTCGCCGTGAACACCACCAGGCCGGTCTTCCTCTTCCCCGGCCAGGGCTCGCAGTGGGCCGGCATGGCCGGCGAACTCCGCCGGACCTCACCCGAGTTCGCCCGGACACTGGCGGACTGCGAGCGAGCCCTCGCGCCCTACGTCGACTGGTCGCTGGACGACGTGGTACGCGAAGCCCCGGGCGCGCCCTCGACGGACCGCGTGGACGTCGTGCAGCCGCTGCTTTTCGCGGTGATGGTGGCACTCGCCGCCGTATGGCGCTCGTACGGAGTGGAGCCCGCCGCCGTGGCGGGACACTCCCAGGGCGAGATCGCCGCGGCCTGCGTGGCAGGTGCCCTGTCGCTGGAGGACGCGGCCCGGGTGGTGGCGCTGCGCAGCCGGGCGCTGCGCGCGCTGTCCGGGGGCGGCGGGATGATGTCGGTCTCACTGGCGCAGGACGAGCTGGTCCGGCGGATGGCGCCGTGGGGCGACCGGCTGTCCCTCGCCGCCGTCAACGGTCCCGCATCCATGGTGGTGTCGGGGGAACCCGACGCGCTGCGCGAACTGTCGAGGTCGTGCGAGACCGACGGCGTCCGGGCGAAGATCATCCCCGTCGACTACGCGTCGCACTCGCGGCAGGTGGAGCGGATCCACGAAGAGCTGCTGGAACTTCTCGCCCCGATCCGCCCCCGCTCGTCCGGCACCGCCTTCTACTCGACCGTCACCGGCGAACCGCTGGACACGGCCGGCCTGGACGCGGAGTACTGGGCCAGGAACCTCCGGCAGACCGTCCAGCTGGAGCAGGCGACGCGAGGGATGCTCGACGCCGGCCACCGGGTCATGATCGAGGTCAGCCCACATCCGGTACTCGCGTTCGCCGTGCAGGAGACCATCGAGGCCACCGGCACCGAGGCCACGGTCGTCGGTTCGCTGCGCCGTGACGAGGGCGGCGCCGACCGGATCCTGCTCTCACTGGCACAGGCGTACGTCCACGGTGTCGCGGTCGACTGGGAAGCGGTGTTCGCCGGGCACCGCACCGGACCCCTGGACCTGCCGACCTACCCCTTCCAACGACAGCGCTACTGGCTGGAGACGCCTGCCGCCGCATCCGCGGCCGCCGCACAGGACCCCGCGGAAGCCGCTTTCTGGGACGCGGTGGAACGCGAGGACCGCCCGGCGCTGGCCGCCGTCCTGAACGCGGACGGCGCGGACGGCGCGGACCACGCGGACGCCTCGGACGGCGCGAGCGTCGGCCTGGAAGCGGCACTGCCGCTGCTGTCGGCGTGGCGCAGGCGGCGTACCGAAGGCGCGACCGTGGACTCCTGGCGGTACCGGATCGGCTGGCGTCCGCTGCCCGAACCCGCCGAGGCGGCGCCGGAGGGCCTCTGGCTGGTCGCCGTGCCGGCAGGACACGCCTCGGAGCCATCGGTCTCGACGGTGATCAGCGGCCTTGCCGGTCTCGGCGCGGACATCGTCCCCGTGGAGATCGCCGCGGGCACCGGCCGTGACGAACTCTCCAAGCTGATCGGCGAGTCGCTGCCGGCCTCCGCGTACGGGCAACCGGCGGGAGTGCTGTCGCTGCTCGCCCTCGACGAGAAGCCCCGGCCCGGCACGCCGTCCGTGCCCGCCGGGCTCGGGCTCACCGTGGCGCTGACCCAGGCACTGGGCGACGCGGGGATCGAGGCGCCGCTGTGGACGGCGACCCGAGGAGCGGTCTCGACCGACGCCTCCGACAGGCTCGAGAGCCCGGTCCAGGCCGCCGTCTGGGGGCTGGGCGCGGTCATCGGCCTGGAGTCGCCGCAGCGCTGGGGCGGTCTGGTCGACCTGCCGCCGCTCCTCGACGACCGGGCCCTGACCCGGCTGGCTGCCCTACTCGCATCCGAACGGGCCGCAGGCGCCGACGAGTTCGAGGACCAGCTCGCCGTGAGGGCTTCGGGCGTCTTCGCCCGCCGCCTGCTACGGGCCCCCGCCCAGCCCGACGTACGCGGATGGCGGCCGAGCGGCACCGTACTGATCACCGGCGGCACCGGCGGCGTCGGTGCCCTGGTCGCCCGCAGGCTGGCCCGCGAGGGCGCCGAGCACCTGGTGCTGATCAGCCGCAGCGGCTGCGCCGCACCCGGCGCGGCGGAACTGGAGGCCGAACTCGCCGCGTCCGGCGTCGGTGTCACGATCGCCGCCTGCGACGTCGGCGACCGCGCCGCGCTCGGCCTGCTGCTGGACTCCCTGCAAGCGGGCCCCGTGACCGCCGTGGTGCACGCCGCGGGTGTGCTGGACGACGGTACGCTCGACGCGCTGACGGCCGAGCAGGCCGGCCGGACCCTGCACCCCAAGCTGACCGGTGCACTGAACCTGCACGAACTCACCCGGCACCACGACCTGTCCGCTTTCGTGCTCCTCTCCTCGATCGCCGGCACCGTCGGCGCCGCGGGCCAGGGCAGTTACGCCGCAGCGAACGCCGCCCTCGACGCGCTCGCACAGCAGCGCCGCGCCGACGGCCTGGCCGCCACCTCGATCGCCTGGAGCGCGCTCTCCGACGGCGGAATGATCGACGAGGCGGTCGCGGACCAGCTGCGGCACCGCGGCGCGCCCCCCATGGCCGGCGACCGCGCGGGCGACGCGCTGCTCCAGGCGGCCGCCCGGGACGAGGCGTTCCAGGTCGTCGCCGACCTGGACTGGGACCGCTTCGCCCCCGCGCTCGCCGCCGGGCGGCCGTTGCCCCTGCTGCGCGACCTGCCCGCCGCCCGCGCGGCCCTGGAGGCCGCGGCGGGTCCGGCAGGCGAACACGCCGACGACTCCGAGGCGCTGCTGCGTCGCCTCGCCGGACTGGCCGCCGCCGACCGGCACCGCGTACTGCTCGACCTCGTCAGGTCGCTTGCCGCCGTCGTGCTCGGGTACGCCGCCTCCACGGCGGTGGAGGCCGACCGGGCCTTCAAGGAGCTGGGCCTGGACTCCCTCACCGCCGTCGAACTGCGCAACCGTCTCGGCGCCGCCACCGGGCTCAGGCTGCCCGTCACGCTGATCTTCGACCATCCCACAGCCGCCGCCCTCGCCGCCCACCTCGACGCCGAGCTCCTCCCCGGCGGCGGTTCGCCCGCCGCCTCGCTCCTCGCCGAACTCGACGGTCTGGAACGGTCACTGGCCGCGGTGGGCTCCGACGAGTCCGTCCGCACCGCCGTCTCCGAGCGCCTGCAGTCCCTGCTGCGCACCTGGTCCGCGGACGACCCGGCCCAGCAGGAGGCCGTCGACGACCTCCGGGCGGCGACCGACGAGGAGATGTTCGACCTCCTCGACCAGGAGCTCGACGACATCGCATGAACCAGCGCACCACGAACCACACCTGCCGATTCACCGGCCCTGCGCACCACGGCCTCCTAGGAGCTGACGAGTGATGGAGAACGAAGCGAAGCTTCGCGACTACCTCAAGCGGACCACCGCCAACCTGCGGGTGGCCCGCCAGCGTCTGGAGGAGTACAAGGAGAGGGAGCACGAGCCGATCGCGGTCGTCGCGATGGGCTGCCGCTTCCCCGGCGGCGTGCGGACCCCCGAGGACCTGTGGGACCTCGTCGCCGACGGCCGGGACGCCGTGGGGCCGTTCCCCGCCGACCGCGGCTGGGAACTCGACACGCTCTACGACCCGGACCCGGACCGCAAGGGCACCACCTACGTCCGAGAGGGCGGATTCCTCGACGACGTCGACCAGTTCGACGCTCCCTTCTTCGGCATCTCGCCCCGAGAGGCGCTGTCGATGAACCCCCAGCAGCGGCTCCTCCTCGAAATCACCTGGGAAACCCTCGAACGCGCCGGGATCACCCCGGCCGCACTGCGCGGCACGCGGACCGGTGTGTTCGTCGGGGCCACGGACTTCGACTACGGCACCAACGTGGCGGACCTCCCGGACGGGCTGGAAGGCCAGATGTCACTCGGCGCCTCCGGCGCCATCCTCTCCGGCCGCGTCTCCTACACCCTCGGTCTGGAGGGGCCGGCCCTCACCGTCGACACCGCCTGTTCGTCGTCGCTGGTGGCCCTGCACCTGGCCTGCCAGTCGCTGCGCAAGGGCGAATCCTCCCTGGCACTGACCGGCGGGACCACGGTGATGGCCACACCGACCGGCTTCATCGAATACAGCCGGCAGCGCGCCCTGTCCCCGACCGCGCGCTGCCGTGCGTTCTCCTCCACGGCGGACGGCACCGTCTGGGCGGAGGGCGTCGGTGTGCTGCTGCTGGAGCGGCTTTCGGACGCGCGGCGCAACGGGCATCGGGTGCTGGCGGTCGTACGGGGGAGTGCGATCAACCAGGACGGCGCGAGCAACGGCCTCACCGCGCCCAGTGGGCCGGCTCAGCAGCGCGTCATCCGCGCCGCGCTGACCGACGCCCGGCTGCGGCCGGAGCAGGTCGACGTGGTGGAGGCGCACGGTACGGGTACGACGCTGGGCGACCCGATCGAGGCGGGTGCGCTGCTGGCCACCTACGGTCAGGGCCGTCCAGCGGACCGGCCGCTGTGGCTCGGCTCGCTGAAGTCCAACATAGGCCACGCTGCGGCGGCCTCGGGTGTGGGCGGCGTCATCAAGATGGTGATGGCCCTGCGGAACGGCGTGATGCCTCCGACCCTGCACGTGGACGAGCCGTCACCGAAGGTGGACTGGGAGTCCGGCGCGGTGGAGTTGCTGACCCGGGCGCGGTCGTGGCCGGAGGGCGAGGAGCCCCGGCGGGCCGGCGTGTCCTCCTTCGGCGCGAGCGGAACCAACGCCCACACGATCATCGAGGAGGCCCCGGCCGAGGCCCCCGGCGACGCCGCGCCGGACGCCGGAACCCCGGGAGACCGGAGTCCTGTGCCGATGGGTTCGGGTGTGGTGCCGTTGGTGGTGTCGGCTCGTGGTGTGGGGGCGTTGCGGGGTCAGGCGGAGCGGTTGGGTGCGTTGGTGGGGGCGGTG
>NZ_JBICWT010000020.1:0-24681 GCF_043199955.1 Streptomyces sp. NPDC048514 | reverse complement strand
CACCGACCAGGACCCGCCACCACCGCCCCCAACAACGACCGACACCGACCCACCAACCGACCCACCGACACCTCATCGAACAGATCCGTCCGGTAGACGAAGGTCATCGACATCCCCTCGTCGCAGGGCTGGGCGAAGAGGGAGAGGGCGAACAGGGCGCGTGGCCGGTCGCTGTCGAAGTCGGTGAACCGGAGGGAGCCGGTGCCCTGGCCGGCGGCGGGGACGTTCTGCATGGCGAACCAGGCGTCGATCAGGGAGTCGGTGTCGGGTCGCTCAGGCCGCAGTTCGCGGACGACCCGCTCGTACGGCACGTCCTGGTGGTCGAGTGCGTCGAGGGTGTGGTCACGGACCCGGGTGAGCAGCTCGACGAACGTCGGGTCGTCCGACAGGTCGGCCCGGACGACGAGGGTGTTCACGAACAGGCCGATGAGGTTCTCCACCTCAGGGCGGGTCCGGCCGGCCACCGGGGTGCCGATGCCGAAGTCGTGCTGCCCGCTCCACTGCCCCAGCAGCACCTGGAACGCCGCCAGCAGGGTCATGTACAGGGTGGCACCGTGCTCCCGGCCCAACCGCTCCAGCCCGGCGACCAGTTCGGGCTCCAGGGTGAAGTCGTACGTCGCGGCGGCCGATGTCGGACGCTCCGGACGCGGACGGTCGGTGGGCAGCTCCAGCACCGGCAGACCGCTCAGCCGCTCCCGCCAGTAGCCGAGGTCCGCCGTCAGCCGGTCGCCCTCCAGGTCCTGGCGCTGCGACTGCGCGAACCGTGAGTAGCTCATGGGCAGTTCGGGGAGTTGTTCGCCGTCGTGGAGTGCTCCCAGTTCCCGGACGAACAGGCCGTTCGACCAGGCGTCGGAGACGATGTGGTGTGTGGCGGCGAGGAGTACGTGCTCGGTGTCGCTCAGCCGCCACACGACGACCCGGAGCAGTGGGCCGCGGGTCAGGTCGAACGGCTTGTCGGCCTCGGCTCGGGCCTCCTCGTCGATCTGTGCCACATCGGCGGCCTGCCGCCAGTCGATACGGAGGTCCATGCGGTCGGCCACGAAAACCCGGGCGGAACCGTCGCGTTCGGCGAAGCAGGACCGCAGTGATTCGTGGCGTGCCACCACCTGTGTCAGGGCGCGGTCCAGCCGGGCCCGGTCGAGCGGGCCGCGCAGCCACCACATCGGTGTCGAGACGTAGGCGGTGCTGCGCCCGCCCGCCAGGCGGTCCAGGAACCACATGCGTTCCTGCGCGAAGGACGGAGTCAGTCCGGCCTCGGCACGAGCCGTCGTCCGGTGCTCGTTCGTCCCTGGTCGCTGCACGGCAGTTCCTCTCCCCGAACCAGAGCCACTGTCTGGTGACGTCGCCCTGCCCGCCGGATCGGCTCAGATGGCAGTGGCATGGACCGCGGCGGTCGGGGAAGGCGTCTTGGGACCCCTCGCTCCGGACCTTGGCCCGTGCGAGAAGGATCACCGCGGGGAGTGGGCGTCGGTAGAGGAGTCACTACCTTCCGTGGTGCCGTTTCGCGGCTCCGCACACCCGCTGTGAGCAGCGAACACCCGTCCGTCACCAGGGGGGTTCACGCTGCGCCTCACGTGCGGCCCTGAGGCCGTCCCGCCGGGGGAACGCCTCGCTTCCGCCGCGAACTCTTGCCTCACTACTCCCAGGGTGGTTGAGTGGCTCAGCCAGTGAGCGGAACCTCCGGAGCTCCCTGCCGGCACGCGGCGGGGCGGACGCCGTCACGGGAGACAGGGAGCATGAGGCGATGTCCCAGCCACAGCGGACGGCGGGCGACCGGGGTGTGCGCCCCGCTGCCTCCGGCACAGACACCGAAGCCGGCGCCGGCACCGCACACGACAGCGGCGACGGCACACCCCCCGGTGACGCCACCGGAGCCGCACTCGTCGCCGGCACGGGCCGGCGGTGGCCCTTCGCCGGGCGTGAGCACGAGTTGGTGGTCTTCCGCTCCCATCTCGCGGACGACCGTGTCTCCGCGCTGTTGCTGGCCGGTGCCGCCGGCGTCGGCAAGTCCCGGCTGGCCGAGGAGTGTCTGCGTCACGCGGAACGGGCTGGTCACCGTGTCGAGCGGGTGACCGCCAGCCGGGCCGACGCGGCACTGCCCCTGGGGGCACTGGGCCATCTGCTGCCCGGCGAACCCGTCCATGATCCGGTGGCGCTGTTCCAGGCCGCCGTGCGCGCGTTCGCCCCGCATCCCGTCGGTGTCGCCCCGCGTCCCGTCGGTGGAGGATCCCCGCGCGCGGTGATCTGCGTCGACGATCTGCCGTTGCTGGACAACGCGTCCGCGGTGCTCCTCGGTCATCTGATGCGTACCGGCACCGTGTTCGTGCTGGGCACGGTCCGAACCCCGGGTCCGCCGTCGGACATCGTGGACTCCTTCACCCACGACGCGGGCACACGCCGGCTGGAGCTGCCGGCCTTCGGTGCCACGCAGACCGGCGAGGTGGTGCGCGCGGCCCTCGGTGGCGCGGTGGAGCACGCGACGCTGCGGACACTGGCGGAGCACTCCCGCGGCAACCCGTTGCTCCTGCGCGAACTGGTCACCGGCGCCCTCGCCTCAGGACGGCTGCGGCATGACGACCGGCTCTGGCGGCTCACCGGCCGGCTGACGGAATCGGCGAGGCTGACGGCTGTCGTAAGCGGCCGGCTCGCGGAGGTCGGCGCACGCCGCCGCCAGGTGCTGGAGCTGCTGGCGTTGTGTGGACCGCTGCCGTTGGACGCCCTTGCCGGCAGGTGCGACCGGCGGGAGGCCGGCGAGACGCCGGGAGACGTCGAGGCGCGGGCGGACGTCGAGGTGCTGGAGGACGTCGAGGCGCTGGAGGAACTCGGGCTGATACGGCTGCGCGTGGCCGGGCGCCGTACCGTGTGCGCGCTGGACCATCCGTTGTTCGGGCAGGTGGTCCGCCGGGGCATCGACGCCGGCCGGCGTCGGGAGCTGTACCGGCACCAGGCGGACCGGCTCGCGGCCCTGGGTGCGCGCCGGCGCGAGGACGCCCTGCGCCTGGCCTCGTGGCGGCTGGCGGCCGGCCTCCCCGTCGGCCTCGAGGTCCTGTTGCCCGCGGCCCGCATGGCCCGTCACGTCCGCGACTACCCCACCGTCCTCGAACTCCTGGCCGGTGTCCCGCGGCCGGACGCGGTCCTGGAGGTCTGGCTCTTGCTCGGCGAGGCGCATCACCACACCGGTGGCTGGGCGGCGGCCGAGGAGTGTCTGCGCACCGCGCAGGAGCTGGCCGAGCGCGACGAGGACCTGGTGACCGTGGTCATGGAGCGCACCCAGAACCTCTACTGGGGGCTGGGAGACATGGGGCGGACACTGGAGGTCAACGCCCGTGCCGCCGCCCGGCTGGATGCTGCCGGTCAGCGCGTGCTGCGGATCAACGAGGCCGCCTACCGGCTGTACTGCGGCCGGGTCCCGGATGTGCTGCGCCTGCTCGCCGACGCGGAGGCCGTCGCCGTGCCCCGGTTGCGCATGTGGGCCCAGTTGCAGCGTTCACTCGCCCTCTGCTACGCCGGGCGGACCGATGCGGCGGCCCGGCTCGCACAGGCCGTCCACGAGGAGCTGACCGCCGCCGAACGTGAGCAGCGGCCGGGGTGCGCCTCGTCCCATGCCAGCGGACCGGCGATCTACCGGGTGGCGGCGCTGTCCGACGCCGGGCGTGGCGAGGAGGCGCGTGCGGTGGGCCGGGAGGCGTTCGACCAGGCCGTGGCCGCGCAGGCGCTGGCGCCACAGATCTGGCTTGCGGCCCATCTGGGCCGCTGTGAGCTGGTCTTCGGGCAACTCGCCGCCGCCCGCGAGTGGTTCACCGAGGCACTCGGCCTGGCACGCGGCCACGGCGTGCGACGGGCGGCCGCCTTCGCCGGTGCCGGCCTGGCGGCAGTGCACGCGCAGGCCGGCCGCGCGGCGGAGGCCGAACGGGAACTTGCCGCTCTCGACGGCTGCGACGTGGAGCGTCAGCAGGCCACCCTGTTCCTGCGGCAGCTCGCGATCGCCTGGCTCAGCGCGTCCGGTCCGGCGCGTCCGGAGGCGGTCCGGGTGCTGGTCGAGGCGGCCGGCCGGGCGCGGGAGGCGGGCATGGCCGCCTACGAAGGCTGGCTGCTGGCCGACGCCGCACGGCTCGGCGCGGCCGACCGGGTCCGGCGGCGGCTGGCCGAACTGGCGGCCACCGGTGACGGTCCGCTCGTCGGCGTCAGGGCGGAGGTCGCCGCCGGGCTCGCCGATCGCGACCACCATGCACTGCGTGAGACGGCCGAGCGGTGCGAGCGGCTGGGATTCGACATGGCGGGGGCCGAGGCCGCCCGCGCGGCCTCGCTGCTCGCTTCGCGGGAGGGCGAGACGAGGGCGGCCGCCTACGCCGCCGTACTGTCCCGGCGCCTGCTCGACCGCTGCGGGACCGACCGTCTCGTCGCGCCGTCCCCGCGGCCGGCCGAGCTGCGACCGCTGACGCGCCGCGAGCGGGAGGTGGTGCGTCTGGCAGCGGAGGGGCTGACCAGCCAGGAGATCGCGGCACGGCTGGTGCTGTCGGTGCGTACGGTGGACAACCACCTGCACCGGGCCTTCGCCAAGCTCGGCGTGTCCTCGCGGCGCGACCTCGCCACGGCCGACTGGTCCTCCGGCCGCGCGCCGGACGGGCGGGCGGGGGCCGGCCGCCCGGTCCACTGAGCGACACCACGAGGCGAGCGGACAGCAGCCGGCCACTCGTCCCACCCGCCACCGTCACCGGCGAGCGCAGGGCAGCCACTCAGCTCACCGATTCACCCCACCGGCCGGCGAAGAACAGCCACGAAGAACAGCCACTCAGCTCACCCACCGGCGCCACCGAGCGGCGAAGAACAGCCATTCAGCTCACCCGCCGGCGCCACCGAGCGGGTCGCCCGGCACCCCGCGCGCGCCCAGCGGGTGCAACGCGGAGCGGATTCCGCCGATGTCCCGGACCCCGAGTTTCGAGCGGACGCTCTGGAGGTGGTTGACGACGGTGCGGTCCGCCAGGGACAGCCGGCGGGCCGTCTCCTCCCGGGGGAGGCCGCTCGCCACGGCCAGCGCGACCTGCAGTTCGCGCCCCGTCAGCACGCACCGCGCCTCGGGTGCCACCAGGCCGAAGGTGCGAGCCGGGGCGTCGGGGCCCGTCAGCCGCGTCACCTGCCGTCGCGCCTCGTGGGCGGCGTGCTCGCGTACCGCGTACCGGGCACGGGTGCGGGTGCGCGCCGTCGCGGCGGCGTTCCAGGCCTCCGCGGCGAGCAGTTCGGCTCCCAGGCGCTCGAGTCGGGCGGCGCACGTCTCCATCGCTCCCGGGTCGCCGGAGGCCGTCGTGCGCGCGAACTCGGCGCGGGCGGCGACGAGCGCGCTGTCGGAGGAGGCCGCGATCCGCGACAGGGGGGCGACCGCCTCCCCGGCACCCCCGAGCCGGGCGATGTCGCACCACAGGTGTGACTGCGTGGTTCGCATGCCGCGGCCGTCGGCGTCCTCGACGGCCCGCCGCAACCGGTCCCGGGCCTCGACGATCCGGCCCGTGGAGGCCGCGAGCCAGACCTCGGCGAGGTCGGCCTCCGCCCGTCTGCATCCGCCGGAGCCCAGTGCCCGGGCCCGGTCGAGCCAGTGCTCGGCATCGCCCACGTCGGCGCGGACGGCTGCGACCAGGGACAGTCCGCACATCGCCGCCCACGCGCCGGCCCGCAGTCCCGTCTCCCGGGCGTGGGTGAGCGCGCCGGCGTACCAGACGTGTGAGTCGTCGAGGCGTCCCCGCAGGTAGTGGATCCAGCCCAGATTCGCCGCCAGCCAGACCTGGGTTCTGGCCGAACCGGCGTCCACGGCCAGGTCGTAGCCATGCTCGGCCAGCTCCCCGGCCGCTGCGAGTGCACCCGACTCGGCCAGGGCGTACGCCTCGGCGCCGATCAGCAGGGCCGGGTGCGCCAGGGTCACGGCACCGGAGGCCGGCCGCGCCGTGCGGGTGCGGCGCGCGAGGTCCGCCGCCTCCCCCGTCCTGCCGGACTCGACCAGGGCGTGGATCTGCGGCGCGCGGGCCGGTTCGGGGCAGGTGCCGGCTGCGGTCGGCGCGCACGTCGCCCCGGGGCGCCGGGCATCGTGCAGGTCGCCCAGCAGGCTCCACAGCGCGGCCTCGCCGGCGTCCAGGATCGCCGTCGCGGGACCGTCGGCGAGGGGGCGGTCCGCGTGGGCATGCCCGGCGTCGGCGTGCGGGCCCTCGGCGTGGGCGTGCCGGGGGCGGTCGGCCTGGGCATGCCCGGCGTCGGCGGCGTGGGTGCCCTGTGCGTGAGGGCGGGCTGCGTGGGCATGCCCGGCGCCGGGACGCGGACCGTCGTCGTGGGCATGCCCGGCGCCGGGACGCGGACCGTCGTCGTGGGCGTGTCCGGCGTCGGCGTGCGGGCCCTCGGCGTGGACGTGTCCGGCGTCCGCGTGCGGGCCCTCGGCGTGGGCGTGTCCGGCGGGAGCATGGGTGCCGGGTGCGTGGGTGCCGGGTGCGTGGGTGCCGGGTGCGTGGCGGCGGTCGGCGTAGGCGTGCCGGGCCTCGGCGAGGACCGACAGCGCCTCCTCGCCCCGCAGCTCCCAGAATGCGAGGTGGTGCGCCCGCAGCACGGCGGCCGCGGCACGGTCGAGGGGCCGGGTGGAGTCCGCCAGGGCCCGCCGCAGTGCGGCGTCGGCCTCCTGGGGGCGGCCGGTCTCCCACAGCTGTTCGGCGACGGTCAGCAGCGGGTGAGGGTGGGATCCCGGCGCATCCGGAGCATGGGGGTGGGACCGCAGGCGGAGCAGTTCCCGGGCCAGCCGCAGGGCGGTGGGATGGTCCGGCGCGTGCCGGGCCAGGGTGACGGCCCGCTCCAGGTCGTCGGGGGCGAGCGGCTCACCGGCGTCGAGACGCCGGCGTACGACGTCGAGCAGGAGGGCCGGGTCCGGTCCCCGGTGCCGGGCCGCCTCCACCTCCTCCCGCAGGACCCGGCGGATCCGCTGCGAGGGGAGGGAGGCACGGAGCACCTCGCGGTGCAGGGAGCCGCACGGCTCCACGTGGGTGTGCGGTCCGTCGGTCACGAGGCGTACCCAGCCCGCACGGGCGAGTCGCTCGGCGTCCGGCCGCCGCTCCTCGTCCAGAACGAGGCGGCCGCAGACCGCCACGCGTTCGAGGTACCGCACGTGCGCGGGGTGCAGCCGACGTGCCTGGCTCTCGACCAGGGCGCGCAGTCTCGGCGTCACCGTGAGCGGCCCGGCCAGCCGCCACATCGTGCGCTCCAAGACCAGCACGCCGCGGGACAACGCGTCGTCGAGGATCTCCTCCAGCTCACGCGGCCGCCCCCCGACGGCCTGGAACAGCAGCCGGACGGTGCGGCGCTCCACCGGGCCGCCCAGCGCACACCTCAGCAGCCGTTCGAACACCGGCAGCGACAGTGTGCGCAGCTGCACGGCGAACAGCGGGACCCTTGCGTGGTCCCGCCAGGGCAGGGACGTGTCCGGGTCCGTGGTGGCCACGACCGAGACGCGGCCGCTGCTCATCAGCGCCGCGAGCATCCGGGCGGAGGCGTCGTCCAGATGGTGCGCGTCGTCCAGGAACAGTACGGGTCGCGGACGGCGGGTGTCCCGCTCGGCGTGCGGCCGGGCGCGGGCGCCGTCGAGGGGGTGGTGCGATCCGTCCGCCGGGCCGTCGTGGCCTTCCGCCGGCCGATGAGGTCCGGCGGCCGAACCGTGCCCGCCTTCCGCCGGGCGATGAGGTCCGTCCGGCGGACCGTGCCCGCCTTCCGCCGGGCGACGGGGCACGTACAGGCCGTTCCCGTCCACCGCGGGGCGACGGGACGCGTCCACCGGGGTGTACGCGCCTTCCGTGCCGCCTGGTGTGCCCCACACCAGGCGATGCGTGCCGTCCGGGGCTCGTCGCAGCACCGGCGCCAATGCGCCCAGCGGCACCGAGGAAGCGGCGGGGGTGGCGGAGACGCGCAGCAGGGGATGCCCCCGGCGCCCCGCCTCCTGCCAGCACTCCCGTGCCAGCCTGCTGCGTCCGGTCCCGAACGGCCCGGTCACGAGGACGCCCGTGTAACGCGGATCCTGAAGGGCACGGTTCGCCTCGGCGAACTCGCGGTCACGGTCGAGCAGCGGCCAGGGGCGGCGGGCGGCACGTTCGCCGTCGTCGGTCCCGCTCATCGTCTTCCCGCACCTCGGTGACGTCGTCGCATCCGGTGGTGGCCGTCCCGGGCCCCGGAGCGCCCCTGCCCGAGGATAGGGCAATGCCGCACGGTCACCCAGCCACCCGCCCGGTCACGCCGGATCGGTGGACGGCGGCATGAGCGTCTGCAGTTCGCGCCGGTTCGCGGCGCCGATCTTCCGGTAGACGCGGTGCAGGGTGTTGCCGATCGTGCGCACGGACAGACACAGCCGGTCGGCTATCTCCTTGTCCTGCAGGCCTCGGGCGGCGAGCCCTGCGATGGTCTGCTCCCGGTCCGAGAGCGGCGCCGACCGGCCCAGGAAGCGCAGCGGTGGTGTCTCCACCGGTCCGCACCGGCGCAGCAGTTCCCGGGCCTGGGCCGTTGCCGCGGTGGCCGCCTTCTCTCCCCCGCAGCGCTGGTGGAACCGTGCCTGCTCGGCGTACGCCTCGGCGGCGAACAGGAGTGCGCCCAGGTCGGCGAACGTCCGGGCCACCGTGCCCATCCGCTTGGGGTCGCGCGCCTCGTACGCCCGGGCGTAGTCGGCACGGGCCCGCAGGAAGGCACCCTCCAGATGCAGGGGGGGCGTCGCCGGCACGGGCAGGGACAGCCGGGCGCATTCGTGCAGGCCGATCGCGGCGTCGGCGTGCGCCCCGTCGCCCATCGCCGACGTGACGGCGTCGTGCAGGGCTCGGGCGGCCGCCTGCGTCTCCCCCTGTTCGTGGTGTCGCCGGGCTCGCACCACGGCGAGGAACATGGCGCAGTGACCGGCCTCCTCCATGGTCAGGTCCTCGGGCAGCGGCGCGGCCGGCCGCCGGTCCGCCGGCAGCGCGCCGGCGGCCAGCGCGGCGTGGATGCCTGCCTTCACCTGCCACTGCCGCCAGCCCACCCGGTAACTCGACGTGAAGGTGGCGCACTTCAGTGCTCCCTCGATGATGCCCCGGTCGTGCAGCAGATGGCCGAGGGCCAGGCCCCGCTGGGCGTCGACCCGGACATGATGCTTCTCCAGCGCCTCGGTGTACTCGCGCCAGTAGATGCCCTCGGCCTCGTCGAACCGGCCACAGTAGTGGAGGGCGGAGGCGTGCAGCTCCTCCAGGGAGTCGGCGTGGAAACGCATCGGGCCGCCGGGTGTCCGGTCCAGCTCCGCGCGCAGGGTGCCGTACAGGGACAGGGCCTGCTCGGGGAGTCCCAGGTGGCACAGTGACCCCATCATGATGAGCCCGGCCTCCAGGGCGTGGGCCTCCGGCCCGTGGCGTCGCAGGGCCTTGGCCTCCGTGTGCGCTCGGGCGAACCTGCCCCGGAAGTAGAGGGCGACCATGCGGTAGTAGGCCTGTTCCCCCTCGGGCAGCGCCGGCAGCAGGGCGTCGAGTTCCGCGTAGCGGGCCTGGAGCAGCAGACCGCGTGTCTCGGCCTCCCGCAGGGCACCGGCGTGCGCGGGGCCCCGGCCGCGTACGGCGGTGATGAACGCGGTCAGCCCGGTGAAGTCGGCGGCTGCGGTCAGCGCCCGCGCGTGCAGGTCGGCCGTCGCCTCGTCCGGGTAGTGCTGCCATGCGGCCCGGGTGAGGCGGAGGGCGCTGGGCAGGGCCTGTTCGCGAAGGCTCTGTTCGACGGCCCGGTCCAGCAGGTCGCGCGGCGGTGTCTCGAGCGCGTCCAGATGCCATTCGGCCAGCCGCAGGCAGTCGTCGTGCTCGATGAGGTCGGCCGTTCCGTGGGCGGTCAGCCAGTGCCCGAGCAGGCGTCGCCGGCGCAGCGTCGGCAGTCCACAGCTCAGGGCGTAGCGCATCAGCGGGTGGGCGATCCGCACGCGCGGCCGGGCGGGATCCTCGACGGTGTCGATGATCCGGAGAAGCGCGCGCTGCTCCAGCCGTTCCAGCCGGTGTCCCTCGCAGAACCGCTCGACCGAGGTGAGCCGCGGCTCGCCCGCGAGGGCCACCAGCTCCATGACTTCCCGGTCCTCCTTGGCGAGTCCGCGCAGTTCCGGATCGATCATCTCCAGTACGGAGGCGGGCAGGGGCAGCCGCTCGTCGGTGAAGTGCCAGCAGCCGTCGTCGTGCGTCAGCATGCGGTGTTCGACGGCCGCGCGGGCGACTTCCAGCAGCAGTCGGGGATTGCCCTCGCACATCTGGGCCAGCCGGGCCGCGCTGGTCTGGCCGAGCCCGCCGCTGAGCAGCGAGTCCGTCAGCCGTTTGACGTCCGCGGCATCGAGCGGCTGGAGGTCCATGCGTATCAGCGCACTGTCGCTCCACAGCGCCCGGATACCCGAGGGCAGCGCCCTGCCGTCGCTGGTGACGGAGACCACCAGCTTCACGTCCGGTTGCCAGGCGGCCTCGTCGAGGAGCGGGAGCAGGCGCGGATCCAGCAGATCGGCGTCGTCCACGCTCAGCAGCCAGGGTCCGGGCCGGCCGCGTCCGGGGGTACGGGTCAGGTCGGCCAGCGCTCGTGCCGTGGAACTGGGGGTGAGGACGCCGTCCGACGGCCTGGGCCCGGTGACGTCCGTACGGCCGTGCAGGCGGATGAGGCGCCGGTGGGACGCCATGGCCTGGGCCTCGTGGAGCAGCCGTGTCTTGCCGATTCCGGCCGGGCCGGCGACGAGAACGCCGCGGGCGCCACGCTCGGCGGTCAGGACGCGACGGATCTGCTCCAGTTCCCCGACCCGGCCGACGAACGGGAGTGCGGTGGTCAGCCGCGGCTCGTGAGCGGGTGAGGCCGGGTGGGGGGAATGCAGGAGAGGCTTCATGACTTCCTCTTCGAATTGCTACCGACCGGTGCCGGCCGGACGGTACGGGCGTGCGGGTGGGGGGTGACGTGTCGGTCGTACGGGTGGGGGTGGCGGCGGAACGTCGGTCGCGCCGGTGGGCGGGGACGTGCGGGAGCGGGACGTGTGGAAGGGAATGCCGGGCGTGTGGGAGCGGGACGTGGAGTGGGGGGCGCGGGGAGGCAGGGCGCGGAGGGGGCGCGTTCGCAGGCGGATCGGCTCCGGCCCGGCCGCCACGGCCGTGCCGGGAACCCGCGCGGGGTCGGGGCGTTGGCCGGGGTCAGCGGCCCGGGGCCCGGATCCGAGGACGGGAACCGGCACCGAGCCGAGAACCGGCGTCGACTCCGCGACCGATACCGGTGCCGGCCCCTCGACCGATACCGGTGCCGACTCGACCGAAACCGGCATCGGCCCTCATCGGGCCCGGTAACGGCCCTGACCGGACTCGGTAACGGCCCTCAGCGGACATCGCTGTCGCCCTTGGCCGAGCCTGTGTCGGTCCTCGGGTCCTTGGCCGAGCCGGTGTCGGTCCCTGGTCCGAGCCGCCCCGAAGGAGGTGCCGGGCCCGGTGATCGGTTCCCGCTCAGTGGGCCCGGGTCCCGGGCCGGCCCCGGCCGCGGGGAGCCCTTGGCTCGCGGCCGGCGGCTGCATCTGGCATTGCCCGGTCTGTACGTGCGTGGCGGTACCCGGCCGCGATCACAACCATCCGAACCTCCCCCGGTTCACCGCGCCATGAGCGCGTGATCGATCATCGGTCCTGGACAGTCTCGGTAGCCGGCTCTCCGACGACCAGGGGTAGTCACTACTCAACTCGGCTTGCATAGCGTTACTCGGGTGTGGTTCGCCGCTCCTCCGGCTGCTCCGCGCCATGACTCGTCCGCTCCGCGGCGGCCCGGTGTCCCGAAAGCCCGCAGTCCGGCGGCTTCGGCTCGCCCCGGGGCCGGCCGCCTCCCCGGACACGCGACGCCAGACGGGCAGCACCGGCTCCGGCCTCTACTGTGCGCCGAGCGTCATCCACTTCCCGGGCTTCTCGAGGGATGCGAAGCCCGCCTTGGCATAGACCGCGTGCGCGTCCGCGGTGGCCAGCAGCACCCGGCGTAGTCCATAGGGCTCGAGATGCTCGCAGACTGCGGCGACCAGAGCATGCCCCAGGCCGTTCCCACGGCTGCCGCGCTCGATGTAGACGTCGCACAGCCACGCGAACGTGGCCTGATCAGTGACCACACGGGCGTAACCGAGCTGAACGCCGGTGGCCCTGTCGTAGACCCCGAAGTTCAGCGAGTTGGCGACAGCGGCGTCCTGCTTCTCGCGGGACCGGCCCAGCGCCCAGTAGGAGTCCTCGGAGAGCCACTGGTGTATGACTGCACGGTCGAGACGAGCCGGGTCGGTGGATATGTCGTAGCCGGCTGGAAGAGCAGTGGTCATGGCCGCATACAAGCAGACCAGGACACCCCGGAGCCAGGCCGGACCGCGGCCCGTTCTCCTCGGCCTCGCCGCCGTCCGGCGGTCCGAGCGGCTTCGCCGCCGTCCGGGGCGGTCCGAGCGGCTTGGCCGCTGGCGCGTTTCACGGCCGGCCGGCGGTGGCCGGCATCGCGGGAGGGTCATGAGAAAAGGTGTTGCTGTCCTCCGTGATAGGGGGCGGAGGACGGCAACACCTCGGGAATACCGGACGAAGCGGTATTCCCCCCGGGAAGCACGCCGTGAATGTCTCCCGCATCCGGACGACACATCCCAGGTGCCGGGTGACCGTACCCGGTGCATCCATCAAACCCCGGGCCGCCCGCTCCCGCATGAGTATGCGTCACTCCAAAAGCCCTCGGCCGGCGCGGCGGCGGTACGGCCCGGCTCACGCGCTCGTGCCGGTGGAAGACGCTACAGGGGCGACGTCCGGGCCTCGACGCCCTGCAGGCAGGCGAGGAGGGTGCGCGCCTCGATGTTGAGGTAGTTGCTGTGCCGGATCAGTCCGATCAGGTCCGGCAGGGG
Source organism: Streptomyces sp. NPDC048514 (assembly GCF_043199955.1). Lineage (NCBI taxonomy): Bacteria > Bacillati > Actinomycetota > Actinomycetes > Kitasatosporales > Streptomycetaceae > Streptomyces > Streptomyces sp. NPDC048514. The sequence continues at coordinate 11,810 of NZ_JBICWT010000020.1, read as the reverse complement.
CACCCAGCGGTGGTCGGGGCCGGGGTCCGCATCGACGAGGTCCGGCCCCGCGTCGAGGACGAGGTATCGGTTCCTGGCGTGGTGGAAGCGGCCGCCTTCCTCCGACAGCACCGCGTCGAACAGCACCCGTTCCCGTGACGCCCCGGTCACCTCCTCGAGCAGCCGGGGCCTGGCCGCCGCAGGCAGCTGGGCGTAGTTGTCGGGCGTGCACTGCACCGTGGGGGCCAGTTCCAGGACATCGGTGAACCCGGGCTCCACGCGCGCGTGCACGAGCGCTTGCAGGATGCCGTCGACGCGCCGGGTCACGAGCGCCGACAGGCCGGTGCCGTGCGGTTCGATCATGGGCTGCGTCCAGCCGCGGACCTCCCGGCCGCCGGCCTGGACGTCCACGGCGATGACGCTGAAGAACCGGCCGCTCTCGTGGGAGATGCGTTCCTCCGTGCGGTGCCACCGGCCGACGTCGTCCAGCGCGATGCGCCCGGCACAGGGGTCGTGCCGGGTACGGGCCTCGGTGATCCAGCTGAGCACGTCCGTTCCGACGGCTCCGTCCGGGCGTGCCCCCCGGAACGGGAACGGCAGGCAGGCGAGGACGCTGCGGGAATCCATGTTCACCAGGTCGTCGACGAGAAGCAGTCGGTGCAGTTGTCCGAGGGTCAGCCAGTGGAACCCGTCGAGGACGTCGATGTCCTCGTGCACCTCGATCACGATGTTGCGGTTGCGCTTGCGGTAGAACCAGCAGCCCTGTTCGGACTGTCGCACGTCCGCGAGGGTCCGGTGCCGACCGAGCTGCCGGAAGTACTCGACGTAGGGGACCGCCGCACCCCTGTGGACCCGTGTGTAGTTGCTGCGGGTGGCCTGTACGGTCGGTGAGAGCTGAAGTCCGTTGCAGTTGCCGGGCTCCATCTTGGCCTGCATCAGGAAGTGCAGGACACCGTCGAACTCCTTGGCGATGATGCCGAGGATGCCGATCTCCGGCTGGTGGAGGACCGGCTGCGTCCACGACTCGACCGCGCGGCCCGGCAGCCGTACGTCCAGTCCCTCCACGCTGAAGAACCCTCCGCTGTCGTGGACGAGATTGCCCGTCCCCGGCTGGAAGCCCCAGCCGCGCATGTCGGCGAAGGTGATGCGCTCGATCAGCGAGTCGTCCGCTCGGCGGCGTTCCTCCAGCCAGTCGTGGAAGTCCGGGAGTGTGACCGTGGGGCTGTCCGCCGCGTGCGCGGAGCGTGCGAGACGCGTCGCGAGCCCGGTCACCAGGCCCACGCCTCGGGGCCCGGGCCGCCGTTGCCGATCGGCGGGAACAGCCTGTCGATCCCGGCCAGCAGGTCGTCCGTGAGCTTCAGGTCCATGGCGCGGAGTGCGCTGTCCAGCTGATCGATGCTGCGCGGTCCGATGACCGGGGCGGTGATGCCGGGCCGGGACATGACCCAGGCCAGGCCGACCTCGGCAGGGTCGGCGCCGATGCCGGCGCACAGCTCCTCGTAGTCGGCGACCGCGTCGCGGTGCCGCTCCAGCGCCTGCATCGCCCTCCCCTGCGCGGTCTTGACGGCGGTGCCCTCCCCCAGCTTGCGCAGCGCGCCGCTGAGCAGTCCGCCGTGCAGCGGCGACCAGGCAAGTACGGCGACCCCGTACCGCTCGGCGGCCGGGATGAGTTCCAGCTCCACGTGGCGGGTCACCATGTTGTAGACGGACTGCTCGGAGACGATGCCGAGGAAGTTGCGGCGTGAGGCGGCTTCCTGGGCCTCAGCTATGTGCCAGCCGGCGAAGTTGGAGGAGCCCACGTACCGCACCTTGCCCTGCTGGGTGAGCATCTCCATGGCCTGCCACACCTCCTCCCACGGGGCGTGGCGGTCGATGTGGTGCATCTGGAAGAGGTCGATCCAGTCGGTTCGCAGCCGGCGCAGCGACGCCTCGCAGGAGGCGATGATGTGCCGGGCCGACAGTCCGCCGTCGTTGGGCCGGTCGCTCATCGGGTTGAAGACCTTGGTGCCGAGCACGACCTGGTCGCGGCGGCCACCGCCCTGGGCGAACCATGCGCCGAGCAGTTCCTCGGTGTAGCCCTTGTGGACCTGCCAGCCGTACTGGTTGGCGGTGTCGAGGAAGTTGACGCCGCGGTCGAGGCCGCGGTCCAGGATCTCGAAGCTCTCGTCCTTGGTGGCCCGGACCCCGAGGTTCAGCGTGCCCAGGCACAGCCGGCTCACCTGGAGCGCGGTGCGGCCGAGGTAGGTGTACTCCATCTGCGGTTTCCTTTACCGGTACTGGTTCTCTACGGCCTCGGCCGCCCACTGGTCGGCGATCGATTGCGCGAGGGGGACCCTGGGCGTCCAGCCCAGCACGTCGCCCGCTCTGCCGATGTCGGCGCGTGTCCAGTCGGCGCCGTTGCTGCGGACCGGTCCGTCCTGTCCCCGGACGAGGTGCGGCGGCACTCCGGAAGCCGCGACGAGCAGCCCGAGGATGTCCCGTACGGACACGGCCGTGCCCTGACCGATGTTCACCGTGGTGCTGTTGACGGGGGACTCCGCGGCGCGGACGACGGCGTCGGCGACGTCGCGGACGTCGACGAAGTCGCGGCGGGCGTCGGCGACGGTCAGCGACACGGGTGCGCCGGAGCCGGCGGACCGCAGCAGCGCGGCGGCCTTGCCCAGGAAGCTGCTACGGGGGGCGCCGGGCCCGGTCACGTTCGTGATCCGCAGGACCATGGCGTCGATCCCGCCGGCGCGGGCGGCGGCCAGGACGGTCCGGCTGCCCTCCAGCTTGGTCTTGCCGTAGAGGCTGGTGGGGGCGGGCGGGTGGTCCTCGGTGACGGACACTCCGGACGGCAGCTCACCGTACTCGTGCACCGAGCCGAGGTGGACGAGGCGCGGACTCGGCGGCGTGCTCTCCAGCGCGCGCACCAGCGTCTCGACGAGTTGTACGTGTGACCGTGTCATCTGCTCGTCGGTGCCGTCCCAGCTGTCCGTGGCCGCGTTGACGACGACCCGGGCTCCGGCCCGTCCTAGCATGCCTGCGACGTCGTCAGGGGTCGCGGACAGCAGGTCGAGGGAGGCGAACGCGTCGGCGTCCAGCGCTCCTCGCGGCTCGTTCCGGGCGATGGCGAGGACGCGGTATCCGCTGCGTGACAACGCGGTGCAGACATGGCGGCCGATGAATCCCGTTCCGCCGATCACTGCGGCGCACGGCTGCGAGAAGAAGCCCATGTCGGCCGACCGTAGGAGTGGCGATCTTCCGCAACAACCCCTATCCCTGCTGGACACGGGTTCTAGGGGAGAGGCCGGCGGGCACCCACCGCACACTGGCGGTGGGCGCCGGCGGCCGTCACCGCCGGCTTCCGGCATCGCTCTCGCCGAGGGCTTCTCGCGTCCGGCCGGCCGTCACTGCCAGCGGAACAGTCTGGCCGCGAGCACACTGCACAGCAGGGCGATGACGGCGAGCACGGTCAGGTGCAGGGTCTGCGGCCAGTGGCCCTCCCAGGAGTCGCGCAGGGCCTGCAGGGTGGCACCGAGTGGGGTGTAGTCGCCGATGGTGGACACGGTGTCCGGGAGCTGTTCCTTGGGGAGGAACACTCCGCCGAAGAACAGGCTCGGGAAGAGCAGCGACAGCCCGATCGACGTGGCCGAGCGGCTGCTCGGAGCGACCGCGGCGACGACGAGACCGACCGAGAACAGCGCCCAGGCGCCCAGGGCGAAGGTCAGCAGGAAGGCGGGCAGTTGCTCGGGCAGGGCCGTGCCGAACGCGCTCCGCCCCACACTCAGGACGAGCAGCGCCGCCACGACCGCCGTGGCCAGGTTGATGACGAGCTGGGCGAGCAGCAGGTTCACGGGGTGGACGGGGCTGGCGGCCATCCGGCGCAGGATGCCCTTCTCCCGGTAGGTCGCCAGTGTCGTGGGCAGCAGGTTCAGCGACAGCATGGTGAGACACATGGACATCGCCATGGCCGGGACGAAGGCCGCCATGGACGCCTTCTGGGCGGCTGTGTCGTCGGAGTGGCCGGTGACGATGTGGAAGATGCCCAGCAGCATGATCGGCAGAGCGAGCACGAAGAAGACCGCGGTGGGGTCGCGGAGGAAGAGCTTGGTCTCGACGAGGGTGAGCTGGGAACGCCCGGTCATGGATGTCCTCCTGGCGGCCGGCGGCCGCGTTCGGTCGGCGCGCCGCCACAGGAGTGGCCCGGCAGCGGGTCGCCTTGGGGTCGGAACGGCCCTCGGGGCGGGGGCGACGCTGGGTACGGTGTACGGCGGCACGGCACGGTGTCAGGCCTGCGGTGCCGCACCGGTGAGCTTCACGAACGCGTCCTCGAGCGTCGGCTGCTTCAGGCTCAGTTCGCCGGGAACGATGTCGTGTCGCGCGAGGGCCACGACCACCGCGTACACCAGGTCTCCCGAACCGGTCACCGTCACGCGGGAGTTGGCCCGGGTCACCGAGGTGACCTCGGGCAGTGCGGTCAGCAGCGCTTCGTCCAGGGGTGCGGAGGGCGTGAAGCACAGGTGCTGTTCGCCGGTGGCGGCCGCGATCAGGCCCGGTGGGCTGTCGAGGGCCACCAGCCGTCCGTCCCTGATGACCGCGATGCGGTCGCAGAGACGTTCGGCCTCCTCCATGAAGTGGGTGACCAGCAGGACGGTGACACCCTGGGCACGCACCCGCTCGACCAACTGCCAGGTCTCCCGCCGCGCTCGCGGATCGAGTGCGGTGGTCAGCTCGTCGAACACCGCGATCCGGGGCTTGCCGACCAGTGCGAGGGCGATGGACAGCCGCTGCTTCTGGCCTCCGGACAGCTGCCCGAACCGGCTGTCGCGCTTCTCCTCCAGGCCCCATTCTCCGATCAGGCTCCGCCAGTCGGCAGGCTCGCGGTAGAAGGTGCTGTACAGCTGCAGCGCTTCCCAGACCTTGAGCCGGGGCGGCAGTTCGCTCTCCTGGAGCTGGATGCCGATGCGCTGGCGCAGTTCCTCCTTGTCCCGGTGCGGGTCGAGTCCCATGACGGAGATGCTGCCCCCGTCGTATCCGCGCAGGCCCTCGATGCATTCCACGGTTGTGGTCTTGCCCGCGCCGTTGGGCCCGAGAATGCCGAAGATCTCACCTTCCTCCACGGAAAGCGAGACGTCGTCGACGGCCACATGGTCGCCGTAGGTTTTCCGGAGTTTCTGAACCTCGATCACCGGCATGCCTTCTCTGTCTTGCTCCAGCCGAATTCCGCCCCGGTTCCGCCGGACGTGTGGGTCCGGCGTGGGGTGCCGCGCGACCGGCCGGCCTCCGGGGGGCGGCCGGGCCGGTCGGGCGGTCAGGTGCGCCGCAGCGCCGCGTAGTGCTCCAGGCAGGCGTCGTGGGCGGGCAGTAAGCCGGCCTGCCGGGCCTCGGCAAGGGTGGGCGCCTCGCGGTCCCGGCCGGAGACCAGGGGCTGCACGCCGTCCGGCCAGGGCAGCGCGAGTGCGGGGTCGAAGGGGTCGATCTCGCTCTCCGCACCAGGGTTGTACTCGGTGGAGCAGAGGTAGGCGGCCACGGTGTGGTCCTCGAGCGCCATGAACGCGTGCCCGAGGCCCTCGGCGATGTACACCCCGCGGCAGGTCCGGTCGTCCAGCACCACGGAATCCCACTGCCCGAAGGTCGGGGATCCCACCCGGACGTCCACCACCACGTCGAGCAGCGAACCGCGGGTGCAGGTCACGTACTTGGCCTGGCCCGGTGGCACGTGTGCGTAGTGGATCCCACGGACCGTTCCGTAGCGGGACACGCTGTTGTGGTACTGCCCCAGCCGGAGCGGGTGCCCGACCGCCGCCACGAAGGCGGACTCGACGTAGTCCGCGCGGAACGTGCCCCGCTCGTCGGGGTGGACCACCGGCGTGAACACATGGGCTCCGCCGATGGCCAGCTCCCGGACGGTCATGAGCGGTGCTCTGCCGTCAGCTTCTCCAGGACGGGCACGACTTCGGCGGGGCTCGGCATGGCCTCGACCTCGGCCCGCAGCCGGTCGGCGGACTTCTGGAAGGACGGCTCGTGCAGCAGCCGCTGGATGCCCTCGCGCACGCCCTGCGCGGTGAGCTGGGAGGCGTGCACGTAGATCCCCGCACCCGCCGCGTCCAGCGCGGTCGCCTTCGACCACCAGTCGGCGAAGCGGATCGGGGCCATGAACTGAGGTACGCCGTGGACCAGGGCGGTCGCCCAGGAACCGAATCCTCCGTGGTGGAGGATGGCGGAGCAGTGGGGCAGCAGGGTGTGCAACGGGACGAAGTCAACCAGCCGGGTGTTGTCCGGCACCCGCTCCAGCCCGGCGGACATCTCCCGGGGCAGCGCAGCGACGAGTTCGATGTCGAGGTCGGCGACCGCGTCCAGGATCTCCTGGACGGGTACGAAGGAGCCGCCGAGCGCCCCGAAGGACACACCCGAGGTCAGGCACACCCGCGGCCGCTGCGGCTTCTCGCGGACCCACCCGGGTTCCACCGCGGGCCCGTTGTAGGGCACCCAGCGCACGGGGACACGCCGAACGTCCAGCGGCAGCTGGAGGCTGTCCGGGATCTGGTCGATGGTCCACTGGCCGGTGGTGACCTCTTCGGCGAAGTCGCTGCCGTAGCGGGTGAGCAGGCCTGTCAGCCAGGTGGCCAGCGGGTCCTCGCGCTTGTCCTCCGGCTGCTGGGCCATCAGTTCCAGGAACGCCGAACGCATCGTGGAGTAGATGTCGACGGCCCACAGCATGCGCGCGTGGGCGGCGCCGACGACGCGGGCAGCCACCGGCGCCGCGTACGTCAGCGGGTCCCAGATCACCAGGTCCGGCTGCCAGTCCCGGGCCAGCGCGACCATGTCGTCGACCATGGAGTCGTTGTAGATCTGGTAGGCGAACTGGACGCTCATCCGGTACTTGGTGAGCACCTTCTCCCACGTCTGCCGGTCCGCGAACGGCTCCGACCAGTCGGAGATCTCGTTCTCCAGCTGGTCGTGATGCATGGCGAACATCTGGTGGATGTTGTGGTCGGTGCCCACGGACACAGCGGTGAGACCAGTGCGGGTGATGGTCTCCGTGAGTACCGGATTACTCGCCACCCTCACCTCGTGTCCGGCTGCCGCACACGCCCACGCCAGCGGGACCATGGTGTACAAGTGGGATTTCTCGGAGACGGTGGCGAACAGCACGCGCATATGTGTTTCTACTTTCCTGTGGTCCCGGTACGCCGGTTCAGCCAAGCCGAGAGCGAGCCGGGACGACAACCCCTACCGGCCCCTATTCGGCGGCCCTGGATTTCAGCTGGAATTCGATGGGCCGGTGGTCCGTACGGAGAGAAGGAAGTCCGAAACGGTGTTGACTACGGCGGCCTTCTGGTCGCCGAGGTAGAAGTGACCGCCGGGGAAGACCTGGAGCTCGAACGTCCCCGTGGTGTGGTCGCTCCAGGCCGCCAGGTCCTCCACCGCCACCCGGATGTCGCTGTCACCGCCGAGTCCTACGACAGGGCAGCCGAGGGGCGGTCCGGGCTGGTAGCGGTAGGTCTCCGCCGCCTTGTAGTCACTGCGTATCGCGGGGAGGGCGAGGCGCAGCAGCTCCATGTCGCCGAGGATGCGGGCGTCGGTGCCGCTGAGCCGCTGGAGCTCCGCCACGATGCCGTCGTCGTCGAGCCGGTGGATGTCGTTGCTGCGGGGCTGGGACGGGGCGTTCCGGCCGGACGCGAAAAGGGCCGCCGGTTCGATGCCGGCCTCCTGCTCGAGCAGCCGCGCCACCTCGAAGGCCACGCTGGCGCCCATGCTGTGCCCGAAGAGCGCGAGGGGCAGGTCGGTCCAGTGCCGCAGCACGGAGAACACCTCCCGAGCCAGCGCCTGGACGCTCGCGACGGGCTGCTCGGTGTGCCGGTCCTGCCGCCCCGGGTACTGGACGGCCATCACCTCGATCCCTGATGACATCTCCTGCGACATGGGAAAGAAGAAGCTCGCGGATCCCCCGGCGTGGGGGAAGCAGATCAGTCGCACCCTGGCGTCGGGCCGGGGGTGGAAGCGGCGCAGCCACAGGCTGTCGTCGCGGTTCGGTGCCATGGTCGTACGTCTCCCTGTTTCCTGGTTACCGGTCGTGCCTCGTGGCACGCGGTGGTACGGCGGTGTGGCCGGTCATCCGGCGTCACCGCGCGAAGGCAGCCCTGCGATCCATGCTTCGACGACGGCCGCCGTCGACGCCACATGGTCCTCCATCACGCTGAAGTGGTTGCCCTGGACGTCGACGACGTCGTGCGGCAGGTCCCAGTAGGAGCGCCACTCCCCGGAGGATGCCGGGGTGCTGCCGCCCGCCAGCGGCTCCTCGGCCCGGACGAGCAGGGTGGGTGTGGACACCGGCCGGGGCTCCCAGTCCTTGCAGATGTGGAGGTACCAGCCCATGGCGGAGAGCCGGTCGTCGTCCATCGCGACGAAGGTGCCTTCGCGTTCGGACATGCCGTCCATGAGGGCGAGTCCGAACTGGTTGACGAAGTTGCTCTTCGGCACGTAAGTGTCCACCAGCACCACACCGGACGGCTGGACTCCCATCGCCTCCAGGCAGCCCGCGGCGGCCTGCGCGAACCAGCCGCCGGCCGATGTGCCGAGCAGCACGAACGGCGCACCGTCCGCGGCCTGGGCTATCGCCTCCGCCTGCACCCGGACGACGGCGTCCATGGTCGTCGGGAGGCTTTCGCCGCCGACGAACCCGGGCAGCGGGAGCGCGGACACGTCGCGGAGTCCACGGAAGGACGACGCGAACCGCGCGTACTGGTGCAGTCCGGCGAGGGCCAGGCAGGACGGGAGGCAGAACAGCTGGGTAGGCGCCTCGCCGCGGCCCAGCTTGACCGGTGCCGGCGCCTTGTCCAGACCGGCGGACGAGCTGAACTGGGGCCGCAGCGCCGCGACGGCCCGCAGCAGGTCGAAGGCCTCTCCCCATTTGCCGTTCTGGAACGCGCCCATGTAGAGCGAACTCAGCGTCGCGGAACCGCCTTCGGCCGCTACCGGGGCGGGGGCGGCCCCGCCGGCCGGGCCGCCGGTGGAGGCGGGTGCGTCCGCCAGTTCGCGGCGCATCCGCTCCGCGAGGTCGGCCGGGGTGCGGTGGTCGAACGCCAGCGTCGCGGGCAGCCGCAGGCCGGTGACCGCGTTGAGGCGATTGCGCAGTTCGACGGCGGTGAGCGAGTCGAAGCCCGAGTCCACGAACTGGTGGTCGTCGGCGACCGCCTCCGGTCCCGGGTGGCCCAGCACGGCGGCCACCTGGACACGCACCAACTCGACCAGTACTGACTGCTGTTCGGCGTCCGACATGGCTGCCAGGCGCCCGGCGAGGGACGGCTGGGCCGTCCCGTCGCCCGCCACCGCGGCCACTGCGCGGCGGGCCGGGGTGCGTACCAGTCCGCGCAGCACCGCAGGAAGGGCGACCCCCGAGGCCCCGGACCGCAGAGCGGCGGTGTCGATCCGGATCGGCACCAGCAGCGGGTCGTCGAGGCCCAGCGCCGTCTCGAACAGCGCGAGGCCCTGCTCCGTCGTCAGCCCGCCCACTCCAGCACGGGCCGCACGGGCAACATCACCGGCGTCGAGCGTGGCGGTCATGGAGCTGAGTTCGTCCCATGGCCCCCACGCGAGCGACGTCGCAGGCAGGCCCTGGCTGCGCCTGCTGTAGGCGAAGGCGTCGAGGAACGCGTTCGCGGCGGCGTAGTTCGCCTGGCCAGCACTGCCTATGACGCCGGCGGCCGACGAGTAGACGACGAAGGCGGCGAGGTCCTGGTCCCGGGTCAGCTCGTGCAGGTTCAGCACGGCGTCCACCTTGGGTCGCAACACCGCGTCCAGCCGCTCCGGGGTGAGCCCGTCGACCAGGCTGTCGTCGACGACGCCCGCCGTGTGCACCACCGCCGTCAGCGGGTGGTCCGCTGGGATCGCGGTCAGCACTGCGGCCAGCGCCCGGCGGTCGGCGGCGTCACATGCGGCGACGGTGACCTCGGCGCCGAGTCCTGCCAGTTCGGCCCGCAGCGCCTCCGCACCCTCGGCGGCGAGGCCACGCCGGCTGGTGAGCACCAGCCGGCGCACCCCCCGCTCCCGTACGAGGTGCCGGGCCAGCAGACCGCCGAGGAGTCCCATGCCGGTGATCAGCACGGTGCCACCGGGGTTCCACTCCGGGGCCGCATTCTCCGGGGCGGACTGCACGCGCGTCAGACGTGGCACGGCCAGCTCACCCGCGCGCACCGCGATCTGCGGTTCGCCGGACAGCAGGGCCGCGCCCAGTGCGTGGTCCGACGTCTCGTCCTCGTCGACGTCGACGAGGACGATCCGGTCCGGGTTCTCCGACTGCGCCGCCCGCACCAGGCCCCACACGGCGGCGCCGGCCAGGTCGGACACGTCCTCGCCGGTGGTGGTGCCCACCGCCCGGCGGGTGACGAACGCCAGCCGGGACGAGGCGAACCGCTCGTCCGCGAGCCACGCCTGGACCAGTTCCAGGGCGCGGTGCGTGGCACTCCGTACCCCGTCGGCGGTGCCCGGCGCGGGCGGGCAGGAGACCAGCACCAACCCGGGGGCCGTGCTGCCCCAGTCGATCGCTCCGCGGAGCGCGCCCAGGTCGGTGTAGGACTCCAGGAGGAACCCGAGGTCCTCCAGGGCCTTCGACCGCTTCTCGCCGTCCGCCCCGATCAGGGCGAGCCTCGCGCCCGACGGCTGCTGTTCCGGGGCGGGCACGGACAGCCAGTCGACCCGGAACAGTGCATCCGGTCCGGCCGGTCCGGCGACGGCCCGGTTCCCCGCCGCCTTTCGCAGCACCAGGGCGTCGACGGTGGCGACCGGGCTGCCGGAGGAGTCGGCGACGGCGACGGACACCGCGTCGGTGCCGGCGGTACCGATCCGCACCCGCAGTTCCGTCGCGCCGACGGCCTTCAGGGACATGCCCGTCCAGGAGAACGGCAGCCTGCCCTCGCCCTCCCCGCTCTCCAGCAGCGAGCCGAGCGCGATGCCGTGGAGGGCGGCGTCGAGGAGTGCGGGGTGCAGGCCGTACGCGGCGGCGGCGGACCGCTGTTCGTCGGGCAGCCGCACCTCTGCGTACACCTCGTCGCCGGTCACCCACACGAGCCGAAGTCCCTGGAACGCGGGGCCGTATCCGAAGCCGCCGTCGGCGAACCGCTCGTACAGGTCGCCGACCTCGACGGGTTCGGCCCCCTGCGGCGGCCAGACGCCTTGCAGGTCGTATCCGCCTCCGTCCGCGCCCGGGGCGACGACACCGGTGGCGTGGCGGGTCCAGGGCAGGTCGTCGTCCGTGTGCTCGGGGCGGGAGTGGATGGTGATCGAGCGGCTGCCCCCCGTGTCGTCCGGTCCTTCGACCGTGACCTGAAGCATCACTCCCCCACGCTCGGGAAGCACCAACGGCGCCTCCAGCGTCAACTCCTCCACCCGGCCGCAACCCACCCGGTCACCCGCCTGAACCGCCAACTCCAGGAAAGCCGTCCCCGGAAACAGAATCACCCCCGACACGGCATGATCCGCCAGCCACGGCTGCGACCGCACCGACAACCGACCCGTCAACACCAGACGATCACTGTCCGCCAGCGACAACGCCGCACCCAGCAACGGATGCCCCGCAGCACCCAACCCCGCCGACCTCACATCACCCACACCGGCCGGCGCCTCCAGCCAATAACGCTCACGCTGGAACGCGTACGTCGGCAGATCCACCCGACGAGCCCCACGACCGGCGAAGAACGCCCCCCAATCCACCTCCACACCCAGCGTGTGCATCCGGCCCAACGCCGCAACGACCGACTCCTCCTCCGACCGCCCCTTACGCAGAACGGGAACGAACTCCCCCTCCACCTCACACGACCGGCCCATCCCCGACAACACACCAGCCGGAC
>NZ_JBICWT010000019.1:0-89291 GCF_043199955.1 Streptomyces sp. NPDC048514 | reverse complement strand
TTGGCGCCGAGACCTATGTGCTGCGCGGTCGCCGCGGCACCGGCCTCGGCCCGCTGGATCAGGGTGGTACGGGCAGCGGCGGACAGCGTGGTCGGGGCCGCAGCGAGCTGAATCCTGCCGGTGGCGGGTTGCGCCACGGCCGTGGAGTTCAGCGCGGTACTCAGGAGGGCTCCGGCGGCCACGGCAGAGGCGACGGCCAAAGCGGTGTGCGAGTGACGCGTATAGCGGGAGGTCACACAAGCTCCTTATGTGGGGGGAAAGTCCGGTCGGTGTGGGGCCGGCCGGGTCGTTTCGGAGGTTGTCCTGCTCGAACAGCGGGTGAACAGAGACTGACATTCATGTCATGGACATGTCACTCCATAATGTGATGTTGACTGAATCTTGACCATGCACCGGACCGGGCCGTGCCTGGCGCGCACGCCGAACGGACTTGCTCAGCGCGGCGGTTGCGGTCGCCGGGACATGGGACGACCGAGACGCACGTCGCGCACACCGCACCCGGGCGAGGCCGGACATGGGACACCACCCGTCCCTCTTCACGAGGGTGTGCATCACGCACCAACGGCACCGGCCACAAGCCAAATGGGCGCGGGCGGACCGAAGAGGGCGCAGCACATGAAGTCTCCAAGTCGAGTGGGGGGTTGGAGATACCTTCATGACACAACCTCAGCCGTGACGAGACGCGCTACGGCCGTCGCCCAGATACAACAACTCCCCCACACCGCCTTCACCTCGCGGTCACCGGCACATGGGCCACTCAGGCGCTCACCGGTAACCCCTGCGGATGCGACAGGAGTTGGTTCATCCGCCTTCGATTACGCAAGGCATGCGACACGACGTACCGTGAACGCAAGAACTTGCGCCCATGCCGCAATTTATTGACCACCGTACGGGGCGTCCGACAACGCTCTACCAGCCGGGCGACCTGAGGCGTCGTCGCGGTCGCCCGGATCCGCGGGGCAGCCGGGGTCGTCCCACCACCGATCGACAGCAGTCCCACACAAGTCGGCTGCCGACACGGCGTTGGCGGGCCGTTCGTCGCGCCCTCGGCACCAGGGCCCACCAGCCCGTTCGCCGTGCGCAGGCCCAGCCGGCGCCACCCCCACCCCCAAGTGACGGCCGCTTCTGCCGAAACTCACGTTGCCGCAACCGTGGACGAGCCACGGATTCGTCTGCAATATAGCGATGAATCAACGCAAGAATCTGCGCGCGCTCGTCGCTGGTCACGGGCGACCTCTGCGACGCCGCGCCTGTACGGCCGGCTTCCGGCCTTAGCGGAAGAAGCCGGTGCAGCCGTGCCCTCGGACGGACGGCCCGTGCCGTCATGCCGTGACGCGCCACCGCACTGCCCCGATACGAGCCGCCCTCGCGCGCCCTCAGCCGGTGCGTGAGCCTTCGCAGGGAGAGACCCCGCATGACTCGACGCAAACGCACCTGCTGGAGACGGCGCGCGGCCACCGCCGCGCTGGTCTCCAGCGTCCTGATTCTCGGGCTGCCCGCCCTCGACGCGCAGGCCGCAGGCGGGCCGAACGCAGCCGTCGGCGCCGGTGCCAGAGCCGGCAGCGCACGCGGCGGGCACGCTGCCGCGAACGTGAGCGACGGTGACACCAGCACGTACTGGCAGGCAGGGAAGAAGTCGGCGCAGTGGGTGCAGACCGACCTCGGCAAGTCCCGGCGCGTCCGTCAGGTCGTGCTGCGTCTGCCGGCCCAGTGGCAGACCCGCAGGCAGACGCTCGCGCTGACGGGCAGCGCCGACGGCCAGAGCTTCGCCACGCTCAAGTCGTCGGCGCAGTACGTCTTCAGCCCCGGCAGCGGCAACACGGTGAAGATCTCCTTCCCCGCGACACTCGCCCGCTACGTGCGCGCCGAGTTCAGCGGCAACTCGGTCGCCGGGACCGCTCAGCTCGCCGAGATGCAGGTGCTCACCACCGACGCCTCGACGCCCAACCTCGCGCAGGGCAGGCCCTTCAGCGAGAGCGGGCACGCCGACGTCTACGGCGCGGCCAACGCCGGTGACGGCAATCCCGCGACCTACTGGGAGAGCACGAACAACGCCTTCCCGCAGTGGGTGCAGGTCGATCTCGGTTCCTCGGTCAAGGTGAACCAGGTGACGTTGCGGCTGCCCAGCGGATGGCCGAGCCGCAGCCAGACGCTCAAGATCCAGGGCTCGACCGACAACCGGAACTTCACCGACCTGACCGCGTCGAAGGCCTACGTCTTCGACAGCGGCAACGGCCAGTCGGCGACCATGGGCTTCGACACCACCACGACGCGGTACGTGCGCGTGCTCGTCACCGCCAACACGGGCTGGCCCGCCGGGCAGTTGTCCGAGCTGGAGGTGTACGGACCGGCGACCGGTGACACCCAGGCGCCCACCGCCCCCGCGAACCTGGCCTACACCGAGCCCGGCAGCGGGCAGATCAAGCTCACCTGGAGCGCGGCCGCCGACGACACGGGCGTCACCGGATACGACGTCTACGCCAACGGCCAGCTGCGCGCGAGCGTCGCCGGCAACGTCCTGACCTACACCGACACCCAGCCCGCCGGCAGCGACATCACCTACTTCGTCCGCGCCAAGGACGCGGCGGGCAACGTCTCCGCCGACAGCAACAGCGTGACCCGCAAGGGTTCCGGCGGCGACACCCAGGCTCCCACGGCGCCCGGCAACCTCGCCTACACACAGTCGGGCGGCGATGTGAAGCTCACGTGGCAGGCCTCGAGCGACGACGTCAAGGTCACCGGTTACGACGTCTACGCCAACGACCAGCTCGTCAGGACGGTCGCGGGCGATGTCACGACGTACACCGACACTCCCGCCGCGACCTCCACGGTCACCTACCACGTGAAGGCGAAGGACGCCGCCGGCAACGTGTCGGCGCCGAGCAACAGCGTCACCCGGCCCGGCTCGCCCGGCGGCCCCGGATCCAACCTCGCCCAGGGCAAGCCGATCGAGGCGTCGTCGGACACCTTCACCTATCTCGCCGCCAACGCCAACGACGGCCTGACCAGCTCCTACTGGGAGAGCGCGGGCGGTGCCTACCCGGCCACCCTCACCACGAGGCTCGGGGCCAACGCGGACCTCGGCCAGGTCGTCGTCAAGCTCAACCCGGACGCCGCCTGGTCCACGCGCACCCAGAACATCCAGGTGCTCGGCCGCGACCAGGACGCGACGGGCTTCACGAGCCTCGTGGCGGCGAAGGACTACACCTTCTCCCCCTCCAGCGGCAACGCGGTGGCCATCCCGGTCTCCGGAGCCGCCGCCGACATCCAGCTCAAGTTCACCAGGAACACCGGCGCGCCGGGCGCACAGGTCGCCGAGTTCGAGGTGATCGGCACGCCGGCCGCCAACCCGGACCTGCAGGTCACCGGCATCACCGGCACGCCCGCCGCCCCGGTCGAGTCGGACGCCATCAGCCTCACGGCTACCGTCACCAACGGCGGCGGCAAGCCGGCGAAGGCCACCGACCTGAACTTCACCCTGGGCGGCACCAAGGCCGCCACCGCCGACGTCCCCGCTCTCGCACCGGGTGAGTCGAAGACCGTCACGGCGAGCATCGGTACACGGGATGCGGGCAGCTATGCGGTCGGCGCCCAAGTGGACCCGTCGAACAAGGTCATCGAGCAGAACGAGGCGAACAACGCCTTCACCCGCTCCGACCCACTGGTCGTCAAGCCCGTGTCCAGCTCCGACCTCGTCGCCTCGCCGGTCTCCTGGACACCCTCCAGCGCCTCGGCGGGTGACGAGATCAAGTTCTCCGTCGCGATCAAGAACCAGGGGACGGCGGGCTCCGCCTCCGGCGCGCACGGCGTGACGCTCACGGTCCAGGACGCCATGGGCGCCACCGTGAAGACGCTGAGCGGCTCCTACAACGGGGTCATCGCGGCCGGTCAGACGACCGCGCCCGTCGGCCTCGGCTCCTGGACGGCCGGCAACGGAAAGTACACCGTCAAGACGGTCATCGCCGGCGACGCCAACGAGCTACCGGTCAAGCGCGGCAACAACACCACGACACAGTCCCTCTTCGTCGGCCGCGGCGCGGACATGCCGTACGACACGTACGAGGCCGAGGACGGCACGCTCGGCGGCGGCGCCAAGGTCGTCGGCCCGAACCGGACCATCGGCGACCTCGCCGGTGAAGCGAGCGGCCGCAAGGCGGTGACCCTGACCGGGACCGGCCAGTACGTCGAGTGGACCACCCGCGCTGCGACCGACACCCTCGTGACCCGCTTCTCGATCCCTGACGGCACCACCACCACGCTGAACGTGTACGTGGACGGCCAGTTCCTCAAGGCGATCGACCTGTCCTCGAAATACGCCTGGCTCTACGGCAACGAGACGTCACCCGGCAACTCGCCCGGTTCCGGGGCCCCGCGGCACATCTACGACGAGGCGAACCTGCTGCTCGGCAGGACCGTTCCGGCCGGTTCGAAGATCCGGCTGCAGAAGGACGCGGCCAACACCTCCAGCTACGCCGTCGACTTCGTCGACACCGAGCAGGCGACGGCGGCCCCGAACCCGGACCCGGCGGCCTACACGGTCCCGGCCGGCTTCTCGCACCAGGACGTGCAGAACGCCCTCGACAAGGTCCGCATGGACACCACGGGCAAGCTCGCCGGCGTCTACCTGCCGGCCGGCGACTACGAGACCTCGAGCAAGTTCCAGGTCTACGGCAAGGCGGTGAAGGTCGTCGGCGCCGGGCCGTGGTTCACCCGCTTCCACGCACCCTCCTCGCAGGAGAACACCGACGTGGGCTTCCGGGCCGAGGCGAGCGCCAAGGGCTCCACGTTCTCCGGCTTCGCCTACTTCGGCAACTACACGTCCCGGATCGACGGGCCGGGCAAGGTGTTCGACTTCTCGAACGTCTCCGGCATCACCATCGACGACATCTGGGTGGAGCACATGGTGTGCCTGTACTGGGGCGCCAACACCGACGGCATGACCATCAGGAACTCGCGGATCCGGGACATGTTCGCCGACGGCGTCAACATGACCAACGGCTCCACGGACAACCACGTGGTCAACAACGACGCCCGGGCGACCGGCGACGACAGCTTCGCCCTCTTCTCCGCGATCGACGCGGGCGGCGCCGACGAGAAGAACAACCTCTACGAGAACCTCACCTCGACGCTCACCTGGCGAGCAGCGGGCGTGGCCGTGTACGGCGGCTACGACAACACCTTCCGCAACATCCGCGTCGCGGACACCCTGGTGTACTCCGGGATCACGATCTCCTCGCTGGACTTCGGCTATCCGATGAACGGCTTCGGCACCGGGCCCACGACGATCGAGAACGTCTCCCTGGAGCGGACGGGCGGCCACTTCTGGGGCTCGCAGGTCTTCCCGGCCATCTGGGCGTTCTCCGCCTCCAAGGTATTCCAGGGCATCCGGGTCGACGACGTGGACATCGACGACTCCACCTACGGAGGCGTGATGTTCCAGACCAACTACGTCGGTGGCCAGCCGCAGTTCCCGGTGAAGGACACCATCTTCACCGACATCTCCATCACCGACTCCAAGAAGAGCGGGGACGCTTTCGACGCCAAGTCCGGATTCGGCATCTGGGCCAACGAGTTGCCGGAACCCGGTCAGGGCCCGGCGGTCGGCGAGGCCACCTTCCGCAACCTGCGGATGAGTGGCAATGCCGAGGACATCCGCAACAGGACCAGCACGTTCAAGATCAACGTCGAGTAGGTTCCGTCCCGGACGGAACCGTGCGGCGGGGGCCGCCTCGCCCGCCCCCCGCCGCCTCCCCCGCCGCCTCCCCCGACGGCACTACTCGCCGGCTGTGGCCGTCAGGACGAGGACCGCTTGATCGTCGTCTATCCCGTGGACACCGGTGAAGGTGCGCACCGAGCCGGTGAGCGCGGCGATGACCTCTTCGGCGGTCACGGGGTGCCCGATGCCGGTCAGGGTGTCGGTGAGGCGCTCCTCGCCGAACTGCTCCCCGTCCGGGCTGCGGGCCTCGGTGATGCCGTCGGTGTAGAGGACCAGGCTTTCGGCCGGGCTCAGACGGAGGTGGAGGGGTACCAGGTGCGGGTCGGGGCCGATGCCGAGGAGGGAGCCGTCGCCGGCGACGGGCTTCGCGGTGTGCCCGGCGTCGATGTGGACGGGGAGGGTGTGTCCCGCGCGCACGAGCGTGATGTCGAATCCGCCGTCGCCGGCGGGGGCGAGATGGCCGTAGACGAGGGTGACGAAGCCGGTGCCATGGCTGTGGGGGCGGTCGAGCAGAGCCTTGTTGATCGCCTGGACGACGGCCTCGGGGCCGGGCAGGAGGGGGGCGACGGCTCGGGCGGTGTGCCGCACGAGGGCGGTGGTGGCGGCTGCGGTGGCACCGCGGCCGCAGACGTCTCCGAGCATGAACGCCCACGTGTCGTCGGTCAGCGGGAAGACGTCGTAGAAATCGCCGCCGATCTCCAGGCCCTCGCCGGCCGGGTGGTAGTAGGTGGCGATCTCGGCGCCGCGGAGGGCGGGGACCTCCGGCAGGAGGAGACCGGCCTGCAGGTCCCGGGCGAGGGTGACGCGCTGGGTGTACTGGCGGGCGTTGAGGGCGGCCGCGGCGGCGCGCCGGGCCAGTTCCTCGGCCAGGGCGACGGTGTGTCCGTCGAAGGTGTCCTCGCCGGTGGTCAGCAGGGTGAGGGCGCCGAAGGCGCGGCCGCGGTCGAGCAGCGGTACGCACAGGTAGCCGGTGACCCCGAGATCGTGCCAGGGTCCGGGGCCGGTGGGCGTGCGGCGGGCGACCTCGCTCAGGCCGGAGGCCAGGACGCGGGCCACGGCGTCGGCGTCTGCGTCGTAGACCGGGATGTGGGAGGCGAGGAGCTTGCCGTCGTAGCCGGTGGGCGCGGCGGTGGCGATACGGCGGACGCGGCCGGCGTCGACGACGTCGACCGCGCACAGCGGGGCCAGCTTGGGCGCGCACAAGGTGGCCAGACGCTGCAGGGTCTGGGTGTAGTCCAGGTCGGCGGAGAGGGAGGTGCTGGCCTGCAGCAGGAAGGCCAGGTCGTCGCGGAGGGCCTTCTCCTTCGCCTCGGCGGCCGCCCGGGCCCGCTCGGCGTGGTGGCGTTCGATGGCGAGCGCAGCGGTGTCGGCGAACACCCTCGCCAGGGCCAGGTCGGATTCCTGCGGTGCGCGGGGGACGCGGTGGTACATGGCGAAGGTGCCGAGCAGGGTGCCGTCCCTGGCCAGGATCGGGGTCGACCAGCAGGCCGCCAGCCGCGCCCGGCCGGCCAGGTCGCGGAAGTCGTCCCAGAAGGGATCGGTGGCGATGTCGGTGACGATGACCGGCTCGCGCCGGTGGGCGGCGGTGCCGCAGGAGCCGACGCCTTCGCCGGTGGCGATGCCGTCGATGGCCTGGTTGTAGAAGTCGGGCAGGCTGGGCGCGGCGCCGTGGCGCAGGTGCCGGGCGTCGTCGTCGGCCAGCAGCACGGAGACGAGCACCTCGTCGGGCGCGAGGTCCTCGATGACGCGGGCCATGCCTTCGAGCACCTGCTCCAGCGGGGCCTGGCGGGCGATCTGCTCCAGCAGTGCCCGGTGCTCGGCCGTCAGCCGCTGCGCCTGCATGACCTGGGTGGTCTCCACGCCGATGACCCGTACGCCGATCACGTTGCCGCCCTCGTCCAGGCGGGGCTCGTACGTGAAGTCGAAGAACGCCTCCCGGGCGCCGGCTCCGGTACCCAGCAGCACGCGGGCGTTGCGGCCGATGTGCCGCTCCCCGGTGCGGTAGACGCGGTCGAGCAGGTGGAGGAAGCCCTGGTCGATAAGTTCCGGCATCAGCCGCCCCAGGGGTACGCCGGTGCGCACGCGGTCGCCGCCGCCGATGGCGGCGAAGAAGGCCGCGTTGGCCGCCTCGACGACGTGCGCGGGTCCTGCCAGGGATGCGAAGACGGCCGTGGCCTGGCCGAACAGCGTGCGCAGATCCTTCTCCGCCCCCTCGGTGAGCAATGGCTTCCGGCCCGAGGTGTCACCCGGTGACGGCTGCTGCTCCGGAATGCGCCTCATTCCCCTGCTACCTCCCACTCGCCGGGACGCGGCGCGGACGGACCGTCCCCACCGGGACCTGCACCGGCGGTGCTGCCGGCCGTCACGGCCTCCTCCGCCGTGGTGTGCATCGGGATCACCTGGTCCAGCCCCGTCAGCGTGAAGACCCGCGCCACCGAGGCCGGCACAGCGGCCAGGCGCAGCACGCCGTCGTGCCCGGCGAGCCGCAGATGCATCCGGATCAGGCTGTTGATGCCGGAGGAGTCGCAGAACTCCAGTGCGGCGCAGTCGATCACGATCAGCGCCGGTCGTTCGATCTCGGCGAACACCGTCTCAGCCGCTTCCTGCAGCTGGACCGCGCTCGCGTGGTCCAGCTCGCCCCGCAGCGCGACGACGCGCCCTTGCGGCGCCCACCTGACCTGTACCGAGAACACCCGCGACTGCCTCCATCCCGCCACGACCGGGTCCGGTCCGATGATAGAGGCCGCCGGACCGAGGGCTCGGGGCGGCCGGGCGGACGAAGCACGACGCCCCGGCGGCCGCCTGTGGCAGCCTCAGGGTCCGTCGGCCGGGGGGCCGGGCTCCAGGGGGATGCGGGCGACGACGCGCTTGCCGACCGACTCCCGGAGGACGGCGAGGTCGGCGGCCACGGCCTTCACGATCTCCAGACCGTGCTGCCCCACCCGTGCCGGGTCTGCCCGCCGCGCCGCCGGCAGGACCGGGCTGCTGTCCCACACCTCGACCTCCACGGCTTCCGCGAACAGACGAAGGCGCACCAGGATCGGTCCAGGGGCGTATTTGCAGGCGTTGGTGACCAGCTCGCTGACCACCAACTCGGCGAGACCCACGAAACGTTCGGACACTCTCGACCGGTGTCCGGCCCTGTCCAGGGTCAGGAAAGCGGCGGCCCTCCGGCGGGCTTCGGCGATGCACCCCGCGTCACCGGACAGCGCGAGCGTCGTCTCCGTCGCCTCGGCGTCCGGCCCACCGTGACACTCGCCCTCATGTGCCTTTTCCTCCCGGTCTGCCATTCCCACCTCGCCCGAAGCGGCATTTGCCCGGGCGGGTACCACAGCTGCGTTCACCTACGTCAGAGCCATCCGGGTTCACTAGCAATATCACGTAGGCCCGGCAGGCGTGAAAGCGCGACCGATCAAGGTCATGGATCACCTGCTCCGGGACGGTCGGTTCCGCGATCCGCGCGGTGGTCGGGTGGCCGGTGGCGAGGCGGCACGCCGCGGGCGGGGCGGTGACCGGAGCCGGGTTCACTCGTTTGCCGGAAAGTCGGCCTCTCACCTTCCAGGTCGCGGAAGGCACCCCCATGGTTCTGTCCTCGCTCCGCCGCTGCCCTCAGGTCTCCACCCACCGCCTGTCGCACGCCGAACACCGGCTCACCGAGCGGTACGTCGGCCTCGTACGGCTGGCGTACCTGGTGCTGCCCCCTTCCGTGGGCCGACACCGGCGGGTGCTGCTGGCCCACTCGCTGGTCCAGCGGATCCTTCCCGTCGCGACACCAGGTGTGCCCGCGCCCCGCGGTGGCGAGGGCGGCTCCTCCCAGGGGGCCCGGTCGCTGTACGTTCCGGTGTTGCGCCAGGTCCTGGCCCTGTCCTGGCGGCCACCGGGGTGGCCCGGCCGGTTCCCCGCGCCCCGGATGCTGCCGCCCCGGCTGCCCGTCGTCCTGGCGCTGCGGCTGTTCCCGGGCGGAGCCGACGAACTCGCCCTGAGTCGGGCGCTGTCCGAGCTGTCGGCGACGGCTCGGGCCGCCTTCGCCCTGCTGAGGGTGGAGCGGCTGGCGGAGGCGGAGGCACGGGACATTTTGGAGTCGGCCGGCTTCGCGGACGTGGAGGCCGGGTTGCGGGCCGTGCTACGGCTCGACGCGACGCTCGGCATCAGCGTCGCCAGGGTGCTGACGTCAGAGGAGTTCGACCCGTGCACGGTGCGGGCCCGGCCGAACGATCCGCTGCGCCGTCGTCGTCGCGTGCGCCTGGCGGGGGGCGCGGTGCTGGCGGCACTCGTCACCGCGGTGGTGCCGCCGGCCTGTGCCGGGGTCCCGGCCACGTCCGCCGCCGGACCGGGAGCGCACCGGCCGCCTCGGACCACACCCATGGTCGGTGAGGTCGTACAGGCGGCACCGGATGCGTGGGCCGCCGCCTCGCGGGTGGACTTCACGGCCTGGCCTGCGCGCGGGGAAGCGGTGCACGACCGGGCGCTGCTGCGCCGGGCGCTGGCGGCCTGGGCCGGGGACGACGACGCGACGCGCGTCACCCGGGCCGCCGGCACTTCCGCGGGACCTCCCCTCGACGCACCGCACCTGCTCTACGCGGGACCGGTCGACGGCCGCACCGTGGTGCTGTTGCACGACGGACAGCGCCTTGCCCGGTACAGCGAGTCCGTGCTGCCCGGCGGCCGGTCCCTGGCCCTGGCCCGCGTGGACGGCGCGGATGTGACGACGGCGGCCGCCGTGACCCTGAGCGCACGCGGCGGTGCCGTGCGCTATCTGCTCGCCCCCTGGGTGGCCGAGGCTCAGACGCGTGACCTGACGCGTCCGAACGTGCCGGCCCGCCGGCTGGGAATGTTCCCGGACGGACTGACGGCGCCGGTACCGCTGTTCGCGGCGGGCGGCGGCTGTGGCCGGCGTACCGTGCTGCAGCTGCGGTCGTCGTCCCGCATCGCCGAACACCCTGCGTTCCTGCTGGCGGGGCTCGGCGACATGACCCTCGTACACCTCACGTACACGCCGCTTCCCGGGCACGGGGCACCCGCGCGGCAGCCGCGCGAGGCCACGGGTCCGGCCGCCCTGCTCGCCTGGGCCCGGGAGGCCTGCGCGGTCGCTTCGCTGCGGGGTGGCGGGGTCAGGGCGCTCAACGCCTCGGACTTCGCGGAGCGGGACCTGCCGGACGGTGCGGGTCACGCCGTGTGGACGTGCTCCCGGATCGGCACCTGGAGCGGTCCGGTGACGTGGCGGTCTACCGGTACCGCGACGGCCGCGGTCCGCTGCGCATGTGTGTGTCGCTGAGTACTCTCCGGGCCGCGAGTCGGCCGGAGGCGGCGTTGTTGCCGGCGCCGGGCCAGGTGCCGGCACCGGTCGGATACAGACGGCGCCGCCGGCCGCGTCCGGGCCGAAGTCCAGGTGCATGCCCCAGCAGGCCGCCATGGCCCGCGCCTCCCGTGTGGTGAACCAGGCTCGGCTCAGTTCCCGGGTGCTCATCGGCAGCGTCTATTCGGCGAGTTCACGGTAGCCCTGCGCGGCGACCGCGGAGACCAGCGCGTCACGGTCCGCGTACCGGCCCGAGACGGCATGCGGCGGGGCGAGGCGACCTGAGTGGCGGAGCCGGGTTCCACCACCGCCGCGTGCGGGTCGCCGGCCCGGTGCTGAGATCATCGTTCTCGACATCGACCCGTGATTGACGAGGAGTCAGCCCGAATGCCTGTGCCTGCCGACCCGACGGTCCTGCACCCGATGCCCGAGCAGCCACGGGTGGTGCTGCTCAGGCCGCTCGTGAAGTCCCCGCTCATCGAGGTCGGGGAGTACTCCTACTACGACGACCCGGACGACCCGACCGCGTTCGAGACGCGCAATGTGCTCTACCACTACGGGCCGGAGAAGCTGATCATCGGCAAGTTCTGTGCGCTGGGCACGGGGGTGCGGTTCATCATGAACGGTGCCAACCACCGTATGGACGGCCCCTCCACCTTCCCCTTCCCCACCATGGGCGGGTCGTGGTCCGATCACTTCGACCTGCTCACCGGGCTGCCGAACCGAGGGGACACCGTCGTCGGCAACGACGTCTGGTTCGGTCACGGCACGACGGTGATGCCCGGCGTACGCATCGGGCACGGGGCGATCATCGGTGCCGGCGCCGTGGTCACCGGCGACGTGCCCGACTACGGAATCGTCGGCGGCAATCCGGCCCGTCTGATCCGCATGCGCCACAACGCCGATGACGTCGCACGGCTGCTGGCGCTGTCCTGGTGGGACTGGCCCGCGGAACACATCACCGAGCATGTGCGGACCATCATGTCGGGCAGCATCGCGGAGCTGGAGGCCGCCGTGCCGGCCACCCCGCAGGGATGACACGAGAGCACCGCGCCGGACACCCCTGGCCGTGACGCGAGGCCGCCACGCCGGCACCCGCCGCATGCCGCGAGGCCGCCACCGCCACCGAGGTTTGCCGGACCCGAGAGCGGTCACGTGCACAACCAGCACCTGACACCGGCACCAAAGGGAAGGTGAGCAACATGGCCGCGAGCGAGAAGGCCCGTGCGAAGGCCGAGCAGGCCGTCGGCAAGGCCGCGCAGGCAGCGGGGCGCGCCACCGGCAACGACAAGCTGATCGCCAAGGGCCGTGCGGCACAGGCCGCCGGTGAGGCCCGCCAGGCCAAGGAGTCGGTCAAGGACACCGGCCGGCCGTAGGCCCCGGGCACATCGCGGCGGAGGGCCGTCCCCCGAGGGGACGGCCCTCCGCCGTGTCGCGAGAGCGGGCCGCCGCTCCGGAGCGGCTCGGTGACGCGGTCACCCCGGTGTCTCGGCGTCGAGTTGTGCCAGGCCTTCCTGCCACCGCTCGCGGCGCTGCCGCTCGGTCTGCTCCCACCACGGCGTGCCCCGCTCCCCCAGCGCGACCTTGGCCCGGTGCACGCGGGCGCGGGCGGTTCGCTCGGCTTCCGCGTCGGCCGCCGCCACGGCGGAGCGGACGTTGCGGCGGGCCGCCATCAGGTGCCGGCGCAGCCGGGCTGCGGGCTCCTCGGGAAGGGACGGGTCGGTCGCCCGCCACCGGCGGCCGTTGACGACGACGAAGTGCCCATCGGCCGTCTTCTCGGGCGGCTCGGCGAGGTCCGGCAGCCCCGGCCGCGCCGGCTTCCGCCGCTTCTCCGGCTGCCTCTGCTGCTCCCGCTTCTCCGGCTTCCGCCGCTTCCCCGGCTGCTCCCGCTTCTCCGGCTGCTCCCGCTTCTCCGGTGAATGACGTGCGTCCACGTAGACGATTGTGCCGCCGTCGACTGCTTCCGCGCCCTCACGCACCGCGGGGACGACCGCGTCGTACGGCCGCCGCATGCGAACGGCCCCGCGCTCCAGCGGCACTCCGATAACATGTCCGAACTCGGAACGATCACCCTCATCGCCCGTTCTTGACCGGAAAAATGCACCATCCAGCCCGACAAGTGACTTACTTGACCAACAACTAACATATCGGCCGGACAATTGATACCTACATCATCGCGATCACCTTCGCGAATAGACGACGAAACAGGACGTGCCACGTGGCGCCGGCCACGGGTGATTCTGTGGTCCCTGGCGGTCGCGACAGCCTGCGGTTTCTTTATCGCACTGGAGATCGCCGCACGTCACTACGGCCAGCCCGGACCGCTCACCAATCAGGCACGCGAGGTCATATTCGCCCCTAAATCGGGGCCACTGCTGTACGCGAGTATGGCGTTGATGATGGTGGTGCTCACCAAACGGGAACGATACGTCGCGGCCGGTGTCGCGATCGGCATCGACGTCGTCTTCCTGCTGGTGCGATGGGTCTTCGGCGTCAGCATGAGCGACGGCCATTTCTTCGGCAATGGTGCACTGTGGGTCATTTTGGGCTGTGCGGTCATCGCTGTCACGCGCCGCACCGGCGAGGAACGCGTCCTGCTCCTGAAGGGCGTCGGGCTGGCCCTGTTGCTGGTGGCCGGGCGCAAGACCGGTGACACCTGGCTGCTCATCACGTCGAAGACGCGGCCCCTGGTGCTCGACCAGTATCTGGCGACCGCCGATCACGCGCTGGGCGACCCGTCGTGGCTGGTGGGCCGGCTCGTCGAGGCCAGCGGTCCGGTCGGCAGCCACGTCCTCGACTACGTCTACATCCAGCTTGCGGTGGCCGCGGTCGTCGTCACGCTGTACCAGCTGCGCAATGTGGCGGCCGAACGCCGCTTCCCCAGCCATCACCTGGTGCGCACCTTCCTGGCCATCGGTCTCGTCGGGCCGGGCATCTACATGATCTTCCCCGTGGTCGGGCCGATCTTCGCCTACGGTGCCGACGGCAGTCACTGGGCGGTGGCCGACGTGTGGCCGGGCACGCTGCCACCGATCAGCGCCCCGCACTCGATGCCCTTCGACGAGATCACCCCGCGCAACTGCATGCCCAGCCTGCACACGGCATGGGCCACAGCGATCTTCATCCACTCCCGCAGGGCCCCGCGAGCGCTGCGCTTCGCAGGCACGTTCTGGCTGATCGCCACGCTCGGCGCGACGCTGGGCTTCGGCTACCACTACGGCACGGACCTCATCGCCGGCGTGGTGTTCACGCTCACGATCGAAGCCGCGCTGCGCTCGCACGCGTATGGCTGGGACCGGTCGGCCGTCCAACTGGTCGCCCACGGCACAGCGGTGTTCACCGCGCTTCTGGTGTCGTACCGCTGTCTGCCGACGACAATGGCCCAGCATCCCTTGGTCTTCGGCCCCCTCCTCATTCTGGCGATGGCCTCGGTCATCTACGGCTATGTACGGACCACCAGATCGTGGGAACCGAAGGCCGCACCGGTACTGCAACCCGAACCGCAACCCGAACTGGTCTGAGTCGTCCGGTGCGCACACCGGCCGCCGCGCGAGGTGAGACCGGCGATTCCGGACACCCCGCCGGCTCCGGGCGGCGCCGCGTCGGCCGTACTCGGCAGGTGGCGGCCGGGGTGGCCGGGGCGATCGGGAGCCGGCCCGCTCAGGTGACCGGGAAGCCGGATCCGCCCCAGTCCGGGCGGACCGGCGTGCCCGGCGGCCCGTCTGCGCGTGTGCTCTGTTCGTGAGGCGAGGCCCGTACGGGACGCTGTCCGCTTCAGGGACTCGGCAGGCGCGAGAACCGTCCACCGCTCTGCGCACCCGTCCCGTCGCGGCCTTCTGAACGTTTCCGCGCTCACCGGCGTCACAGCGGTGACCGATCAGGAAGGGGGCATCATGACTGCCGCCCGTGCACACACTCGACTGCTGTCTGCGACCGCGCTCGCCGGCGCCCTGCTGTGCGTGGCCACCGCATGCGACGACGGCCGGTCGAGGGCCGCCCCGACCGCCGGGCGAAACGACCTCGAAGGTGCAGGTGGGCACGTCACCGCCGCCTGGCAGGAGCCCGACGCGTACGTCTACACCTTGACGTCGGACACACAGGTCCTGGCCGGGGCCTTCCGAGTCGAGGTGCACAAGGGCAAGGTGACCGGCGTGGTGGGGCTCGACGAGGACAGCCGGCGGCAGCTCAGGGAGCAGCACGCCGAAGTCCCGACGATCGGCGAGCTGCTGCAGAGGCTGGACCGGGCCCGCAAGGGCGACGCGGAGACGGCCCAGGCCCGGTACGCCGCCGACGGACACCCCGTGCGGATCTCGCTGGACTGGGACGGGAACGCCATCGATGACGAGGCCCTCTACATCATCAGCGCCTACGAACCCGTATCCGGCGGCCGGCGGTTCCCGCACAGCACATGAGTTGAGCCGTGACGTACGGGGCCGGGCCGGTGCCATGTGACGAGGCGGGACGACCGGGGCTCCCCCGCCTTCCGTCAGGGCGGTCC
This sequence comes from Streptomyces sp. NPDC048514, assembly GCF_043199955.1. NCBI lineage: Bacteria > Bacillati > Actinomycetota > Actinomycetes > Kitasatosporales > Streptomycetaceae > Streptomyces > Streptomyces sp. NPDC048514. Next base: position 73,781 of record NZ_JBICWT010000019.1, on the reverse strand, counting down.
GTCCGGTCTTCGTCAGACCCGGGGCGGGCACTTCACGAGGGCTCTGGCCGCCGCGTCCTCCTCGCGGGTGGTCTGCTCGGCCACGTCCAGGTAGCCGAACGCGTCGTCGCCGACCGGGATACGCAGAGGGGTGGGGGCGTCGGCGGCGACGATGTCGAGGACCGCCGCCGCGAAGTCGTCGGGGCGTCCGGTGTCGGGGCTCTCCGCGAGGCCGCGGGTGCCCTCCAGCATCTCGCGGTTGGTCCCGTCGTAGGCGGGGACCCGCAGGCCCGCTTCGGCCATGGAGGTGCCGTAGCGCGTGGCGAACATGCCGGGTTCGAGCACGGTGACCCGGATGTGGTGCGGTGCGGCCTCGATGGCCAGGGCCTGACTCATGCCTTCGAGGGCGTGCTTGCCGGCGACGTAGGCGGCCAGGCCCGGAAAGGCCATCCGGCCCACCACGGAGGACACGTTGAGGATGTGTCCGTGCCCCTGAGCCCGCATCAGCGGCAGGACCAGGCGGGTGAGCCGCCAGGGGCCGACGAGGAGGATCTCCAGCTGGTCCCGCAGCTCGGCGTCGGAGACCTCTTCCACGGCGCCGAACAGCCCGGCAGCGGCGTTGTTGACGAGGACGTCGATGCCACCGAGGCGGTCGGCCGCCACGCGGACCGCCTCCTCGCAGGAGGCGGCGTCACGCAGTTCGAGCGGGACCGGGACGATGCGGCCGGGCCACGCGGCGGCCAGACCCTCCAGGTCCGCGATCCTGCGGGCGGTGACCACCAGTTCGTCCCCGGCCCGCGCCGCGGCGGTGGCCAGTGCGTGCCCGAGTCCGGAAGAACACCCCGTGACCAGCCAGCGTCGTCCCATCGTTCCCCCCATGATGACCGAGTCGTTCCGAAGTTCGTGTGGCGTGCGGCGGGCCGGCTCCCGTCGTCGCCGGCCGGTGGTCCTGCGCGAAGCCCGCCGGGAGTCGGAGACCGCTGCCCGGCCGCGGCGGCAGTTCATCGTCAGGGCAAGTCCGGCGCGTGGGCAGCCTTCCCGTGGAAGCGTGCGGAGGCGCGTGGGCGCATAAGCGGGCGCACGCCGCCGTGACCAGGGTTTCGGCAATTGCCCTCGTGCGGTGGAACTCTTTCGCCCGCCGACTTCCTCCCCTGCGGCGGGCGCCGGGACCATTCGAAGATCGAATTGCCATATCGGGGTCACTGTCCGAAAGAAGGGCCGGCTGCTATCGTGCCTGGCGACCGTAAGCGGTGAATTCAGGGTCAACCACACGGGGAGATCGGCATTTTGAAGACGAATGGATTAGTGGCGAGGGGGGTCGCCGTCCTGGCCGTGGCCGTGAGCGCGTCGGCCACGGTCCTCTCGGGGCCGGCCGCGGCCGCGACGCAGTTCCCGTCCGGTTCCGCGGACGGGATAAGGGTGGACTGGAGCGGTGAATGGGCGAACGCCAACCGCCTCCAGGACATCACGCTGCAACTGTGCGACGCGACCCCCGAGGACAAGAACCGGGCGACAGCCCAACTCCAGGGATACGTCACGAGGGGTGGTTCGGCGAGGGTCGAGACCGCCCCCTCGGTGTTCCAGGTGCCGATCGGCGACAAGGCCTGCGCGGAATGGCGCGATGTCTTCCTCACCTACTTCGAGCAGGACGACCGACTGGCCTATGCGCGCGTCCAGTTCTTCGGCTCGCAGAAGCCGAAGGAGAAGCACGAGACGAAATGGGTGCGGAATCCGCGCCTGCGTTCGTAGCGGAAGTCGGCAGTCCGTGGACCGACACTTGGGGTACGTATGCACATGCGCAAGTTGACGATGGTGGCCTGCGGTGTCATCGGCGTGACCGCCATGACGGCGGCTCCCTCTCAAGCGGGGCCGGACGTCCGGTCCTCGACTCGGGCTCCGGCCTGTTCCATCGAGGCGTTCGGGCATGAGGTTCCTGTGGTGTGCGGGAGCAAGTGGCTGAACGCCGACTGGACAGGTGACGGGATCAGGGACGAGGTGTTCTTCGTCAGCCCACCGAACTCCTACGTCTACCGCATCTCGAGGGCCAGCGGCGGGCCCGTCCGGGTGAGCAACGGCGTCGCGCACACCATGGACAAGTGGGAGATCCGCCCGAGCGGGATCCACCGGGTGTACGCGGTGACCGCCGGCAGCCGCCGTGTCTACGCCCAGCTCGAGAGCGGCGGATGGACCAACTGGTACCCCTACGTGCCGTAGAGGTCAGGCGCCCGGCCCTGCGGAATCGGCCAGCCGGGCGGCTGCCGTTCTGTGGCGGGGCGCGCGGCCGCCGGCTGGGCTGACCGTGGGGTCGTACGCCCCGTCCGGGACAACGGCGCATGTCGTGGAACGGGGCCGGACGCCGGCGCCCCTACCGTCTGCTGGTGTGACGCACGGATCGAACAGCTCATCGGCCGGCCCCGCGCGGCGCGGCCTCCTCGCCGTCGGTGCCGGAGCCTTCCTGGCCGCGGGGTGCAGCCGCCAGGCGCCCGTGCCGGAGGTCGGGGCACGTGCCTCGTCCTCCGGCTCGCCCACGCGGGGCACGGGTGTGACGCCCGGGGCGATGACGCTCTTCAAGGACCCGGGCCTCAACTTCAACGGCCTCCTCGCGCTGGGCGCGTCCGGCACGGGATCGGGCGAGGTGGGTGAGGTACTCACCGCCGTCAACGCGATCAACAAGGCCGGCCCGTCCGCGCAGTCGTACGTCGAGACGTTCCGGAAACTCGGCGATCAGCTCATGGCAGCGCCCAGGGACAGCGATCCCGACGAGCAGACCAGGCGCTGGCGGGCCCTGCGCGCGGCGCAGTACTACGGCCAGGCGCTCTTCTTCGTCCTCGGCTCCGACACCCCGGGCGACGAGGAGAAGCTGTACAAGTCGGGGCGGGACGCCTGGGACACGTTCTGCAAGCTGTGCGACCCGCCGCCGGTGACGGCCGGTGTCCCGTACGGCGACACGCCCCTGCCGGTGTGGTTCTTCCGGCCGGACGGGTCGACGGCACGGCGCCCCACCGTCATCCTCACCAACGGCAGCGACGGGCAGAACGTCGACATGTGGACGTACGGGGTGCCCGCGGCGCTGAACCGGGGCTGGAACGCGCTCGTCTACGACGGTCCCGGGCAGGGGCAGTTGCTCTTCGTGGACCGCGTGACGTTCACGCCCACCTGGGAGAAGGTCGTCGGCCCGCTGATCGACTGGCTGTCCCAGCGGCAGGACGTGGACACCGGGAAGATCGCCATCACCGGTCTGAGCATGGCCGGCAACCTGGTCCCCCGGGCGGCCGCGTTCGAGCCCCGGCTCGCCGCCGCCGTCGCGATGCCGGGCTGTGTGGAACCGTGGCGGGGCTTTCCCCCGGAGGTGCGGGAGATTCTCCGGCCCAGCCGGCAGGGGACCAACGCGATCTGGAACAAGGACGTCGTCCCGGACCTGCCCGCCTCCGACGCGGCGACGCTCAGGAAACGCTTCGAGCCCTTCTCCGTCCCGGCGATGCTCGCCGCCCGCCAGAACAAGATGTTCACCGACTTCTACACACCGGCCAGGGCCATCGAGGCACTCACCGTCACCGACGTGGTGGGCCGGATCAAGGTCCCCGTGCTGGTCCTCGACTACGAGGGCGAGCAGTTCTACCCCGGTCAGGCCCGGGAGCTGTACGACAAGCTGACCTCACCCAAGGACTACGTACGGCTCACGGCCGCCGAGGGCGCCCAGCTTCACTGCTCGCCGATGGCCCCCCAGCTCCACTGCGAGGTCGTCTTCGACTGGCTGCAGGAAACGCTCTGAACCGGCCGGGAGCCGAGCGGCGTGCCGGTGGCTGCCGCCTCCGGCGCTCTCCTGACGGGCGGGGCGGTACGCGCGGCCGGCGAGGACGGCCGCTCAGGGACACCTGCGGGCGTTGAGCCGGGCGGCCTGGCGTATCAGGTGGTCGCGCTCGGCGAGGTTGGGGGCCTTCCCGGCCGCCTCGGTGTACAGCCGTGCCGCCGTCGGCAGGTCGCCGTCGCGCTCGTGGAGGTACGCCGCCACCGCGGTGTGCCGGGGCAGCGAGTCCTGCAGAGCCGCGAGCGCCGCCAGCCCGGCGCGCGGTCCGTCGGCCTCGCCGACGGCCACCGCCCGGTTGAGCCGGACGACCGGGCTGTCGGTGAGGCGTACGAGTTCGTCGTACCACTCGACGATCTGCACCCAGTCGGTCTCCTCGGCGGTGGGGGCGTCGGCGTGGAGTGCCGCGATGGCGGCCTGGGCCTGGAACTCGCCCAGCCGGTCCCGGGCGAGGGCCGCCTGGAGGATGCCGACGCCCTCGGCGATCGACCGGGTGTCCCACCGGCCGCGATCCTGCTCGGCGAGCGGTACCAGGCTGCCGTCGGGCGCGATACGGGTGGCACGCCGGGCGTGGTGGAGCAGCATCAGGGCTAGCAGTCCCGCCACTTCCGGGTGGTCGATCGCCGCCGCGAGCTGCCGGGTGAGCCGGATGGCCTCGGCGGCGAGGTCGACGTCCCCGGAGTAGCCCTCGTTGAAGACCAGGTACAGCACGCGCAGCACGGTGGCGACATCGCCGGGCCGGTCGAAGCGCACGCCGGACACGGTGCGCTTGGCGCGGCTGATGCGCTGTGCCATGGTCGCCTCGGGCACCAGGTAGGCCTCGGCGATCTGGCGGGTGGTCAGCCCTCCGACGGCGCGCAGTGTGAGCGCGACCGCGGACGACGACGTCAGCGACGGGTGGGCGCACAGGAAGTAGAGCTGAAGCGTGTCGTCCACCGCGAGTGCCGGGCCGGGCGCGGGCTCCAGATCGACGAGGTCCTCACGCCGGCGGCGAGCGGTGTCCGCCCGGGTCGCGTCGAGGAACCGGCGCCAGGCCACGGTGATCAGCCAGCTCTTCGCGTCTCGCGGCGGGTCGGCCGGCCAGACGCGGACCGCCTCGACCAGGGCCTCCTGCACGGCGTCCTCGGCCGCCGCGAAGTCGGCTCCGCGGCGGACGAGGATCCCGAGCACGCCCGGTGCGAGGCTCCGGAGCAGGCTCTCGTTCATCGCGAGGTCACTCCGTGATGGTGGGGACGCAGGTCAGGAAGGGGCGCACCTCGAGCCACTCGTGGATCGGCTTCCCGCCCGCACCGGGGGCCGCCGACAGTTCCCCGGCCAGTTCGACGGCGCGCTCGTAGCTGTCGACGTCGATCACCATCCAGCCGGCGATGAGGTCCTTGGTCTCGGCGAACGGGCCGTCGGTGACCGGCGGGCGCCCCTCACCGTCGTACCGGACGAACTTTCCCTCCGGGGCGAGTGCCTGGCTGTCGACGAACTCCCCGGTCTCCTCGAGCCGGGCTGCGAAATCGTTCATGTACTGCATGTGCGCCGAGATCTCCTCCGGCGTCCACTGGTCCATGGGGACGTCGTTGACCGCGGTGGGAGCGCCGCGGTAGTGCTTGAGCAGCAGGTACTTGGCCATCGTGGTTCTCCTCGGTGCTGGTGCGAGCCATTCTGGCCGCGTTCGCACCAGGGACGGAGCCGGACGCGGGTTCTCGACATCGCCGCGGGGAATTCTTTCGGCTTTCCTGGAGGGCGGTGTCGCCGGGGCGTCGGTGGAGCGTGTCCCTGTGTGTGTGGGGGGGCGGCATCTCGCACCCCGTGGGCCGTACCCATGGCCCCTCCCCCCACCCCCGCGGGCGGCACTGATCGTGCACTGATCCCCATATTGGATCAAAATGGACGCAACATACGGCAAAACTGCGGAGGCGCAGCGATGCACGGCGACGCCGAGAACGACGAGGAACCCGTCGAGGAGCCCGATCGGTACGACGGCGACCTCGACGCCGGGGAAACCGATGAGTACGCCGACCTCGGGCCGTACGGCGGGGAGGACGAGGAGTCGGAGTCCTACGGGCCCGACTCCTACGAGGAGGAGGATGCGGCGGGCGCACCTGTGGCGTCCCACGGTGACCCCGACGTCTTTCTCGACGTCCCCCTGCTGAAGGTCGACGAGATCGATCTGGACGTCGAGGACCTGCGCGCGCACGTGTCGCTGCAGGCCGAGGTGCTGGATCTGCTGAGGCTGAACGTCGGCGCGGACGTCACGCTCGGCCGGGTGCACCTGGGCATCTCGGGTGTCGAGGCGCAGGCTCAGCTCAGAGTGCGTCTCGACAATGTGGCCATGATCATCAACCGGGTCCTCACCACCCTCGACCGAAACCCGGAGATTCTGCACGAGCTGGCGCGCGGGGTCGGGTCCGCCGTGGAGGACGTCGGCAGCGGAGCCCGTCGAGCGGTGGGTGAGCTGGGTACGGGTGCCGGAAAGGCCGTACAGGACGTCGGTCAGGGAGCCGGCTCCGCCGTACGGGATGTGGGCCAGGGAGCCGGGACCGCCGTGCGGGACGTCGGCCAGGGCGCGGGGGCGGCCGTGCAGGACGTCGGTCACGGTGCCGGGACCGCCGTGCGGCACGTCGGCCGGGGCGTCGGCTCGGTGGCTGAGGACGTCGGCCAGGGTGCCGGGCGCGCGGTCGAGGGCGTGGGCGGAAGCGCCGGACGCGCGGTCGAGGGCGTCGGCGGAAGCGCCGGACGCGCGGTCGAGGGCGTCGGCGAGGATGCCGGGCGGGTTGTGGGAGGGGTGGCCGAGGGCGTCGGCGATGCCTCCGGGGATGTGGTCGGCGAGGCTGCGGGCGCCACCGAGGCGGCAGGCGGAACGGTGCGGAAGGGCGGCCGGGCCGTCGCTGACGCCCCGGCCACGGCGGGCGGCGCCGCACGCGGAACCGAGCCGGCGGAACCGACCGTGGCACGCGTGCCCGCGGACGGCGACCGGGAGCGGGATCAGGTTCGGGACCGGGATCGGGACAGGGACCGGAGCGTCCAGCGGCAGAGCGCCACCCGCAAGCGTCGCGTACGTGCCGAAGACGGAAAGCTGCCCTCCCGGCCCAGGCGCCGCCGCAGCACCGAGGAGCGGGAGGAGCCGCCCTGAACGATGGGGGCGGGAGCGACGGACCCGGTCTGGGACATATCGTTCCGGTCGACGGTTCGCTCCGAACGGCTCCGCTTCACCGAGGAACCCCGGACATCCGTCCGCTTTCCCGGAACCGGGGAGCGGGAGTCGAGCAGCCACAGCGACCGGACCGGCATTCCGGACAGGATCGTCCCCGGTCGGGAGTATCACGACGGCACCGTTGCCTACCGGCTCGCGACCCGGCTCGTCAGCGGGCCGGACGACGGACGGGGCGGCGCCGAGGGCGCGGAGGCGTGACAAGGCGCGCCACCGTGCCCGCGAGGCGGCAGCGGGACCGGCGTGGCCGGCGTGCGGCTGCGGGTGCGGCTGCGGCTGCGGCTGCGGGCCCTTCCCACGGCGTTCGCCTGTGCGGCCTCGGCGGCCGGCCCTCCCTACGGCGTTTCGCCGCCCCGGTAGGAGCTCGTCCCGTAACGGCTGCGGAATTCGGCCAGCAGCTCGTCCGTCGCCTCGGCTCCGGCGCTCACGGCGGCGTGGACGTCCCGGAAGTAGTTCTCGTAGCCGGACGGGGTGTAGAGGCACAGGGCGCGCACCGGGGCGGGGCCCTCGTTGCGGAAGCCGTGGGGGGTGCCCCGGGTCGCGGCGAGCAGGTGCCCGGGGCCGACCGCCACCTCGCCGTCCCCGTTGTGAAGCGTCAACTCGCCCTCAAGGACGTAGAAGTACTCGTCATGTCCGTCGTGGACATGCGGCCGGGCACCGACGGTGCCCGGGGCCAGGCTGAACTCCTCGAAGGCGAAACGCCCTCCCGTGTGCTCACCGGTGAGCCGGAAGAAGTGCGCGACGCCGGCCACGTCTATGAGTTCACCGTCACGAGGACGACGCAGCAGTGGACGGCTGGGAATCCGGGACTGATCATCGGTCATGGCGGCATTCTCACCCGGGACGGCTCGGGGCGGTCCGGACAGTCGTCACAGGTGATCGACGTCGCCGGCGCCAGGCGCCGACCGCGGCACGCTCGGTGGCTGTCGCGGGTACGGGGGCCAGGCCGGGGGTCCGGTGCCCAGAGCCGGCGTCCAATCCCGAGGGCCGGGGTCAGGCCACCGATCCTGGACGGGGCACATGCCGCCGGACCGACCGGCCAGACCTCAGGGCCCGGCGGGGGCGGTCGGCGCGGTCGTCGGCGCGGTCGTCGGGCGGTGACACGGCCGGCGTCAGGATTCGAGTCGTTCCCGGTCACCCATCACCACGACGGGGTACTGGGCCGGATCCAGCGTCCGCAGGAGGGTCTTCATGCCGGATTCCGGGACGGTGACGCAGGCCGACGTGCCGTCGCCGTGGTCCAGGTGCAGCCATATCCCGCCGCCCTTCTCCACTCCGTCGGGACGGTTCCAGTCGAAGGGCGGGGTGCCTTCGAGCCGGTTGTAGTCGATGGCGATGACGTAGTCGAAGTCGTGGGCGTGGGTCTCCCCCGGGATCAGCATGGACGCGTAGGCGTTGTCGTCGCGCCAGTACCTCAGCCTGCTCCCGGGGTCCGCGAGCGAGCCTCCCGCGTCCGTGAGGGTGAAGACCCCGACGGGACTGCGTTCGTCGTCCATCTGGTGGTCGGTCGTCCAGCCCGATCTCCCGTTGTGGGCGGGCCAGCTCGCCGTCTGCTCCCAGGTCGAGCCCCGCTTCTGATAGAGCACGGCGACGCTGTCGGGTGAGTCCCTGCGGTCGCCGTAGACGACCACCGCCTGCCTGGTACCGGTCGGTACCTGTGCCCACATCCGGTCGCCGACGCCGGGGAGGCGGGTGCCCACGGCTCGGCCGGGAGAGGCGGAGGCCGCGCCGGGCGCACCACCGGGTGTCTTGCGCTCGACCGTCTGGCCGCAGCCCGTGGCAGCCGCCAGCAGGATGCCGCAGGCAAGGGCCGTGCGTAGGGCCTGCCACCCGCCGCGGTGCGGCGCCGCTTCGTTCCGTGCAGTTCCGTGCTGTGCAGTTCCGTGCTGTGCAGTTCCGTGCCGTGCAGGGGCTTGGTCCTTAGGCCGACGTGACTGGATCACCGTGGATATCCGCATGATCAGGATCTTGTGGCGCGATAGCCGCCCCACGCATCCGGACGCGGCATCCGGCCCAACTGATCCTTCCGAGTGATCGTTCCGCCCGAGGGGCCGGCCGGCCTCGTCTCTTCTTGCACCACAGACCTCCGCTGACGGCCGACCTGTCGTATCCACCCCTCCGGAGTCCGCCCGCCGATCTGGTCGCCGTAGGTGCGAGGTGGTTCAGGGGGCCTCGACCGCCAGGTCGTCCACCACGGCCTGGAGGCGGCCCTCGTACCGTTCCGCGACGCGCCTCTGACGTGCGTGGCCGGCCACCCCGGCGAGGTGGGCGTCGCTGAGCCAGTCGCCGACGCGACTGTCGTCGCCGTACCGGCTGAGATGGGGCTCGACCCGTTTCCACAGTTCCTCGATCAGCCGGCCGACTGCCGTCGGGGCGCATTCGAGGGTGTGGGCCGCGGGCAGGGTGCCGGTCGCCCCGTACCGCGCGGCCCGCCAGCAGGCCGCCCTCAGCAGCAGGTCGGAGACCTCGGGTGCACGCTCGCCGGCGCGCACCACCTCGACGGCGTGACCGACGAGGGCACGCACGAGCAGAGCGTACGCGGCGGTGCTCGCCGAGTCGGGCAGCACGTCCGCGACGCGTACCTCGATGGTCGGCAGGTGCGGCGAGGGCCGCACGTGCCAGTAGACCATGGCCGGGTCCATCGCCGCCCCAGTGGCCACGAGTTGGTCCACGACCCGGTCGTGATGGGCCGCGCCGCGCAGATAGGGCGGGGGGCCTGCGGAGGGCCACCGGCTCCAGACCATCGAACGCCAGCTCGCGTATCCGGTGTCCGCTCCGTCGCTGTACGGCGAGTTGGCGGTGAGGGCCAGCAGCAGCGGCATCCATCCGCGTACGTGGTTGACCGCCAGCACGGCTTCTTCGCGTTCGGCCACGCCGACGTGTACGTGGCAGGAGTTCACGCCCTGATCGTGGGTCACGGGACCGAAGCGGCGCTGCAGGTCACGGTAGCGAGCCTGGTCGAGGAGGGGCGGGGGCCCGGATCGGCCGAGGACCGCCGTTCCGCTGGGCACCAGCAGACAGTCGTACTCGGCCGCGGCCGCGGCCGCGCCCCCGCGTAATCGGCGTATCTCCGACTGCAGTTCGCCGGCCGTGCGGCACACCGCGCTGACGGTCTCCACCTGGGACCGCGACAGCTCGGGTGTGGCATGCGGGGCGCCGAGGTGGGCACGGGCGGCGTACACCACGGACGGCGACCTGTACACGGCGGCCCTGCTGTACCGGTCGGCCAGGACGAACTCCTCCTCCACACCCACCGTCGGCGGTGCGGTGGCCTCCCGTGGGAAGCCGAGGCCGCCGAGGGCGGCACGGGGCACGGTATCAAGCGGCTCTGGCACGTCCAGCCCTTTCCGGAGACACGGGACACCGGGATCCACCGGTCGCTGCACTGCACGGCTCGCGCCGACCCGCCGACGGTTCGGGCGCATAAGGCACTCCCAGTCGAACGGCGGGCCGGAACCGCCATGTTGTGCCTTCGCTCCAGCGTGCCGCAAGCGCTTCCCAAGCCACCGTCAGGGCGCGCGAACCGTCGCCGGTCGCCTCAGCGGACCGGCGGGCCGACGGCTGTCGTCCTTTCTATCGCGTACTCCTGGGACGCCACGGTCGCGTGGGTCACCAGGCGTACGGTGCGCAGGGCGTGGCGGCCCGAGCCGTGCTCCCGGGCCGGCCGACACCTGTGGCCTGAAGCGCGCTCGGAGACCGTCGGCCCCGGCGGCTCGGCACGGGTATGGAGGAGCAGTCGGTACTCGTTCCTCGACAGCCGGTCCGGCGCATGCTGTGAGTGGAAGAGCAGGCACGGCGTCGCCCGCGAGGAAGAACACATGATCACGTCCGGTGCGTTTCCCGTTCCACTGCTGCTGTGGGTCACGGCGGCGGCGCTTCTGCTGATGAAGCGCCGCCGGGCCCCCGGAAGACGGCCTGCTCCCCGTCTCGTCACCCTGTCCGCTTTTGCCGTCGGTGCCCTCTGGGCGCGGTCTCAGGTGCCTTCCCCAATCGACATGGTCGTCGAGGGCACCTGCGCGGCCCTGCTGGCCGGCTTCGCCCACGCCGCGTACCGGTCACAAAAGCCGCTCGGCGGGTAAGGCGGAGGGGGTCGAGGGCGATCACGGACGGCTGCCCGTCGATGCGTCCCGGAGCGCGGCGGGCGTGGACCAGCGTCCGGGACCGCGGGATCAGCGGAGCCCGGCGAAGAGGTCGTTCTCGGGCACGGCCGCGCCGGTGGTGTCCCGGACACGTACGAAGGTCTCGACGCCCATCAACTCGGTGAACCTGTTCTGGCCCATCTTGAGGAAGAAGATGTTCTCGCCCTGGCTGGCGTGCGCGGCCAGGGCGTCGAACTTCTGGCCGCCGAACGCGGAGGTGTCCACCCACGTGGTGATCTCCTCGTCCGGCAGACCGATCTCAGCCATCGCGGCGGCCTCGGCGGGGTCCGGCTCCTGCCAGTCGGCACCGAACTCGCGCATGACCTCCCCGAAGCGCTGCATCATCGAGCGCGGCGCCGTCGTCCAGTAGACCTTCGGCGTCGGCGCGGTCATCGCCAGCGCCGCCATCGTGATGCGGTTCGCCTGGATGTGGTCCGGGTGGCCGTAGAAGCCGTTCTCGTCGTAGGTGACGACCACATCGGGTCGGTAGCGGCGCATGAGTTCCGCGAGTCGCTCGGCACCCTCTTGCACCGGTGTCCGCCAGAAGGATCCGGGGACGTCGTTGGTGGGCCAGCCCATCATCCCCGAATCGGCGTAGTCGAGCGTCTCCAGGTGGCTGACCTTCAGGATGCTGCAGCTCTCTTCGAGTTCCCTACGCCGCATCAGGGCGACGGCTGCCGGGTCGTGCCCGGGGTCGCCCGGCTTGACACCCCCGGGGCCGTCGCCGCAACCGCCGTCGGTACATGTCACGAGAACCGTACGGATGCCCTCCGCCGCATACCGTGCGAGGACACCTCCCGTTCCCGTGGCCTCGTCGTCCGGGTGGGCGTGCACGGCCATGAGCGTCAAGGGCTGGTCGTTCATGAAGCAGGCCTCCTGTGTGGAATACGTCGGATGGAGTCCGCAGTGAATGTGGTCCCCGCGCAGTGCAACAGCGCGCCTCGACCGGCTGTTCCCGTCCTGTGAGCCGGTCCCGGGTCGAGGGGCGGACGACGACCTGGTGGCCGAACGCCGGCGCCCGGCGGCCACAGGGCGCGCACCCGGGGCCGCGTGATGTGCCGCTTCCTCGCCACCGAGGCGCGTCTCACCCGGACAGATGGTGGGCCAAGGCCTGTTGCGCCTGACGGCTGGTCAGGCCGAGAGCACGGAGTGCCTCACGGCCCGGCCCCGGGCGGTGACACTCCAGGACGGCCAGCAGGAGCCGACCAGGGGCGGGTGAGGAACCGCCGGCCGTCTCCCTGGCGTCAGTCTCGAATTGACAGTCACGTATCGGCGCCGTGAGGGCGGGCGGGGACCATGTCCTTGTCGTCCGGCCTCGAGTGACGCCCGTGTTGGACCGGTCCTCCCAGCGGGTCGGCTTCGGCGCGCGGGGCGTCATCGCCGACGACGGCCGCCTCGCCGAACGGGAGGACGGGATACAGGCGTGCCCAAATCGGTGCGGGGCGTGCACGGTTCAGGGCTTCGGGCAGCGCGCGGTCCCTTGCCGGGTGGCAGGGGACCGCGGCGGGCAGAGCGGAGGAGCGCCGGCACCTGCCCTGGACGAGCGGATGCCGGCCAGCACGGCTTACCGTCTACCGACGGGCCGGCCTCACTTCAGGTGCCGGGTGAAGAACCGGGCCGCAGCCTCTCCGGCGTACTCCGGGACGCCGGTGTGTCCGCCGAGATTTGCGTGCAAGGTCTTCTCCTCGGAGCCGAACGCGTCGAAGAGGTCCAGGGCCGCCTGCCGGTCGTTCCCTTCGTCGTCCCACTGCAACAGGACGTGCAGCGGAACGGTGACCTGACGGGCCTCGTCGAACATGGCGCGCGGTACGAAACTCCCGGCGAACAGAACGGCGGCCGAGATGCGCGGCTCGACGACCGCCAGCCGGGTCCCGATGGAGATCACTCCTCCCGAGTACCCGACCCGGCCGCCGATCTCGGGCAGCGCGAGCAGGGCGTCCAGGGCGGCCTGCCATTCCGGGACCGCCTTTTCGACGAGCGGGAGGACGAGGGCGTCGATGATCTCGTCGCCGACCGGCTCGCCGGCCTTGATCGCCCGGCGCAGGTCCGCCCGGGCATCCTCGACGGCGGTCCATAGGGGCCGTTCACCGCTCCCCGGAAGCTCGATCGTGGCCGCTGCGAAGCCGTCCGCCGCGGAGTGCCGAGCCCGACCCGCCAGCCGCGGGTACATCTTGCGCAGTCCGCCGGGGTGGCCGAGCAGGATCAGCGGCACCGGCTCCGCCGGGGATGCGGACGCGGGGGTCCACAGGACGCCGGGGATCTCGCCGAGGGTGAATTCGCGCTCACGGACACCGTCGTCGAGACGCTGTTCAGAAGTGAAGTGCATGGTCGTGCCTTTCGGAGTGCACTGAACGGCGCTCCCGGACGACCTATCGCCCGACCGTGACCCCGGAGGGGAGCACCCATGTCGATACTGCGTTCACGGGTACCACCTCCTCGTTCTCTCGCACGGCCTCCGGAAAGGTAGCAGCGGTCACGGCGGTCGGCCAAACGGTTTATCGGGTGGGGCGCCTGGCCGTTCACCCGCGCGTTCCCACGCCGCAGTTCGGGCTGCGGCTCGGTCGGCTTCGCCGGCGTCCGGGGCTCGGCTTCCGAGCAGCGCAGAAACGGGAACGCAGCCGGGTGAACGAGCCGGCGCGAGGTGTCGAACAGGTCAGGGATCGCCTGGTCGGCGGCTGTCGAGCCGTCCCGGAACTGTGGCTTCCACCAGATCGATCGTGATGAGATCGCCGGATGCTCGGTTTCCTCATCCGCCGCCTCCCTTTCTGGGTCCGCGAGCCCCTGCTCATCGTCGTCGGGTCCGTCTTCGGCGTACGCATCATGTATCTCGCCGTCCGCGATCACGACCGCGTCGCGTTCGGCATCGGCGCGGTGTTCCTCGTGTTCACCGCAGTACGCGTCCATTCCGTGGTCCGGGCCCTGCAAGCAAGGCGGAAGCGGAAGGCGGCGGCTTCCGCGGAGGGGGCGGCTGTCGACGCCGCTGCCCAGCCGCAGGCCGAGGCCCCGCCGCAACCGCGACCTCGGCATGGAACGGCACCGGGTCCCAGCCCGGCCGCCGCGGAGAAAGAGCACAACGCGTGGGCCCAGGCCGCCACGGCCGTAGGTGTGTTCGGGGCCATCGCAGGCACGATATGGCTGCTCCCGCACGTGATGCCGTCCGACGACGACACCGCGCGACCCGCCTCCTGTTCGAGCGAGGAACGCGAAAAGCTGCCGAAGGTCTACAGGGAGAGACCCGAGGCCCTGACGGGTTACGAGTTGTGCGAGGCGCTCAACCGGCACGACCTGGCCCGGCTCCTCGGTACGCCTGGAGAGACCGCGACCACGGCGTCGGGCACCAGCAACACCGCTCCCCTGACCGATGGCAAGGTCGCCCGGCCGGAGGCCGAGGTCATGTTCGACACCTACACCGTGAACATCTCGGCCACCTACGGCAAGCGGTCGGTCGCCCAGGACGTGAAGGTGAGGAAGATCGGGGGCGAGGAGGACGTCAGGACGGCTACGGTCCTCGGCCGACCCGCCGTCTTCTCCTCAGAGCACACCATCAAGTTCGAGATCGATCTGGGAAGCGGCGGGCCGGTCCAACAGGGCCCCTTGGCGAGAACGCTCTCCGTGGCCCTCGACCGGAATGACCGAGGTGGCAACTACGACATCACCGTGTGGAGCGAATCCGGGGCCTTGCCGGACGACAGCGTTCTTCGCGACATCGCCGAGAAGATCCTTCCCTCGCTTCCCGCACGGGCTACCTGACGGGTCCGCCGGGACCGCCGCCTGCCAACCGTCGCGTCTTCCCCGGACGGCAGCCGCCGGCAGCCGGATCGACGCGCAGGGCGCAGCGAAGGCCACCTGCACCCGTGGCCGGGCCGAGGCTCTCGTCCGACATGTCCTGACCGGACGGAGCGGGGATCTCCGGCGCCGTCCGGGCACGTCGCCTGGACCGGGTCTTATAACCGCAAGGCATGAATCCGTCAAGCCCCGACATGGAGTGTCATGACGGGCCGGGCCGCGGCGGGCCTACTGGAGGTACCGGGCAGCCGAACCGATCGGCCTCCCCCACCGGCCCCGGCCGGCGGCCTCTCCCTACGTGAAGGAGTACCTCACATGTCTGCCACCGTCTCCACCCCCAACACTTCCCGCAAGCGCCGTCTGGCCCTGCTGGTCGCCACGACAGGCCTGGCCGTGGGCGGCGCCATGGTTCCCGCCAGCGCCTTCGCCGCCTCTCCGCCCGCGCACGTCGCACAGGCGGCAGCGTTCCACGGTCCGCACAGCCGCGGCACTTCCACCACGACGACCACCACGACGACCGAGACCACGATCAAGAAACATCACCGCACCACGACCACCAAGACCAGCGAGACGACCACCACCACCAAGTCGCGACACGGCACCACGACCACCAAGACCACGACGACCGAGACGACCTCGAAGGGACGGCACAAGTTCCACCCGCACAACCAGAACCTCACTGGCAACAACGGGATCAACAGCCACTAGGGCACCACGGGCCCCAGTTTCGGGCCGGGGCGCCGTACAGGCCATGAGTCGTCTTCTCGTGTGCTCGCCGGGCACGGCCATGGGGCCCGGCGGGGCACAGGCGCGGGTGAGGCCCGTATCGCGCCCGCGTGGCGGCGAGGCCGGGACTGCACGCCGCCCGAGCGTGCGGGGACGCACTCCTTCGGCCCCGCCGCGCGTGACCGGTGCGACGCGCCGGGGGCGGTACCTCACGCGAACGGTGCCGTGCCCCGACCGCCTCAGCCTTCGAGGAGGTCGCCGCTGCCGAGCGGAAAGATTCCAGGCATCGGGCCACTGGCGCGGGGCAGGTCCCGCCAGGCGAAGTCGCCCTCCTCCGCGGACTCGTCCGGCCAGGGATCTCCCTCGAGTGTGCCCCGGTACGCCCGGTGGAGGATGTCGGGGAGTTCGGGGCGGTCCTCGCGGGCTCGGCGGAGCCGGTCGTCACGGGGAAGTGTCCAGTCCACGGCGAAGAGCGTGCCGTCGGAATGGAGCGTCGCGTCCCGGCGGGGGGCGTGCCGAGCGAGCAGGCGCAGGATGTCGTTGCGGAGACCACGTACTTCCGCCTCGCGCCTGTGAGCCCGCTCGACACGCTGCAGGACAGGGGCCAGTACACCCAGAGTCGCGCCGATCGTGACGAAACCGGCTACGACGTAGTCGCCCAGGAGTTGGGGCTGCTGGTGAGCGAAGGCGTCCAGGAAGGGCGCGTAGTAGGCCAGGACGTGCCGATCCGGGTCGACGGGGAGGTCGACGGCGTCGAGAGCGGCTTCGTCGGGGTCGATCGCCGTCAGGCGCATGGCTCCGCGGGCGGAGGGGAAGTCAACGGCGCTCGCGTACGCGATCTCCGGCGGTTCTCCCCCGATGGTCTTGATCGTCCTCTTCTGCACTTCCATGGCTTTGCGCAGATCGCTCGTCATGCGGCCGGAGCGCCCCTTGGCCTCTGCAACGACGTAACCCCCCGAGATCCGCTCGCCGAAGAAGTCGGCACGGCTCTGGCCCGGGCGAAGGTGAGCCCGTAGGAACCGGCGTAGCGGGCGACGTGCATGAAGAAGCGGACGGACAGCTGCGTCTCCGCGAAGATCTGGCACATGGCCTGCCCCAGGGTGTACGACAGCATGCCCTTCTCGGACGGATCCAGCTCGCGGGCCAGGTCGGTGCGGGTGATGCGACGGATCTGCCCGTCGGTCCAGCTGAGATAGGCGGGTATGGCCGACACCCTGTGACACCACTCGTACGTCGACGACCTCGCGTGCTTCATCTGGTCCTTCGGGGCTCTGCCCGTGATGAACAGGGCACGTGCCAGGACCTGTGGCGTGATCTGCAGCTCCAGGGAAGCGGGTACGCCGGCTCCGGCGGGGAAGTGCGTGGCACTGGTGCGGACTTGGGCAGGACCGTTGGGGAGCATCGTCGCCGTTCGGGTGTCGGGTCGTCAGGAGAGGCGAGAGGATCGTAGACGGTGACGAGGAGTGCCCGGCACCCGGTGGAGCAAGCGCATCGGCGCCCGGCGCGGGTCTGCCCTCCAGGGGCACCGCGGCGGTGCATCCACGTGCAGACACGTGTGCCCCCGGGGCAGGCAGCACAGCGGAGGTGCCGTAGCGGCGCCCGCAGGCCCTTCGCGTCCTGTTCTGCGTGCCCTCTTCGTCTGGTCCTCTGGGTGACATAATGCAAGCGTCATGAAGCAGCAGAGGAGCAAGGCGGCGACACTGGCGGACGTGGCCCGCGAAGCCCGCGTTTCCACCGCAGTCGTCAGCTACGTCATGAACGACGGCCCACGCCCCGTAGCGCCGGCCACCCGCGAGCGCGTTCTGGCAGCGGCGGCCGCGCTCGGCTACCAGCCCAATCGCATCGCCCGGGCGCTGCGTGCCCGCACCACCGGGGTCGTCGGCCTGATACTCGCCGAGGCGCCCAACCCCTACTTCTCGGCTCTGGGCCGCCACATCGAGCAGGCACTCAGCAGGCGCGAGAAGCTCACCCTGATCGGCAATGCCGGGTTTTCCGCGGACCGCCAGGAGAGCCTCGTCGACCGGTTCCTCGCCGCCCAGGTCGACGGACTGGTGATCGTTTCCGCCGACGGCGGTACGGACGTCGCGGCTGCGGCCGAAGCAGCGGGCGTGCCGGCCGTCTACGTGCATCATCAGCCCGCCGCCGCGAACACACCCTTCGTAGCCGCGGACAATCGGGCCTCCGTCGAAGTCGCGATCGCACACCTGCGCCAGCACGGACACGATCACATCGCCTTCCTCGCCGGCCCCGACGACCGTGGCCCCGTCAGGCAGCGCACGGAGGCCTGGCAAGGCATCGTCGGCTCGACGGAATCACGGCTTCTGCGGTGCGAATACACCCGTGCGGCAGCTGCACGTATGACACGGGACCTCATCGCCGGCGGCGCGATGCCCGCAGCGCTGATCACCGCGACCGACGAACAGGCTGTAGGCGTGCTGGCCGGCGCCTGGGGCACGGGGCTGTCCATTCCCGAGCAGCTGGCGGTCATCAGTCTCGACGGCACTCCCGACAGCGCCCACACGGCTCCCTCCCTGACCGTCACCCAGCAGCCTCTGCAGGCCATGGCGCAACAGGCCGTCGACTCACTCCTCGACGCCGCCGCCCCCGGCGAACCCGTGCGGGCGACCTTGGTGACACGGCGCAGCTGCGGGTGCGCCGACACCACGTACTGACACTGAGCACAGCCGCGTTCCCCGCCCCGACCGGAAACGGACGAGGGTGGGCTGGGATCGCGGTCTGCGGGTAGCCGTGCTCCGACCGGTGAAAGGAGACCTGGCGCATGGCTGCCGAAGCGAACTCTGCCAGAATCACGGGGAAGATCCAGGGCAGGGACATCCTCCTGGACGGACCCCTGTCGAAAGACGAGATCCGGGACAGGGTGTGGTGGTGGCAGACCCCTCATCCGCAGACCACCAGACAACAGCGAGATCTCCGGCATGAGTACGACGACTCACGCCGCGACGTGATCACCACCTTGGGCGGCTACTACGAGGTGCCCCGCGACCGGCACACGCCAGAGGCACACGAGTTGACGGACATGCTGCACGCGGAGCTGAACCCCGACGAGTAGGGCACACGACGAGTACTTCCAGCGTGTGCCCGAAGGGAAGGCCGCCAAGAACCGGTTGCATCTAGATGTTCGGGTCGGCACCGGGCTCACGGGTGCAGAGCGCCTCGCGGCACTCGAGGCCGAATGCGCGCGGCTGATCCCACTCGGCGCGGTACACGTGCGAACGCTGTACGACGGCACTGATGCGTGCATCCCGATGCTGGACATCGAGGGCAACGAATTCTGTATCGACTGAGCATCACCGAGCCGCAGCGGTGGGGAGCCGCCCGGCGCCCTCCTTGACCGCTTGGAGCACGACCAGCCGGGCAACGTCCGCATCCAGGGTCGGTCGCACCTGAAGGAGCGCCATCCGCCCCGCGCGGCCCACCTTTCCCGGACCGCTCCGCCCGACTCGCTCACTACGAGGGTCACGCGGCGGCAGAACGCCTCGAGCACCGCCACCGCTGCAGGGGGGGCTGGCGGTAGCGGTGCTTACATCCGCCGGCCGATGGGCGGCCGGAACAGGCGTGCGGCGGTTGTGCCTCAGCCTGTTCAGGTGCCCGATGTGGCTGCAGTCCGGGCCAGGCTGCGGGCCGACCCGCCTTCTGGTGCATCAGGCCGCGGCCGACCGGTGGGAGTCGATGATCAGCTCTCACCGTTGAGCGAGAGAACCGACAGGTCTTCCGCGACGTGCGAGATGGCACCGTCCCGCTTGGCGTTCGTGGAAAGGTCGTCGCACTGCTGCTGCAGGTGGTCGGACAGGACCGGAATGTCCTGGGCCGTCACGCCGATGAGGGCGTCGACCGCGACATCGACGTCCTCGACGCCGACACACGGCTTGTTCAGCGTGCCCTGCACCAGCGACAGCTGCGGGCTCAACTTCCCCGCGGTCGCCGAGTTACCGAACGACGACAGGGCGCCGTTGCCGTTCGCGACGGTCGGCCCGTCGTCGTTGCCGATGGCAAGCGCCTGCGGCGCGGCCGCCACCGCCATCCCCACGACAGAAGCAGCGGTGGCAGCGGCAACCATGGCCTTCTTGAACACTTCCGGGTCCTCTCTGTTACGGCGACGTACCTTATGCCCTTCCTAACTCACGAAGCTGAGATGAGTTCGCCGCATTCACTCGGTCGGCGCATGAACAGCCCGCCCAGGCATTCAACCCGTTCAACCTCGAAGAACCAATGTCGGATGATCTGCCCGGTCATGTCGGCACGTTGGCCCTGACCAGCTCTCACCCTTCGTTCTCCCGGGAGAACAAGGGTGTGGGGCATGAGAAAGGCTGCTGCATCCCCATGCATGATGGTGATGCAGCAGCCGTAGGCCTCGCGATGTAGGACAGCGTCGCCAGAAGCGAGACCTTGCACGGCGCAACGACAAGGCCACCCGGATGGTTACGGTTCGAGGGGTGTCGGTCCTCGCCGGGCCGTGGGGCCCACCGAACGGGATGACGACGCGGAACCCACCGAGTCGCGCGGGATCAGTAGTGCGGGTACGGCCAGCCGGTCGAGACGCCTGACCTCTGGCTGGGCACGCGGCGCGAGCTCATGGGACGTCCGCCGTCCACACGTCCCGGCCGCGCCTCATATGCCGGCCGGCGACGGCGCGCGCCACCGTGTTCGCCCCAGTACAGAACGGTGCCGGCGGCCAGGGCAGCGCCGATTCCCGCGCCGACCAGAGCACCGAACACACCACCCGAGGCAAAGCCCAGCACCGCTCCGGTCAGCAACCCCGCCAGCGAGGCCCAGATGAAGTACCTGCGAATCCTCTCGTCCACAACATCACCGCCTTTCACTAGGCCCTGTGCCCCGCCCGACAGCGACTAACCGGCGGTTCGTCACATCAGGTGAACGATCGTCGAGGCACCCGGCCAAGCGATCCGGCTGCAGGATGCCGGAGCATCCCGGGTGCCCTCGTCGGAGGCGATGTCGATGCGGTGGCCGGTGAAGTCGTCGCGACGCCGGGGGGCCAGGGAGCAAGGGCTCGCGGCGGTGGCCGGTGAAGTCGTCGCGACGCCGGGGGGCCAGGGAGCAAGGGCTCGCGCCGGCCCGCCTCGGGCGCGCCGCCCGGTCGTCGTACCCGGCCCGCCGGGAGGACCGTGGGCCCGGCGCCGGAGCGGGCCCGGGTCAGGTCCCGGAGCTGCTCCGGGACCTGGCTGCGGGACTCAGGCGGGAGTGATGTTCTCCGCCTGCGGGCCCTTCTGCCCCTGGGTGACGTCGAAGGTCACCTTCTGGCCTTCCAGAAGCTCACGGAAGCCGGAGGCGTTGATGTTGGAGTAGTGCGCGAAGACGTCCGGCCCGCCGCCGTCCTGAGAGATGAAGCCGAATCCCTTTTCGGCGTTGAACCACTTGACGGTTCCGCTGGCCATGCTGAGCCTTCCGGTCGATATCGGACCCGCACCGCGCGGGCCCGGGATGCCCTGGTCCCACACCGCACAGCAAAGCGCCCGCACCGGAGCGCGGGCGAGGTCTGCGAACCACGACATCTGACGACGACGCTACACGGCGGAACCGGTCATCACCAGAGCGCAACGGGGATTGCATGCCACTCGTGACCAGCCGCGCCCCGGTGTCGCCCGGTAGCTGGTCTGTCTGGTGGTCGTGCACCGCCTGAGCTGGCCCGCTGCCGGCCTCCTGCAGCATCGCCACCGGGTGGCTCGCGACAAGTCGGTTGATCTCCGAACGGCTGGTGCACCGGCCGGTGAAATCGCCACCGTTCAGAGAGCAACCATCCTCTGTGCCTGGGAGTCCAGACATCCGAACGACGCGTGAGGGCGGCGTTCCTGATGACGTGGGAGCAACGGGGTGAGTGCTATGGAACGGATGAGGCGATGGAGCCGCATGGCGGCCTTGCTGGCCGGGACGGCCGGGATCGGTCTTGCGGCGCTGCCGGGTACGGCGAACGCCGCGGGGACGAGCCTGACGCTGGACGTCCAGGACACCTACTACGCCTATCAGTACGGTGAAGGCCCACCCGGCGACGGCGACCTGTTCCAGCTCGAACTCGGCCTGAGCGGCCCGAAGGACACCGAGCCGCTGGCCAAAAACGTCAAGCTGACCATCGACGCCACCCGACTCGAAGGCAAGGCCCTCATCACGGGCGGGGGCGGGGCCTGCTCGCACCAGGGGTACGTCTACACCTGCACGTACACCTCGATCGACGGCCGGACCAGCGTCCAGCCCTTCTCCATCAAGGGTGCCGAGGGCGTACAGCCCGGTGCCTCCGGTGACATCCACTACACCGCCACCTCCAGCAACGCGGGCACGGCCACCGCCACGACGCACGCGGTCATCGGCGGCCCCAAGCTGCTCACCCAGCGGGAGAAGAAGGTCACCGGCGTCGCACCCGGAGGCACCTTCGACATCACGCCGGCCATCGCCAACACCGGATCACTGGCCGCGCCCAGGGGCATGGGCGTGAAGTTGTTCGGCGAGGAGGGCCTGAAGGTCGCCGAGCAGTACAGCAACTGCCACTACCGGCCGATGCCGCGGCCCACCGCCTACTGCACCTTCGACACCCCGATCGAGCCGGGGACGGCGTACGCGTTCGACAAGCCGTGGCACTTCACCGCCTCGGACGACCTGATGTACGCCACCGTCAGCTACCTCGCCTGGCCGCTCGGCAGCGGCAACCCGTGGCAGGACGACGACCCCGCGGAGTACACCGTCACCGGCAGCGGCCCGGCGCTCGGCCTCAAGTCCGTGCCCGCGTCCGGCTTCCCCGACTTCGGCGGCTTCGTCGAGGTGTCCACCGCCCAGCGCGCCGACTACCGGGCGATCGGCGGCCAGGTCGCCGGCAGAGTGGGCCAGACGGTACCGGTGACCCTCGGTGTGAAGAACGAGGGCCCCGGCTCGATGAACCTGTACGGCCGACCGGGCCACGGCTCCGGAACCTATCGCGTCACGCCGCCCGAGGGCACCGTCATCACCAAGATCCCCTTCCCCGGTGAGGACGACGACCACGCCTGTGGCGCTCCCCTGAAGGGCACCCACACATACGAGTGCGAGATCCCGGACACTTTCGCGGCCGGCGACACCAGCGAACTCACCTTCTACGTCCGCATCCAGCAGGCCGTCGCCCATCCGGCGGCCGGCTCCGTCGAGGTCACGGATCGCGTTGACTTCCCGAACCACGACGACCGCCGGGACAACGATTCCGCCGCCATCACCCTGAAGATCAGCGGCGAAGGATCGTCCGCATCCCCGTCGCCCTCGTCCCCCTCCACGTCTCCGTCGGTCCCGGCGTCCCCGAGTGCCGACGGCTCGGGCATCGGCGGCTCCACCGCCGGCGGCACCGGGTCGGCATCAGGCGGCGCGGGCACGGACGGCGGGACGAGTCCACTGAGCGGCTCGATGGCTGCCACCGGGGTCGGCGCGCTGCCGTGGATCGTGGCCGCGGCGGTCGCGGCTGTGGGGGCCGGCGCGGCGGGCGTCGCCGTGTCACGCCGCCGGGTGCGCGGCTAGCACGACCTCGCGGCTCGGTCCGCGCAGACCGTCGTACCGCCTGTGCGGACCGTTACTCGAAGGGCACTTCGCCGCGCAGTGGGCTGTGCTCCACCCGATCGCTCCGGGGATCCGGCCGCCGGCGCCTTCACGTCGGTTCACGGCTCGGACGCCGGCTGGCTGCGACGGCCGTCGCAGCGGCGCAGGGCCGGCACCGTGATGGTGCCGGCCCTGCGGTGTGGGTGCCGCTCCGGGGACGCTCAGTCGAGACAGAACTCGTTGCCCTCGATGTCCTGCATCGTGATGCAGGACTCGTTCTCGTCATCGGCGAGCAGGGTACGCACGTGTGCCGCGCCCAGCTCGGTCAGTCGCGCGCATTCGGCCTGCAGCGTGGCCAACCGCTCGTCCCCCACCAGGCCGGTGCCGACCCGAACGTCGAGGTGCACCCTGTTCTTCGCGACCTTCCCTTCCGGAACGCGCTGGAAGTACAGTCGCGGGCCCGCACCTGAGGGATCGGTGCATGCGAACCATGAGTCCCGCTCCGCAGGCAACAGCGAGAGGTTGTAGTCGTCCCAGGTCGCGAACCCTTCCGGGGGCGACACCGCGACGTATCCCAACACCTCGCACCAGAAACGGGCGACGCGCTCGGGTTGCGCGCAGTCGAAGGTGACCTGGAACTGTCTGATCGATGACATCGGGCCACCCTAGAGGCTGATCCGCGAATGATCTACGGAAAATATCGGTGGGCGGCGGGCGGCGGGCGGCGGGCGTACGGTGGTGCCCGCTCGGCGGTGGAGCACCTGCCGGCCGGCGGTCGCCGCCGCCCCTTCCCTGAGCACGGTGGTGCCCTTGCGGGATCGCCGTCGCTGCGGGCTCCGTCTCCGCCCCACCAGCTGACTACGACTCGTCATCCGGGTGGTGCGCGGCCTTCCCTGTCGTTCGGTCAGCGAGCGATCGAGATGGCGAAGGGCGCGAATCCGCTGGACCGGATCACGTGAGGTACGAACAGGACTGCGGCCTCGACTGCCCGCGCGGTCTCGATCCCGCCGAGGTCCGTGATCCAGTCCCGCTGCCAGCCGAGGTCTTCGAGGAGCCCGCGGACGACCTGCTTCGCCCCCTCGTCCTCACCGGAGAGGAAGGCGGTGGGCGCTTGGGTGAGTGCCGCAGGCGCGGTCATCACCGTGTGGAGCATGGTGTTGAGCGTCTTGACCACGCGAGTGCCGGGCAGCGCTTCCTGGAGTCGCTCCCCGAGGCTCGAGCCGGGGTGGAGCAGGCCGGCGGGCAGTCCGTCCGGTCCGTCGAGGGTGGCGTTGGAGACGTCCACGAGGATCTTGCCCTCGAGCTGCTCCCGCAGAGCGAGGAGCCGTTCCAGCGAGCCGGCTCCCGGCGTCGCGTTGATGACGATCCGCCCGGCCCGGGCAGCGTCCGCGGCGGCGCCCGGCGAGCGGTCCGCGACGGTCACCCGATGCCCGGCCCGGGTGAGGGCTGCGGACAGGCTGCCGCCGACGCGGCCGTTTCCGAGTACGGCGATCATGGTCATACCGATCTGGTCCTTCCGTTGCCGCTGGATGCCGAAGCGGTCAGCGCGAGAGTGTGGCGAGGGCGTCGGTGTGCACTCCGGGTGCGGCGGCCAGTAGGCTTTCGCTCTCCGTCGTCCACGGGCGGCCCTCGGCGTCGGAGATACGCCCGCCGGCCTCGGAGACGAGCAACGCGCCGGGAAGCAGGTCCGCCCGGGCTCCTGCGAACTGCCAGAAGGCGTCGATCCGGCCGGCGGCCACGTTCAGCAGGTGCAGGGTTGCGGGCACCGACGTCCGTACCACGAGCGCGTCGTGGAGCATTGCGGTGATCGAGGAGCCGATGCGCCGCGTGACGGCTTCGTCCTCGTCCGGCCTGGCCTGGCTCGTGGCCACCAGGCCGAGTCCGAGGTCCGTGGTCCCGGAGACGTGCAACGGACGGCCGTCCAGGGAGGCGCCCCCGTCCGCGAGCGCGGTGTAGGTCTCGCCGGTCAGCGGCAGATGGACCGCGCTGAGCACCGGCCGGTTCTCACGCACGAGTGTGGCGGTGACCGCCCACTCCGGTAGACCGTGCAGGTGGTTGACGTTGCCCTCGGCCGGATCGACGACCCACCATTCGCCGGGCGGCAGAGCCCCGCCCTCGAGCTCCTTCTCCACCCAGCGGGCGCCGGGGCGCAGCGGTGTGAGGCGTGGACGCAGAACATCGAGCGCCACTTCGTCGTTGGCGGCGAGCGCGCGCATCAGCTCCTCGCGCGTCCGGTGGCGGACCACGCCGCCGAACCGCTCTCGCAGCGCCGAGCCCGCCGCCTCCACCGCGATCGCGGTCTGCGCCAGCAGGCCGGCGTCGGACGCGGTGTCAGCAGGTGCGGCGTTCCAGGTGCTCAGGATCGAGTCGGACATGGCGGTACTCCCATCTCGGCAGGGGGTGAGGGCGAGGGCGAAACCGGCGATCCGCGCGCCCCGCACGTCGACGGTATGGCCGCGCTGCATTAACCTCAAGTGCATGTAAAGCACGGCTAGAGTGACTCACATGCAACTGGATTTGAACCTGCTCGCCGCCCTCGACGCGCTCCTCGACGAAGGAAGCGTGGCCGGCGCGGCCGAGCGCCTGCACGTGACGGCCCCGGCGATGAGCCGGAGTCTCGGCCGGATCCGGAGGACGACGGGCGATCAGATCCTGGTGCGCACCGGGCGCACCATGACCCCCACCCCGTACGCCATCGCCGTTCGGGAGCAGGTTCACGAGCTGCTCCAGCAGGTCCGGGGCGTGCTGGCGCCGAGCCGTGAACTCGATCTCACGACACTCGAGCGGACGTTCACCCTCCGCTGGCACGATTCCCTCGTCGCGCTCGGGGGCCCCGCGCTGCTCGCGGAGGTACGTGAGCAGGCGCCGGGCGTGCGGTTGCGCTTCATCGCGGAATCCAGCATCGACACGCCTGAGTTGCACCGTGGCGAAGTCGACCTCGAGGCGAACGCGAATCGCCCGGCCCGGTCCGACGTTCACGGCGAGTTCCTGGCCGAGACCGGGCACGTCATCGTCGTACGGCAGGGCCATCCGCTCGCCCGCGCCCGGGCCGTCACCCCCGCGCAGTACGCCGAGGCCGAGCACATCGCCATCTCAAGGCGCGGAAGGTTCGACAACGCACTCGACGGCGCGCTGGCGCAGCTCGGGCTCACGCGACGTGTGGTGGCGACCGCGCCGACGGAAGCGGCCGGCCTGGAGTTCGTGCGTGCGTCCGGCCTCCTGGTCACCGTTCCCGAATCGACGACACGCTCGACGGCCGCGGACCTCGGTCTGGTGCTCCTCCCCCTGCCGTTCGAACTGCCTGCCGCTCCGGTGTACTTGTCGTGGCATCAGCGCTATGACACCGACCCCGCACACGCGTGGCTGCGCAACCTTGCGCGGACCGCGCTGACCGAGGCAGCGGCGTCCGGGGGTTCGTAGCGGGCGCGGACGAGGGGGGCGCGGTTGTGGACGTGGTGCGCGATGGGCGGTGCGCGGTGCGCGATGGGCGGTGCGCGGTGCCCTCCGGTGTCGCGAACAGCCGGCCTTCCGCCTCGTGCCGGCTGACGTCGGCGAGCGCCCGGGTACGGCCGCCGTCCTTCGGCGGCTTGGCGGCCATGGCGATGTCACGGAGGCCGTGGCGAGCAGGAAGGGGGGACGGCGCCGGCGACACGCCGCTCGCCGTCGCTGCGAAACGGACGAAGGCCCTCTCCGTAGCATGAGCCGATGATCACGTCCGATGAGCAGGGCCACCGGCGGCACGGGGCGCGGAAGGCGGATGTGCGTCGCCACCTGCCCATCCTCGGCCTGGCCGGGAGCCTGGCCGGCATCGGCATGATCGCCGCCGGGTTCACCTTCCGCGACGGCCTCGCGGGACCGGGACCCGGCGGTTCCGTCGACACTCCTGCGCGGACGGCCCGGGCCATCGCCTCCCCGAGGCCGGCGGCGGCGCCCCCGGCTCCGCGCCCCGCCGCCGGCGTGCGGATCGCCGCCGTGGGGGACGTGGTGATGGGCACGCTGCCGGACGGCCTGCCGCCCGATGACGGCGCCTCGTTCTTCGACCCGGTCGACGACCTGATCGCCGGTGACGTGGTCCTCGGGAACCTGGAGGGCACACTCACCACAGGCGGGCCCAGCAAGTGCGACGACGACAGCCCGAACTGCTTCGCGTTCCGCACCCCGCCGTCCTACGGCCTCTGGTTCAAGAAGGCCGGCTTCACGGTGATGAACCTGGCCAACAACCACATCGACGACTTCGGGGCGGAGGGACGGCGCCAGACGTTCGCCGCCCTGCGCGCTGCGGACCTGCCGTACACCGGCCGCGCGGGCCAGATCACCCTCCAGCGGGTGCACGGCATCCGGGTCGCGGTGATCGGGTTCGCCCCCGACGAGGGGTCCGCCGACCTCACGGACATCCCGGCCGCGAAGCGGCTGACGGCCCGCGCCGCGGCGATGGCCGACATCGTCATCGTCACCATGCACGCCGGCGCGGAAGGCGCTGACCACACCCACGTGGAGCCCGGCACGGAGTACTTCCTCGGCGAGGACCGCGGCGACGCCCACCGCTTCAGCCGCGCGGTGATCGACGCGGGCGCCGACCTCGTGGTGGGCAGCGGCCCGCACGTCATGCGGGGCATGGAGTTCTACAAGGGCCGCCTGATCGCCTACAGTCTGGGCAACTTCGCCGGCTACGAGGTCTTCGGCCTCGGCGGCGTCCTCTCCACCAGCGGCGTCCTTCACGTCACCCTCAACGCCGACGGCACCTACGCCTCCGGCCGCCTGCACCCCACCCAGATCGTGGCACCCGGCACGCCGGAGCCGGGCGGCGACGGGATCGACCTCGTCGCCGAGCTGTCGGAGGAGGACTTCGGCCCGCACGCCGCCCGCATCTCCCCGGACGGGACGATCCACCGCCCCTGATCGGCCCGCCGGCGGACGAGTGCGGTATCGGGACGGGCGCGCCGTCGGGCATCCGCGCGGGACGTTCGGTGGTGCAGCGTGTGACACGGCCTGGTCCGGACGTCGCGAACAGGCGGTCGGACGGTTCGGCGGGCGGATGCAGGACCACTCCGCACACCGATCCTGCTCCAGAGCACCCGCCTAGTGGTCCGCCGGATCGGGGCTCCGGCGGGAGAGCACGGGCGGCGGGGTTCCCGCGGCGGCTTGACCTTACCCTCGGGGGCAAGGTTTAGCTTTCTTCGAGGTGAGAGGCATGCGGATCAGTGAGCTGGCCCGGCGGGCGGGCGTGACGACGAAAGCGGTGCGGTACTACGAATCACTCGGCCTGCTCGCGCCCGAGCGGCTGGCCAATGGCTACCGGGACTACACGGAGCACGACGTACGACTCACGCAGGAGATCCGAGCGCTCGGCGGTCTCGGCATTCCCGTCGAGCGTACCCGGCCGTTCCTGGAGTGCCTGACGGCCGGACACCGGCACGCCGACGACTGCCCCGCCTCGCTGGTCGGGTACCGGGACGCGATCGACGAGCTCACGCAGCGCATCCAGGGGCTCGCCGCCCGCCGGGCGATGCTCGTCGCACACCTGCACCAGGCCGCCCACCGTGGCAGCCGCATCTCAGCGGCCGACGAAGGAGAGGACCTCATGACGGACTACACGAGCCTGCCCGCCGATCTTCCCGCCCCCGAGGACGACGGCGCGAGCGCTCACCTGCCCGGCACGAAGGTGCCGCGTCTGAAGCTCCAGGGCACCGGCGGCACGGCCGTCCGCCTGGACACGTTCGGCGCGGGCCGCACGGTGATCTACGTCTACCCGCTCACCGGACGGCCGGGCACCGATCTGCCCGACGGCTGGGACTCGATCCCCGGCGCGCGTGGCTGCACTCCGGAGACATGCGGCTTCCGCGATCACCACCAGGACCTGCTCGCCGCCGGCGCGGACGGCGTGTTCGGCCTCTCGAGCCAGGACACCGACTACCAGCGCGAGGTCGTCGAGCGGCTCCGTCTGCCGTTCCAGATGCTCTCCGATCCCGCACGGAGCCTGGCCCGGGAACTCGATCTGCCCACGTTCGAGGCCGGCGGGCTGACGCTCTACAAGCGGCTGACTCTGATCATCCGCGACGGCGTGATCGAGCACGTCTTCTATCCGATCTTCCCCCCGAACGAACACGCCGACCACGTACTGACGTGGCTCCGGGACAACCCCTTGCAGAAGTGGTAGAGGCCGGAGTCCGGTGGCCGGGGTTTTCCGATCACGGTGTCACCCGGGCCGCCCCATCGGGCTCCTCGGCGTACGGCCTTAACCGGAGCGCATGAATCCGTCAAGTCCCGACATGGAGTGTCATGACGGGCGGGCGAGCAGCGGGCCTACTGGATGTACCGGGCCGCCGGACCGAGCGGCCCTCGCACCGGCCGCCGGCCGGGGCCCCCTCACCAGAAGGAGTACCGCTCATGTCTGCCGCCCTCCCCACCTCCAGCACCTCCCGCGCCTTCGGCACCTCCCGCAAGCGGCGCCTGGCCCTGTTGGTCGCCACGACAGGCCTGGCGGTGGGCGGCGCCATGATCCCGGCCAGCGCCTTCGCCGCCTCCCCCGCCACGCAGGTCGCATCCGCGGCAGCGTTCCACAGTCCGCACAGCCACGGCTCCTCCAGTACGAAGACCACCACGACGACGGAGACCACCACCAAGAACCGTCACCGCACCACGACCACCAAGACCACCGAGACGACCACCACCACCAAGTCGCGACACGGCACCAAGACCACCACGACCACGACAACCGAGACGACCACCAAGAAGCGGCACAAGTTCCAGCCGCACCACCAGAACGTCGCGGGCGACGGCCCGGTCAACGACAGCTAGGGCACCGCGGTTCCGAGCGCGTCCGGAACACGACGTAGGGCCCGGCCGTCGTGACGGCCGGGCCCTGCGAACGCTTCTGCAGGTGCGGGTCAGGTCACCATCGATACCAACGGCCGCGACCTCCACCGGCGTTGGTGGAGCGCATGACGAAGCCGAGCAGCCACAGCACCAGGACGGCGACCGCGACCCACCAGAGAATCTTGATGGCGAAGCCGGCGCCGAAGAGTATGAGTGCCAGTAGAAGAACGAGAAGCAGGGGAACCATATTCATCAACCTCCTGAGCCGCCGTGTGCCCTGCCCTTGCGCCCTCATTCTCGAAAGGCGCGTTGTTTGTTCGGGTCGGGCCGGGGCACGAGGTGGCTACCGCGAAAGCGGCACCCAGCTACGAGGAGGCGCAAGTCCATGACTGCCAGCGAAAAGGGCAAGGCGAAGACAGAGCAGGCCAAGGGCGCGGCCAAGGAGGCTGCGGGACGCGCCGTCGGCAACGACCGCTTGGCCGCTGAGGGGCAGGCGGAAAAGAGCACCGGCGATGCCCGCGAAGCCAAGGAAAAGACCAAGGACGCCTTCAAGCACTGACATCGCCTGTTCTCTCGGATTCGAGGAAGGGGCCTTTCTGAGCGCAAGCCGGAAAGGCCCCTTCTTCTCGTCGCGCGGCTGAGCGCCGCGCCCATCCGGTTCCGCCGCCCCTCGTCACCACCGGCTCACAGGTCGACGTGCGGGTAGGACTCGGTGTACGAGTCGCCCAGCGCCCCGTGGTAGCTGCACGTACGGGCGGTCAGGTCGACTTCGTAGCGCAGAACGCCCGCGCGCCAGCAGCCGCTGACGAACTCCGGGTAAGCGGTCAGGCCCTCCTGGTCCGCGCGGATCGCCGCGATGAGGGCGCCCTCGTCCCAGGGGGCGATCTCCGCCATGCCGTCCACGAGCGGCGCGGCCTGGCTGACCACGGGGCCGGCGTCGGAGAGGTAGACGCTCGTGCCGCCCGGCACCGTGTAGTGGTACGCGGCCACGCCGGCTTGCCGCAGGGCTTCGGCGAGGTACGGGAAACCCCCGACCTTGGGACGGACCGCCGCCGCCCGCTCACGTGCCGCCTTCAGATTGTCGATCGCAGTGTTCATCACATGCTCCTCATGGACGGGCTCAGCCGTCCGGCTCGGGACAGGTTCGCTAAGATGTAACCAAAGTCCCATCTAGACATCATGATGTCAATCTGGAGATGCCATGCCCGATGAGATCGCCCTGCTGGTCGCCGACATCTTCGAGGCGGCCGGTGCCCTGCGCCGGTCCGGCGAGGCCACAGCGGCGGCCGAAGGCCAGACCCAGGCACGGTGGCAGGTCCTCAGTGTGGTCTCCGACCAGCCCAGAAGTGTCCCCAGCGCCGCCCGCCGGCTCGGCGTGGCCCGGCAGAACGTCCAGCGCATCGCCAACGAACTCACCAAGGAGGGCCTGACCGAGTTCACCGCCAACCCCGATCACCGCACGTCTCCCCTGCTCGCCCTCACCCCCGAGGGCCACCGGGTCCTGGCGGCCATCACCGCACGGGCACACGCCTCGCACCAGCACATCACCGCCAGGATCCCGGATGCCGACATCGCGGTCGTCCGCGCCGTCCTGCAGGGCCTCACGGCGGCCGTCCGGCAGCCGGACGGGGCCGGGAGCAGGTCCGAGCCGGGCCCGGCCTGATCACCGTTCACGCGCTGCCCGGCAGCTCGTGCGGGCCGGGCGCCCGCTTCGATCTGCCGAAGCGCTATGCGCTGATTGCGTAGATATTCTGTGATGTGTGATCGAGTCTGGACGGCCACGGCTGCGTCGTCGTCACGGCCGGAGGAGTTTCGTGCGGATGTCGCCGGTCATCCTGACCGTCGTCATCGCCAGCCTGGCGTACGCCACTCCCCCGGACGTGGCCTTCAGCCGGCTCCTGCCCGCGGCGCCGGCGCTCGCCGCCGCCATGTGGCCGGTGCTCCCCACCGTCCTGCTGGGGACCGTCTGCCTCTTCCTGATGATCGGGCTCAGCATCGTGTTCCCCGGTCTGGGCACGTGGTGGACGGCTGGGGGAATCATCGCGGTCACCGTGGCGGCGGCGTACGGGAGCCACGTGCGCCTTCAGCGGGAGCGGACTCTCTTCCAGGTGCGACTGGTCGCCGACGCGGCGCAGCAGGTGGTGCTGAGTCCGCTGCCGCACCACTTCGGGGGCGTGGAGATCGAGTCGATGTACCTCGCGGCCGCGGCGGAGGCCCGCATCGGCGGGGATTTCTACGAGGTGGTGGACACGCGGTACGGGATCCGGTTGCTCATCGGCGACGTACGGGGCAAGGGGCTGCCGGCGGTGGGGGCGGCCGCGGCGATCGTCAACGCTTTCCGGGAGGCGGCCTACGGCGAGGCCGACATGGCCGGTGTCGCGCGCCGGATGGACGCCAGCAGCACCCGTTACAACGCCGCATTCCCCCCGGAGGGGTCGATGGAGCGCTTCGCCACCGCACTCCTCGTCGAGATCCCGCACGACGGCGGGCGGATCGAGATCCTCAACTGCGGCCATCCCCCACCGCTGCTGCTGAACCGCGAGACCCTGCGCGCCCTCGAGCCCAGCGCGCCCTCGCCCCTGCTCAACCTCGCGGAGCTGATGGGCGATCGCTACCACATCGACAGCTTCGACGTCGCCCCCGGCGACGTGCTGCTCCTCTACACCGACGGGGTCGCGGAGGCCCGCGCCCGCGACGGCGAGTTCTTCCCGCTGGCGGCCTGGATGCGCCGGCAGCCCCCGACGGCGCCCGGCGAGCTGCTCACGGCTCTCCACCACGAACTCCTCCACCACAGCAGAGGGCAGCTGGACGACGACATCGCCGCCCTGGCCGTACGCCTACGCGCACCCTCGGACCAGGGCCCGGCGGTGTCTCCGTACGCGCCACGTGCCCGGGGTGTCGCCGAGTCGCCCGAAGGCGGGGATCCATGACCTCGCCACCGTGCGGCCGGGCCGGGGGGCTGTCTCGATCCGGGCACAGGCCGACCAGGCGGTGTACCGGATGACGAGGAGGGCTCCAGGTGACTAGCCTCCCCCTCATGATCCGTACCGCGACCCCCGCCGACGTGCCCGTCATCCACATGCTGATCCGCGAGCTGGCCGAGTACGAGAAGGTGCCGCAGGAGGCGCGGGCGACCGAGGAGCAGTTGTCCCAGGCTCTGTTCGGGGAGCGGCCGGCCGCCTTCGCGCACCTGGCGGTGGACGAGGACAGCGGTGAGCCGGTCGGCTTCGCGTTGTGGTTCCTGAACTTCTCCACCTGGCGCGGAGTGCACGGCATCTATCTGGAGGACCTGTACGTCCGCCCCGGCGTGCGCGGTGGCGGGCACGGGCGGGCGCTGCTGACCGAGTTGGCGCGGACCTGCGTGGAGCGCGGGTACGAACGGCTGGAGTGGTCGGTACTGAACTGGAACCAGCCCGCGATCGGCTTCTACGAGGCGCTGGGCGCCCGCCCGCAGAACGAGTGGACGGTGTACCGGCTCACGGACGCGCCGCTGCGGGAACTCGCGGCGGCGGACCGCTGACCCGGCCGGTCGCGGGCTGCCGCAGGACACCGCTGGTGGCAGGCCCTGCGGCGGTTGTTCCTCGGACGGGCGGAGCACGTGGTGCCGCGGCTGTGCCCCGCCGTCGTGACTTCGCGAGGCGGGGGCAACCTTGTGGGCAGGCTGTGAGTCTCCTCAGCGATCACGTTGTGATCGGCTTACGAGGAGACCATCATCAGCGCCATACACAAGACCCTGACCACCGTCGCCGTGACCGGTGCCGTCTTCGCGGGCTGCGTCGCCTGCGGAACGGTGGAGCAGCTCTCCGCCGGCAAGAAGCTCGACAGAGCCTTCGAGAAGCTCGGCGAGAAGAACACGATCTCCTTCGAGATCGACCTGGACACCGACGCCGCGTCCCTGAAGGCGCTGGACGCCGAGTCCGATCCCGAGCCCGGCGAGGAGATGCCGGACGAGGCCGCCGAGATGCTCAGCGGGGCGAAGATCAAGGTCACCGTGCAGTCGAGGAAGCCGATCGCCGAGTCCGGCGAAAAGGACCTCGTCGGCACGGCACTCAAGATCAGCGGTCCGGACGGTGACCTCACCGAGTACCGGGCCATCGGCGACTACATGTACCTGCGCACGGACCCCGACGCCATCGCCAAGATGACGGGCAGCCCCATGCCGGCCGCCGAGGACCTGCCTCCACAGGCCGGGGCGCTCAAGGACGTCCTCGAAGGCAAGTGGGTGAAGTTCAGCACCAAGGAGATGGAGAAGGCCGCCGCCGACGGCCAGGACGGTCCCGCACCGGCTCCGTCCCTCGACTCCTCGACGCAGAAGAAGCTCGTGAAGGCCCTGCGTGGGGTGATCATCCACGAGGTGCGCTTCAAGACGGCCGGTGGCGGGGACGGCACCGAGCACATCACCGCGACGGCGCCCTTCCGCACGCTGCTCACCGACCTGCTGGGTGAGATCCGCCCCCTGGCGAAGGACCTGCCGCCGGGTGTGGAGCTGCCGACCGGCAAGGACCTCAAGGACGTCCCCGACGCCAAGGTGAAGGCGGACTTCACGCTCAAGAACGGTGAGCTGGCCCGCATGGACGTGGACCTCGCCAAGCTGGCCGACAACGCCAAGGTCAAAAAGCTGGGGCTGACACTGCGGATGGGCCACGGCACCAGGCCCACCGTCCCGGCCGGCGCCACCAAGCTGGACTTGAAGGAACTCGCGCAGGGCTTCCTCGGCGGCCCGGCGATGGGCGACGCGGAGCTCGGCCAGAGCGACCTCAGCGGCCTCGATCAGGACTTTCCGAAGGACGAGTCGTGATCACTCGCGGGTGACCCACCAGGCGGCCCGACGTCCCGTCCCACCCCCCACCCCCTGCCCCGGCCGTTCCGCGTGCCCGGGCAGGGGGGCGGTCGCCTCGATCCCTCCCGACCGACCGTGACGGCAGGGGCCAGGTCACCGGCCGGCGGCGGCTCCTGAACGAGGGGACCAGCGCATCCCGGGCAGGGAAGACGTCTGGAAGCACCCCGGGTCATGACGATCTGGTCCAGCCGGGCGAAGCCGCCGCCTCGTCAGATTCGGGACGTCGGTGTGGCGTCCACCTTCGTCACCTGGGTGCCCACGGAGTAGACGGCAGGTGTGCCGTCCGCGGAGATGAGCCCGATCTCCGTCTGCACGTAATGGCGGACCACCTTGTACATGTGCGCGTCCGGGTTGCCCTTGACCAGCGGCTTGTCCGAGTCACCGAGGTTGATGTACGACTGCAGGTCCTTGGCGAGGAAGGTCTCGTCGACGGCGCTGTCGGACAGCACGAGCGCGCCACCGCCGGCTGTCTTCGCGGCGAACACGTCCCCGGCGTGGGGCGTGGCCCTCTTGAAGTCGACCCAGGCATGGTCGTCCAGGTTGTCGGCCCGCTCGGTGTACCAGGACCTGCCGACGCGTCGGGCCGGGGTGTCGGCGAGGGGGGTGTCGTGGCCGCCTGTCACCCACAGATCGGTGACCAGCTCCGGAAACCGCGAGGGCGCGATCTTGCCGATCTTGCTTTCGGGGACTGCGACCTTCATCAACCCGGCCTTGTCGAGGGCCACGTGCGGCACCTTGGACACATCGGCCCCCGCGAAATCACGGGCGACGACCATCCGCCAGCCGCCGGTGGAGCGCTTGAAGACGAGGAACCTGACGTCCTTCGACCACGTTTTGCCCGGTTCGCCATGCGCGAGTTGTGCGCCCTGGGCGCGCACCAGGAACCAGTCGGCGTGCGAGGAGGCGGGCGGGATGTAGAAGGTGCGGTTGACGTAGACGAACGGAGCGAGGTTGTCCTTGACCTCCTTCTTGTCGAGCGCTGGGATCTGCGTGAAGTAGGCCTGGTCCATGGCGAGGACCGCACCGCCTTCGGCCTTTGCCAAGAGGGAAGCGGAACGCCCGGCGTTGGCCCGGTTGTTGTCCTGCTGATAGGCGTCCACCGCCTTGTTCGCCTCGGCCTTGGTGAGCAACGGCTTCCCGGCCGGCGCATCGCCCGCGTGCCCGGAGGCCGCATCGGTGCCGGAACAGCCGGTCAGGGAGGCCGCGGCCACCAGTGCGGCGGCAGCGACGGGCACGCCCATGCGCGTGGCACGGGTGGGGTGAGCGGAGCGTGCGGAATGACCCATGGCAGAAAATTCCCCGTTGTCTCGTCTACTGTCGACGGCCGTCCTGCGCTGCGCGCGCGAGACGATCACCGGCCCACGCTACCGACCCCGTCCACCCGCCGGGCGACTCCCACCTCACTCCGGAACCGGACCGTAACTTTCCGGATCGGGAGCGGATACGCCCCCCAAGGCCACCGGTCGGTGCTCGGCCGTTCCTGTGCCGGTGCCCGTCGGCAACCGATCCTCAGGGGGCGGGACTTCGTGGGCTCGGTGGCCGAACTCCGGCCGTCTCGCGCCGGGTAGCGGCGGAGTCGACGGTATGAGTGTCCGGCCTAAAGTCGCTGCACACGGTCGCCCCCGATAGTCGGACGCGGTCCACCCGCGGTGCCGCCCGCCTTGCCGTGGACGAGCCGTTAGGCCCCCGGCCGACGGCTGGGACTCCGCCCGCTAGCATCCGTCGTATGACGACGCGGGGGTGGCGGCTGGGAGCCGTGGCAGGGGTGGCGGTACTGGCGGCGGTCTGCGCCTCCGGTCCGGAGCGCGCGGAAGCCGGCCGCACGGCCTCGGGCCTCGGCCCTCTCCCCGCCGACCGGTACGACTACACGCCGCGGGACCACGAGCGATCACAGCGGGCATCGGCATTGCTCGTCCGTCGGTGCATGGCGGAGCACGGCCACCCGGACTTCCCGCTGGACCCGCGCTACCCGAGCGATCCGATCGTCGCCACCGCGGTCAGCACCGACTACGGCGCACTGGACCTCGCCGCCGCCCGCCGCTGGGGCTACGGCTGGGACCCGGCGAAGTCCCTGGCCCAGCGGCCGAAGGGGAGACGGATGACCTACGCCGAGTATGCGGACCTGCCCGCCTGCAGCGCCGAGGCGAGTCGGCGGCTGATGCGCGGCATCGACGTCAGGCGGGACTGGCTCTATGCCGGCAGACGGACGGTCGAGGTCGACAAGGCGGTCGAGCGCGATCCGCGTCTGCGAGCGGCCTGGGACGTGTGGTCGCGCTGCCTGGCGGAACAGGGAGTGACCCGATACCCCGACCCCGTTGCGGCGTACTCGGCCGCTGCCTGGCACCGGGACTCCAGTGGCAACACCGAGCACACGCAGCGCGAACGGGCCACCGCCGCCGCGGATGTCACGTGCAAGCGCCGCCACCGCACGGCCGAGATCTGGCACGCGGTGCGCGCACAGAAGCAGGCCGCGGACATCACCCGCCACCGCGACCGCTACGCCGCGGGACTGCAGGCACTGCTGAGGTACCGGACCAACCTCACCGAGGTACTGCGGAAGCTCGGCTAGCAGAGCGTCGAAGGTGGCCGCGATCGGAGCGCACACTCGTGGGTGTGCGGCCGTCGGGCCACGCCGCGCGGGTGCGGCCGTCCGGCCATCCGCCCGCGAGTGTGCCGCTCAGGCCACGCTCACGCTCTCGCTCGCGCCGTGGTGGTCGGAGAAGGACGAGTCGGCGAACTCGGCGGCGGCGAGCAGCTCGGGCACGTCCTCGCGGTGGGCGCGCACCAGCGTGGCCGACGTGGTACGCGACCGTTCCCGTCCTCTGCTCGGGCGCACCGGAGCCTGCACAGCCGGACTCCGAAGGCGTTGCACCGGCGGACGCCCGTGCGCGATTCGTTCGCGCAGGCCGCGGCGGTGGCGCCGTTAGACTGCACCGACGTGGATCACCGGCGTGAGGGGCAGGCATGACGGTCAGTCGGACGGTGGCTCGCACCCGGCACCCCCGGCACGAACGCCGGGGCGAGGCGCGGCTGCCGGCCGTCGTCGCCACGGTGTGCGCCGTCGTTCTCTACCTGGCGCTGCCTCAGCGACTGCTCATCGCCCCCCGGTACGTGCTGCCGGCCCTGGAACTGCTCCTGCTCGTACCGCTCATCGCCATCAACCCCCGGCGGCTCACCCGTCAGACGAGGGCGTTCCGCGTCCTGTCGCTGACGCTGGTGGGTGTCATCGCCGCGAGCAATCTGATCGCCCTGGGCATCCTGATCCACGAGCTGCTGTACGCCGGCGTGAAGGACGGTCACGCGCTGCTGGTGGCCGCGCTCCAGGTCTGGTTGACCAACATCATCGTCTTCGGGCTGGCCTACTGGGAGTTGGACCGCGGGGGCCCCGTCAGCCGCACCCAGACGCCCCGCTCGGATTTCCCCCTGGCGGACTTCCGGTTCTCCCAGGACGAGAACGACGACGCCGTCGAAGAGGTCGCCGACGGCGCCAGCGGCACATCCGACTGGGTGCCGACACTGATCGACTACCTGTACGTGTCCGTCACGAACTCCACGGCCTTCAGCCCGACCGACACGATGCCGCTCACGACCCGGGCGAAGCTGATGATGAGCGTCCAGAGCATCTCGGCCCTGCTCACCTCACTGCTCGTGATCGCCCGCGCGGTCAGCATCCTCCACTGACCGTCTTCCTCCCAGGATCCTCCATGCAGGAGGCGGTGTTCCGCCTCGCGCCGCCCGGTCCGCGGGCACCAGCCGCGCGGCGGCCTGTGCGGCGTGCGCGTCCGGGTCCCCGTAGGCCGTGCGCGGATGCCGTCCCGTGTCCGCGCAGTGCGCCGTGACCTCCTTGACCGCCTGGAGCACGACCGTACGGTCCACCCCCGGCTGCATGGCCAGCCGCACCTGGAAACGCGCCATCCACTTCTCGCGGTCCTTCTCCGCCGCCTCCTCCGCCGACCGCTCCTTCTTCGCCACGCACCCTCCCAGGTGATCGGCAACCATCCGTCGTCGAGTGGGACGTCGGGACACCGGGATGGGTTGCGACGGCGCCGCCGGTCACGAGCGTGCGCGATCAGGGAGCAGATCCGCCCGATGGGCGTCGGCGGTTGAACTGGCAACCGAATTCGGGTCTCGGCCGAGTTCCATAAGGCGACCTTTCGTCGCGCTCAACACCTCTTTATGGGCGACCGGTTCACTGTGATCACCGTCTCGGAGTCCGGCGGAACCGAATGGCGTCTGCACGCATCCGCAGGACGGGGCGACGTCAAGCCCTTTGCCTATAAATGAAGTTGGCGCAAGCCCCGTCCTGAATAGTGAGATACGCTGATGCCCTGCACGCCTCGTTCACCGTGGGCGCGGCACTTCATCACATCCCCGGCGACCCGGTTCACGCACGTCGGACCGGTTCCGTCGCCCCCCGTCGGCCGATTGCGTCGCCGACGGTTCACGCCTCCGAGCAGGAATTGATGCCCGTTCAATCATTCACGGAGCTCATACGCTTCGTTCGCCACCACTCGCCTTTCTACCGTGAGTTGTACGCCGGTCTTCCCGAACACGTGGCTCACCTCACAGATCTTCCGGTCGTGCCTCAGGCCGACTTCTGGCGGGCCAATTCACCGCGCGGCAACCGGCTGTTGACCGCCCCTTTGGAAGAAGCGGTCGTCTTCCGCAGCGGCGGCACGACGGGGGCGCCGAAGTTCTCCTACTACACCCGCACGGAATGGCGGGAGTTCACCACCGCGTTCGGCGCGGGGCTCGTCGGTGCCGGGCTACGGCCCGGTCACCGGGTGGCGGACCTGTTCTACGCCGGTGACCTGTACGCCAGCTTCAGCTTCGTCCTCGACTCCCTGCACCGCTCCCCCGTGGCCAACGTCCGCCTGCCCATCGGTGGCGCCACCCCCTGGGAATCCACCGCCGCCACCCTGGAGGAGTTCGGCGTCCAGGCCGTCGCCGGGACACCGACCACACTGTGCTCCCTCGCCGAGCGCCTCACCCGGGCCGGCCGCACCCTGCCCGACGTGGAGCTGCTGTTCTTCGGCGGCGAGTGCCTGTTCGGCGATCAGGTCCCTTTGCTGCGGGCGGCTTTCCCGAACGCCGAGCCGCGTTCCCTGGGGTATGCCAGCGTGGACGCCGGACTGCTCGGCGAGGCGGTGCCCGGCGGCGACCCGCGCGTGCACCGCGCGTTCACCCCGTACACCGTGGTCGAGATCCTCGACGACGAGAGCGACGACCCCCTTCTCGATCCCGGTGCGCCCGGCCGGCTGGTCGTCACCGACCTGCGCAGACGGCTGATGCCGGTACTGCGCTATCCGGCGGGCGACCGGGCCGAGTGGGTGGACCGGGACGCCGGGATCTTCCGCATCCTCGGCCGCGCCGAGGAAGGCGTGCGGGTCGGCCCGGTCTCCCTGTACACCGAGGACGTACACGAAGTCGTCGCGGCCGCCGACGTGTCCGCCACGGTGAGCGGCGTGCAGCTCGTCGTACGGCGCCACGACGGCCGGGACGGGCTCGTGCTGCGGCTCGCCGTCGCCCGACCGGGCGACGAACACCGCACCCTGGAGGACTCCGTCGTCCAAGGCGTCCTGGCTCAGCGGCCGTTCTACGCCGACGCGACCGCCGCCGGGCATGTGAACCCCCTCACCGTCGAGTGGGTACGGCACCAGGACCTCACCGTCAACTCCCGTTCGGGCAAGCTCGTCCGGGTCGTCGACGAACGGCCGCACTCGTGAGCGCGGCACCGGCCCCCACCCGGCGTCTCCCCCTCGTCCTGCGCAATCCGTCCTTCGGCCGGGTCTGGGCCGGCCAGCTCCTCACCCAGGCGGCGAGCCGGATGTTCCAGGTCGGCGTCGTCTGGTGGCTCGTCGGCTTCGCGGGCGGCGCACATCGCGGGCTCGCATCCGGCCTGTTCCTCATGGTGAGCACACTGCCCGCGGTGGCCCTCGCACCCGTGGTCGCCCGCGTCGTCGCTCGGTACCCCCACCGCTCCGTGCTGGCGGGCGCGGCGGCCCTGGCGGGCGCGGTCGCCGCCACGGCGGCCGGCGCCGCCTACACCGGGACGCTGCCCGTCGCCGCCGCCTACGCGGTGGGGCTCGTCCTGGCCGCCTGCCAGGCCGTCTTCGACCCGTGTCTGACCACGTCGGTGCCCGAACTCGTCGACGACGCCGACATCGAGTCGGCCACCGGGTTCGAGCTGTCCACCCAGTCCGTCGCCGGGCTCTGCGGTGGCCTGCTCGGACCGCTCGTGGTCGACGCGGGCGCCCTCTGCGGCGTCGTCGCCGTCAGCGCCGCCGCGTACCTCGTCGCCGCCCTGCTGGTCGTCTCCGCCCGCTTCCCGGGCGCCGCCCCCTCATCCGGGCCGACGTACGGCACGGCACAGGAGGAAGCGGCGGCACCGGGCCGGCGGACGCTGCGACAGGTGCTCACCGGTCTGCCGTTCATCCGCCGCGTGCTCGTCTGCTTCGCCGCCGCCAACGTCTTCACCACCGCCGTCTACGTCGTGATGCCGCTGTACACCCGGCAGGCGCTGCACGCGGGCGGTTCGACCGTCGCCTCGCTGGAGGCGGCGCTCGGCGCGGGCACGCTCATCGGCTCGTTCACCGGCGGACGGCTGCCGGGCCGTCCGATCGCGGTCGGCAGTGCCTGTCTCGCCGTGATGGCCGCGGCACTCGCCGGGCCCGGCCTGTTCGCCGGACACGTGCCGGCGCTCGGCTCGATGGCCGTCGCCGGCTGGTGTGTCGGTGTGATCGGTGTGCGGTTCGTCGCGCTGTTCCAGCGGCTGGTGCCCGCCGCCGACAAGCCGGGCTTCTTCGCCGTCATGCAGGCCCTGCTGGGAGCGACCTTCCCCGTGTCCTCCCTCGTCTTCGGCGTGCTG
This sequence comes from Streptomyces sp. NPDC048514, assembly GCF_043199955.1. Lineage (NCBI taxonomy): Bacteria > Bacillati > Actinomycetota > Actinomycetes > Kitasatosporales > Streptomycetaceae > Streptomyces > Streptomyces sp. NPDC048514. Next base: position 32,093 of record NZ_JBICWT010000019.1, on the reverse strand, counting down.
GGCGACCACCTGACGGCCCGCACGCTGTGCGTGGCGCAGGGTGCGGGCCTGGTGCCGGTCGCTCTGGCACTGTGGTGGCTCGGCGGCCGGTCCGACGGCGCCGTGCCACCGCCGCCCACGGCGTCGACGCGGCCCCTGACGCCGGCGGGAGAGGCACGGTGACCGCCGTTCTGCATCCCGCGCGCGTCCAGGACATCGCGGAGCTGCGGCAGTTGTACTTCGAGGTGTACGGGCACGGCTACCCGGTGCCGCTCGGCAGCGACCCCGTGGTCATGCGCCGGCTGATCGCCGACGGCACCGCGCACTGGCTCACCGCGCGCACCGACGGCGGCGTGCTGGTCGGTTCCGCCGTCGTCCTGACCGAACCGGGCAGCCGCATCGGCAAACTCGTCGGGCTCGCCGTACACCCGGGCCACCGCGGCGGCGGCCTGGCCTCGAGGCTGACCGGCGCGGTCTGCGACGAGGCGTTCGCCACCGGCCGCCTCGACTCGGTGTACGCCACCGTGCGCGTGGTCACCGAGGGCCCTCAGCACGTCGTCGTCCGCAACGGCTTCCGGCCGCTCGGCCTGCTGCCGAACGCCGTCGAGGTCGACGGCTGCGAGACCCTCGCCCTGTTCGCCCGCTACGCCGACGGCGTGCTGGAACACCGGGCGCCCGTGGCGCACGTACCCGAACGGCTGTCGGCGCTGTTGTCCGCCGCCGGCAGCGGCGTAGGCATCGACTACTCCGACGTCGACCGCACCGACACGCCCGGCCCGCTCCCGCGCCGCTCGGGGTGCGCGGAGGAAGGGGCCGGCGGCGCTCACATCGAGCTGATCGCGGCCCCGGCCTTCGTGCGCCGCCGCTTCCTGGAGCTGTTCCCGCAGGCCGACGCCCGCTTCTTCCCGCTGCACACGCCGAACGCGGTGCTGGTCGCCGCCGACGGACGCTTCGAGGCGTACGCCGACCTCGACCCGGTGGCGGGAAGCTGCGCGCTCGTCGCCGTCCACCCGCGCCCGGCCGCGGTCGCGGGCGCCCTGGAGACACTGATCGCCACGGTCACCCGGGCCGGCGCGGACTACGTGGAGGCGCTGTTGCCGCTGGCCGACGCCGAGGCCCTGCAGGTCTTCCTCGACTCGGGCTTCGTGCCCAGCGCGCTCTACCCGGCGATGCGTCGCGTGCCCGCAACCGGCGGCGAGCCGGCCGGGGCCCATGACCGTGTCCCGGCACTGCGTGTCGACGGGGGCCGGGTCCGCGACCGGTGTCTCGAGCCCGGCCCCGGCCCCGACCTCGGCCGGGGAGGGCGTCTCGACCGGGACCGTTTTCACGACTACGTGGTGCTCTCGCGCACCAGCCGTCAGATCGACTTCCGCTCGGCAGCCGTCAGCCCACTGCTGCAGCCGTACCTCGGTGCCTACCTGAGCGCCTGGACCGCCACCTACCTGCCCCTTTCCGAGGTGTCACGATGAAACCCCATCTCGCCCCCGTCACCGTTCCGGACCCGGCGGCGCTCGGCCACCTGCAGCAGCTGTGCGACCTCGCCGCGCCCTACGCCCAAGGCGCCGCGGCGGACGCGTTGTTCGCCGCGGCGATGGCCGAGAGCAACGCCTGGCACGCGGCACGCTCCCCGTTCTTCGCCGCCCTGCTGCAGGACCCGCCCGAGTGCCCCGCGCCGAGCGTCGGCGACGGCGTGCGCACCCCGCTGATACCCGCCGCCTTCTTCAAGCGCCACGAGGTGCTCTCGGTCCCCCGCGACGACGTCTTCCTGCATCTGACCTCCTCGGGCACCACGGGCCAGAAGTCGCAGATGTTCTTCGACGAGTGGACGATCCGTTCGGCGCAGCGCATGGTCGCCCGGATCTTCGACCACTACGGCTGGATCACCGTCGACGGCCCCGTGAACTACCTGCTGTACAGCTACGAACCCGCCCCGTCGCTGCGCCTTGGCACCTCGTTCACCGACAACTACCTGTGCGACTTCGCCCCGGCCCGGCACACCACGCACGCGCTGCGGCACACCGGCACCGGCCACGAGTTCGACGTGCACGGCTGCATCGCGGCGCTCCAGCGATACGCGCAGGACGACGTTCCCGTACGCATCCTCGGGTTCCCGGCCTTCCTGTTCTTCACCCTGGAGCGGATGCGGGCGATGGGCCTGCCACCGCTGCAACTGCCCGAAGGATCACTGGTGGTGCTGGGAGGCGGCTGGAAGGGGCACGCCGACCGGCAGATCGGCAAGGACGCGTTCTACGCCGAGGTCACCGACCGCCTGGGCGTCCCGGGGGACAGGGTGCGCGACACCTTCGGCTCGGTCGAGCACTGCGTCCCGTACGTCGAGTGCGCCCACCACCGGCTGCACGTCCCGGTGTGGTCGCGCGCGGCCGTCCGGGACACCGGGACGCTGCGCCCTCTGCCGTACGGCGAGCCCGGGTTCCTCCACCTGGTCAGCCCGTACATCACGTCCGTTCCGGCGCAGAGCGTCGTGATGGGCGACCTCGCCTCGCTGCACCCGGGCGAGGAGTGCCCCTGCCCGCTGTCCACCGACTGGTTCACCGTGCTCGGCCGTGCCGGGGTGAGCCGCAACCGCAGCTGCGCGGTCGCCGCCGCCGAACTGATGAAGGGAATGTCGTGACCACCTCCGCAACTCACCCGGGACAAGACCCGGCCACCTCCATGGCTCATTCGCGAGACGACCTGACCACCTCCCTGGCGCATCCGGCGAACGACCCGACCACCTCCGGGGCACACCTGTGGCAGGGCGAGTTCGTCGACGACGCCGAGGCGGGCCGCCGGCTCACCGGGCTGGCCGAACTGGCCGGCCGGGTGCTGGGCCGCCCGCTGCCCACGGACGTGGTCCTCGGCGCCTGCGCCGCCGTCAGCCGCGACCTGTCCGACCCCGCCTCCGCCCTCCACGGCCGCCTGGCCGGGCATCTGCCCGCCGCGGACGCCGCACCCGTGCTGGCCGAACTGGCCGCCGCGCTCTCCCGCCAGGCGCTGGAACGCAAAGTGCGCCGGGAGCTGGGCGGCCCGCGTCCGGAGCGGCTGACCCGGCCGGATGCCCGCGAGACGGTGTACGAGGCCTGGGCACCGGTCGGTCTGCTGGTGCACATCGCACCGGGCAACGCCGCCGCCGTGGCACCCTTGAGCGTCGTGGAGGGCCTGCTCGCCGGCAACCTCAACGTGCTGAAGACCAGCAGCGCGCACACCCCGCAGCCGAACGCCGGCTCCGACGCCGCCCTCGCCGTCGACCTGCTCGCCGCGCTCGGCGCGGCCGACCCCTCCGGGCTGATCGCCGAACGCGTCATCGTACTGCCCTTCGCCTCCTCGCGCCGGGCGTGGCTGGAGGCGCTGTGCGAGGCGGCGGACGCGATCGCCGTGTGGGGCGGCGAGGACGCGGTGCGCACGGCGGGCGAGCTGGCCCCGCCCGGCTGCCGGGTGGTCGAGTGGGGCCACCGCATCTCCTTCGCCTACCTGACCGAGCGAGCCGCATCGGACGCCACGCTGCTCGACGCGCTCGCCGAGGACGTGTGTCATCTGGAGCAGCAGGCATGCTCCAGCCCCCAGGTGATCTATCTCGACACCGAGGACCCCCAGGAAGTGTTCGCGTTCGCCGGACGCTTCGCCGAGCACCTGGCGAAGGTGTCGGACGCCCGCCCGGCCCCACCGCCCGGTTCGGCCGAGCGCGCGGAGATCAGCACCGTCCAGCAGCTCGCCCGGCTCGAACAACACCTCGGCCTCACCCGCGTGTTCACCGCCGAGGACGCCTCCTGGCGAGTGCTGGCCGACATCCGCCCCGCGCTCGACGCCTCTCCGCTGCACCGCAGCGTCTGGGTCAAGCCCCTGCCCCGGCACGCGATCACCGCGACCCTGCGGCCCATGCGCCGCTACCTGCAGACCGCGGCCATCGGCGGCGACCGCGCCGATGTGGCCGCCCTGTCCCGCGCCGTGTTCGCCGCGGGCGTCACCCGCGTCACCCCCATCGGCTCCATGCTGGACAGCTACGAGGGCGAACCCCACGACGGCGTCTACGCGTTGCAGCGCTACAGCCGCCGCGTGAGCGTACGCGCAACGGACCCGGCCTTCCGAACGACGGCCTGTCTTGACGACCTGGTGGCGCCCCCGGTGCTGCCCCCCGCGCCGGACGGGCCCCTGCTGGGCAAGGAAGGTGTGCAACGCGCGCTCACCACGCTCGACCCCCGTCACGCGCATCTGTACTTCCGCAGCGGAGGCACCACGGGCGCACCCGCGCTGTCGGTGTTCACCTGCGACGACTACGACAACCAGATGCGCGCTTCGGCGGACGGGCTGCTCACCGCCGGCTTCGACCCCGCCCACGACCGGGCGGCCAACCTGTTCTACTGCGGCGGGATGTACGGAAGTTTCATCAGCTTCTTCTCCATCCTGGAACGCCTGGACGCCACCCAGCTGCCCATCGCCGCCGGTCCCGACCACGCCGCGGTCGCCGAGGCACTGGTGACCCACGGCGCGGACACCCTGTTCGGCATGCCGTCCTACCTGTGGCAGCTGCTCCACGCCGAAGCCGGCCGGCTGCGTGCCTACGGCGGCCTGCGCAAGATCTTCTACGGCGGCGAACACTTCACGCAGGAACAACGCCGGATCCTGACCGAGGAGTTCGGGGTGGAGGTCATTCGTTCCGCGGCCTACGGCAGCACCGATCTGGGACCGCTGGGCTACCAGTGCGACTCCTCGGACGGGTCGGTCCACCACGTCCTGACCGACCTGCACACCCTGGAGATCCTCGACCCGCTCGAGGACACCCCGGTGGCCCCGGGCGAGACGGGGCGGCTGGTGTTCTCCTCACGGACACGAGCCGGCCAGCGACTGGAACGCTACGAGATCGGCGACCTCGGGCGGGCCGTCGAGGGCCCCTGCGCCTGCGGCAGCCACGTCCCCCGCCTGGAACTGCTGGGTCGCTACGGAGACGTCGTACGCGTCGGCACCTACTTCATCAACTACCGGCGTGTGGCACGGGCGTTGCAGGACCGGCTCGCCTACCACGGCGAGGTGCAGATGGTGGTCGCCCCCGGCACCGGCCGGGAGTCACTGACCGTCCGTCTCGACGAGGAATACGCACCCCACCCGGAGGCCGCGCGGACGGCACTGACCTCCGCGGTCACCGAGCTCGCGGACGCACAGGCCGAAGACCTGCTGAACCTCACCGTACAGACAATCGCCCGGGAGGCGTTCGAACGCACCACGACCAGCGGCAAACTGCGCACCGTCATCGACCTGCGCTGACCGGAACGCCCCGGCAGCGCACGACACCGCCCAGGCTGAGGCCGCTCGTGCCGCAGAACGGCACCCATCGGGGGCTGCGGCAACGGCTGCGGAACGGTGATCCCCTGGATGTGCCGTTCCACGGTCGGTGTATCCGATCGAGACCGGTCGCCGGTGCCGTACCGCATCGGCGACGGTGAGCAGGACGTCGGCGTCCGGGTTCGCGAACCGGCATGAGCGGCCGCAAGCGGTATCCGGTGGCGACGGTACCCGCCGTATCGTCCCCGCACCACTTCCACCGATCACCGCGTTCCTCGTCGACGACGGGCCTGGAGACTCGCTCACCGTCCGCGGCCGGTCCGGGCGGTCCTACCGCGGCCGGACGGGCCCATTACGCTTGGGCGCTCCGGCGGGGGCACTGCGCTCGTGCGGCTGCCCCGGACCACTACATTCAAGGATGGCAAGCCAGTGTCTTTCTTCACCATCGGCCACCGCGGTGTCATGGCCGCCGAGCCGGAGAACACCGTGCGCTCCTTCCTGAGGGCGGAGCGGGAGGGACTGGACGGCATCGAGCTGGACCTGCACCTGAGCAAGGACGGCGAGTTGGTCGTCATGCACGACGAGAACCTGGACCGCACGACGGACGGCTCGGGTCCGATCGCCGCCCAGGAGTTGTGGCAGCTCAAGAAGCTCGACGCCGGCCTCGGCGAGCGGATCCCCACGTTCGGGGAGGTACTGGACGCCGTCGGGCCGACGCTGCCGATCCAGGCCGAGATCAAGGACGTGGCCGCCGCCCGGTCCCTGGCCGGCGTGCTCACCGACCGCGATCTGCTGGGACGGGTCTCGGTGCTGTCGTTCCACGACGAGGCGCTGATCGAAATCCACCATCTGCTGCCGGAGGCGCGCACCGTGCTGGTGGCCGGTGCCGGCGCGCACCGCGACACCTTCGTCGGCCGCGCCGAGAAGGCCGGTTCCACCCTGGTCAGCGTGGAGCTGCGCCAGCTGAACCGGGCCATCGTGGAGAAGTGCGCCGACGCCGGCATCGACGTGATGGCCTGGACCGTCAACGACGAGCGTGACCTGACGCTGGCCCGGACGCTCGGCCTGGTGGGTTGCGTGACCGACCAGCCCGGCATGAAGCGCCTGGTCGAGGCCACGGCCTGACCGCAGAGCGACGGGGCCAAGACGGCCTCCCGTACGGTCGCCCCGGCGATTGGTGCTGCCGTATCCCGCCCGGATCCGCCCGTCAGGCCTTCGACGGCGGGCGCGGCGGATCTCGACCGTCAATCCTGCGGCCTCCCGCAGGTACACCTGTGCCACGCCCCCCGCATCGAGACGAGACCGCTTCCCTGCCGCAGCTCCCCCGGCCGCAGCGCCCTCCGCGAAGGCCGGGCCTGGTTCTCAGGTGCGGGTCGGCACCGGGCCGCACAGTTGGTTGCCCGGTTCGGCCGGGTCGTCGCTGATCCAGAACTGGATCCACAGCTCGGTGAACTCGGAGCGGCTGAGGTAACCGTCCCCGTCCTGGTCGAGGTGGTCGAAGAGGCCGGTGACGTCGACGCTCGCGCCATGCCAGGTGTCGATCAGCCGCTGGTGCTCGTCCGGGGAGATACGGCCGTCGCCGTTCTCGTCGACGGCGTCGAAGATGGTCCGGGCGGTCGCGGCGACGACCTCGAGCATCGTGGGCAGCCGGTCCACCATGGCGAGGACCTCGTCCAGGTCGACCTTGCCGTCCTTGTTCGTGTCCGCCTGGGCCGCCAGGTGGTCCCACCAGCCCAGCATGACCGTGTCCACCTGTGCGGCCAGTTCGGATCCCGGACGCACCCGGGGCAGGCCCTTCCAGCGTTCCGCCAGGGCCTGGAAGTCGCGCTGGTCGAGGTAGCCGTTGTCGTCGGCATCGAACGCGCGGAACATGTTGAGGAGCTTGTCGCGCTGGAACTCACTTGCCACGGCCGGCCCTTTCCGTCGGGGTCCCGGTGATCCTGCCCGCGGGAGGCGGCATCCCAACGGCGCTCGGTGACGCGGAAGAACAGGCCAGGCCCCCCGCGCATCCCCCCGATGCATCGCACGCCCCGTTTGGCAGCCACGGTCCGGCCACAAGGGCGACGCGCGACCTCGTCCCGGGCCTTCGCCGTACCGCCGGCATCCCGGGCGCCGCACGCCGGCGGCGCGCTGCCGTCCCCGTCGACCGCGTAGCCGCCTTCTCCTGCCTGCGGCACAACGCCCGTCGACGTGCTGGGAGCACTGCGCCGTTTCCAGTCTCGATGCGAAAGGGAGAGTAGCGCCTACTGCAGTGACGCTGGACGATTCGTGCAAGCATGCATGGCACATCGCGACTCTCCTGCAAGGTGAATTGATTTGTCCGATTCTTCTGTTGATTCCGGCGGCGCTGCCGTGGTGATCGAAACGTTCGGGTCGGCTCATGTGGGGCCCGCGGCAGAACTTCTCGCCGCTCGGCATCAGCGTGATGTCGCCCTCGATCCGGCGCTCGGCAGCCGTTTCAGCATCCGGGAAGAGTGCGGAGCCCTGCTGGAACAGGGATGGAAGGACGGGGCTCGTGGTGCGGTCGCGATGCGGGGAGGCGCGGTGGTCGGCTACCTGCTGACCCGGACCGGGGACGGGCAGCGAGGCCGCCATTGCTGGACGCAGCCGCAGGACGCCGCGTATGCGCTGGACGCGGGTCCGGTGGTCCTGCACCGGTTGTACGCCGACCTGTCGGGTCAGTGGCTTGCCGACGGACGCCTGCATCACTACACGGTGGCTCCCGCCGCCGATCTCGGGGTGTGGCTGGCGCTCGGGTTCCCGCACGAGCAGGTCCACGCGATCATGGACATTCCCGCGAAGACATCGGCGGAGGTACCGCACGATGTCCGTCAGGCGGGTCCCGCTGATATCGACGCCCTGGAGCCGCTGCTCGGTCTGATCAACGAGGCACATGCGGCTCCACCGGTGTTCGCTTTCACCGACCGGCCGATGTGGGACATCCTGCGGTCCGGCCACCTGGAGCTGTTGAACGATCCGGCCGTGGCCTACTGGGTGTCCGAAGGGCCGGAGGGCATCGACGGTTTCGTCGTCATGCGCCCCGTTCCCGACGCCGAGTCCTCGATCCTCAAGCCCGAGGGATCGGTCGAACTTCTTCTGGCCTCGACGGCACCGCACGCTCGCGGCACGGGGGTCGGGAGCCGGCTGGCCGCGTGGGCGCTGGCGGACGCCGCGCACCGGGGATTCACCGTCTGCGTCACCGACTGGCGGGCGGCGAATCCCCTCTCGTCCGTCTTCTGGCCCCGCCGGGGGTTCCGGCCTGTCGCCTACCGACTCCATCGCATCCTGGACCCGCGGCTCACCGGCTCCGAACACGTTCCGGGACTCTGATCGAGCCGTGGGACGGGCCTTCGCCGCGTCCCCACGCCGGCCCCGCACGCGGCGGTGGCTTTGTTGCGGCGGCCAAGCAGTCGGCCCGTCTTCGCACTGAGTCGATGCCATGACCGGATGATTCGCCGGGACGTTCTCCGTCTACTCATCAAGGCACCGTCGCGTGCCGGCGATATCGTCTGCCGTTCGGAGGCCTGCGGCCTCCGCAGCCGACGGAACGAGAGGGCGCCATGGGTGAGCTGTGGACCGGTGAGAGACTGCGACTGCGGGGCGTCGAGCCGGCGGACTGGCAAGGCTTCCGCGATCTTGCGCGGCACACTGTCGATGTGCCTTCAACGACGCATCCCTCGCCCTCTTCCGCAAGCTCGGCTTCGTCGAGGAGGGGCGGCTTCGACAGCACGAATACTTCGCCGGCAGCTACCACGACGTAGTACTCGTGGGTCTCACCGCCGCCGAGTACTGGGCCACCCATCCTCGTCCATCGGTGAGATGACCGCCGTCACGGGCCGATCAGGTCCGCGTAGCCGTCCTTGTTCAGTTCCGCGAACGCACCCTGACCCGGTTGGTGTTCGCCATCCGGAACCGGCGGTGCTCACGCGCAGGCGTGTACCGGGTCGTCGTGCGTGATGACGCAGGCGAGGCGGCCGCCTTGGACGCTGCCGTAGGTGGCGGTGAGCGCGTCCTGGAATCCCTTCCACTGAGTTCGGGTGTCGAGGATGGCCGCCTGGACGGCGTGGTCGAAGTTTCCGGCGACCTTGCCCCGGGGGGTGGTGGGGGCCGAGGTCGCGCCGGTCGTCGGGTCGATGGTTCCGGTGTCCTTGTTGACGACGTCGTGTGTCACCCGCCCGCCGCAGCCCCAGCCGAAGGGGGCGAGGGTGTAGCACTCCGTGCCCAGTCGCCGGGGGATGTCGGATGCCGTGGGAGCGGGGGCGTTCAGGCGCAGGAAGGGTGCCGGGCCGGACTGCCGCAGCCCGGGAGGGTTCTCGACGCCGACCGGTCGGGCGGGGTCGGCTGCGTCGGTCCAGTTGCTGTGCGCGTAGAAGTCCTGGATGCCGTGCAGGGCCCTGCCGAATCCCTCTATCGCGTTGCACTTCGCCCGGCCGGGCACGCCGAGGGTGAAGGTACAGCTCGAGGAGAGGTCGACCTCACCGGGGAGCACCTTTCCGGCCGAGAGCACCCCCTGCGCCTTGTCCACTCCGGTCGCGAACTCCGATCTCAGATGGGAGACGCAGGAGAGGAGGGCGGCCGTGGCCTGCGCCCGGGTCTGGGGGTAACCGGGTACGTCGAGGAAGTCGGCGCCGTCGCAGTGGGCCGCCCCGGTGAGTGTCTGGTCGGAGTCGGGGGAGCCGACTGCCCCGAAGGTCCCGGAGCCACCTGCCAGTTGGTTCAGGGAGACCGGCTGGAAGCACGCGTTCGCGGGCTCTCCCCCGTGGCAGGCGAGGGCGGCGCGGGTGATCTTCTCGTGTTCGGCGGACTGCCCGAATCCGTTGATCGTGCCGAATCCGTTGGGGGGTCGCGTGCCGGCTTGTACGCTTTCGGCCTTCTCACCGGAAGCGACGGCCAGGCCGGGAGCCAGTGTCCCGGATACCATGGTGAGAGTCGACGCAAGTACGGCGGCACGCACGCTCCAGTGCCTTGCATGGGGTCGCATGTCTGAGTCCCGTCTCTGATTCACGCGCGAACCGGCTTCGTCACGTGGGGGGTTGATGGGTTGGTGGGTGGAGCATCACACACGTCCGGAGGACCGGACGGGTAGTCGCTACTTCATCGCTCCGTCCTGACCTCCAGCGTGCAGCACTTCACGCTGCCGCCGCCCTTGAGCAGTTCCGACAGGTCCACCCCCACGGGTTCGAACCCGCGGGTCCGCAGCCTCGCCGCGAGTCCGGCGGCCGCCTCGGGGAGGAAGACCCGGTGGCCGTCGCTGACCGCGTTGAGCCCGAAGACCTGCGCGTCGGCGGCGTCCGCCTCGATGGCGCCGGGGAACAGCCGGCGCAGCACCTCTCGGCTGCCGGGGCTGAACGCCTCCGGGTAGTACATGACTTCGTCGTGGTCCAGTACCGCGAGGGCGGTGTCCAGGTGGTAGTAGTCCGGGTCGACCAGTTCGAGGCCGATCACCGGACGGCCGAAGTACTCCTGGACCTCCTGGAGACTTCCGGTCTCGCTGCGGAAGCCGTGGGCCCCGAGCACATAGGTGCCGGTGAGGAGGAAGTCGCCCTCGCCCTCGTTGATGTTCCGGCTCTCCGCCGCGAGAAAGCCCTGCCTGCGGAACCAGCGCAGATAGGCGTCCCCTTCGGCGGCCCGCTCGGCGTGCCGGAATCTCGCGCCCAGCACCTTGCCGTCGATGACCAGGGCGCCGTTGGCGGCGTAGACCATGTCGGGCAGTCCGGGCACCGGATCGATCAGCGTGACGTGGTGGCCGCTCTCCCGGAGCACCGTACGCAGGCGTTCCCACTGTGCCACGGCCAGGGGCGTGTCCACGGGTTTGCCCGTGTTCATCCACGGGTTGATGGCATAGGTGACGTCGAAGTGTTCGGGCCGGCACATCACGTACCGGCGCCGTCGGGCAACGCGTTCGGGCATGGGAGGGGGCCTCTCTGCTGGTGTCTCTTCGGTGGCACGGGCGCACTCGGGCACGGCTCGGGGCGCGGTTGCGGGGCCTGCCGGCCGGCGGGCGGCCGGGTGAAGGTCAGTGGTCGGGCATCGTCCTGATGCCGGTGCTGAAGGTGGCCGCGCACGCGGACACCGCGACGATCAGGGCGAAGACAAGCATCGTGGTCGTGCCGGAGAGGTGTGCCAGGAGCAGGCCGGCCAGTCCGGGTGCGAGGGCGGCCGCCGACGTGGCGACGAGCAGGATGACGCTGATCACACGTCCCTGGAGGTGGTCCGGGGTGATGGCCGCCTGGTAGCCGAACAGGGCGGCGTTGGCGGTGGGCCCGAGGAAGACCGCCAGCGCCAGCGGTACCGCGGCCAGCACGCTGGTGGCGAACAGGGCACTCACCGCCATCAGCCCGGTGGTGGCCCAGCACAGCACCAGAAGAAGCCGGGGCAGGGGCAGTTGGCGTTGCAGCGCCGGGGCGGCGAAGGCACCGAGGAAGCCACCGAGGCCGAAGATCATGCTGGCCAGGCCGACGACGAACGACGGTGTTCCGGCGCGTTGCAGGGAGACGACGATGGCGAACAGCATCCCGGTGAAGGCCATGTTGAGCGGGGCGGCGATCAGCAGCAGGGCGCGCAGGAAGGGGTTGTTCAGGACGAACCGCACGCCCTCGGCTCCGGCGGCCCGTCCGGATTCGGTCGGCACCGCGCGCGGCCGCTGCAGGGGGGTGCGGATGCACACGACGGCAGCCAGCGACAGCAGGTGGCTCACCGCGTTGCCGAGGAACGGCCACGACCGTCCCAGTGCGAAGAGCAGGCCTCCCAGCGGCGGTCCGGCCAGTGACGTGCCGTACGCGCGCGCCTCGTTGCGGGCGACCGCGGTGGACAGCTGGGCCGGCGCGACCAGGGCGCGCACGGCGGCGTGTTCGGCGGTGCTGAACAGGGCGTTGGCCGCGGCGCCGACGACGACCACGCCGAGCACCAGCGTGATGCCCGCGGCGCCGACCGCGACCGCGCCGCACAGTGCGCCATAGGCGAGGAGCCGGAGCAGGTCACATACGATCATGACGCGGCGCCGGTCGAGCCGGTCGGCAAGTACACCGGCCGGCAGCCGGCAGGCGAGGGAGACCAGCAGACCGACGGTGCCGACGGCGCCGGCCTGAGCCGGTGACCGGGTCAGCTGCAGCACGAGCAGGGGCAGGGCCAGATTGGCCATGGCGGTGCCCACGTCGGACAGGGACTGACTGACCCAGAGCAGGTTGAACTCGCGGTTGCGCCACAGACTCGGCCGCCCCTCGGCTTCAGGGCCGGCGTCGGCGTCGGCGTCCTCGGTGGTCGACGACATCGGTTGTCCTCCAGGAGCGGTGGTTCGGGCGGTGTGTACGGGGTGTTCGGCGCTTGGCCGAGCGGACGGACGGCGGGCCGCCGTACGGGGTGTTCGGCGTACGGGGTGTTCGGCGCTTGGCCGAGCGGACGGACGGCGGGCCGCGCGGCCCGTCGCCATGGCGGTGGGGACGCGCTGCGGGCAGAGCGGAGTGCCGGGAGCGCCGGTGCCGGCCGAGCGGGGTGGTGGGAGGGAGGGATGCCGCAGGGGCGGGGTGGCGGGTGAGTCGTCACGGCCACCACGAGCCGGCTGCCGGGCGCAGGTCGTCGAGCCATACGGCGTCGGGATCGTGCTGGGCGAAGAACTGCCGGCCCACCAGACGGGCGTCACGGGCCTGCAGCATCCGCAGGCTGAACACCTCGGTGCCGCCGATGTCCACGACGCCGTCGACGAGCACCTTGCCCGGGGTGGCGGACATCACCGGGCCACGGGCGGACCGGGCGAGACCGGAGACGCTGCGGACGGCGTCGGTGTAGATCCGCAGGGCGCGGCTCAGCGGAACGCCGAAGTAGCTGCGGGCGCCCGTGTCCCGTTCGACGAACATGTAGTACGGCACCACGCCGAGTTCCACCAGCCGCTGCCACATGACGGCCCAGTCCTCGGGCCGGTCGTTGACGTGCGCGATGAGCGGGGCCTGGGCCCGGATCACGGCACCGGTGTCGCGGATGCGCCGGATCGCCTCCCGCACCGCCGGGTTGTCCAGTTCCCGGGGGTGGGAGAAGTGGGCCATCACGGCCGCGTGCCGGCCGCCGGCCACGATGCGCTCGAACAGTCTGAGCACGTCGTCGGCGTCCCGGTCGGTGGTGAAGCGGTACGGCCAGTAGGACAGCGCCTTGGTGCCGAACCGGATCGTCCGGATGTGCTCCAGCGCCGGGGTGAGCAGGGGGGTGACCCACCGGTCCAGCACCGCGGCACTCATGATCATGGGGTCGCCGCCGGTGAACAGGACATCGGTGACCGAGGACTGCCCGGCGAGGTACGACACGATGCGGGACACGTCCGGGGCGGACTGCCGCAGGTCGGCGTTGCCGACGAACTGGGACCAGCGGAAGCAGTAGCCGCAGTAGGAGTGGCAGGTCTGTCCCTGGGCGGGGAACACCAGGACCGTTTCGGCGTACTTGTGCTGTACGCCGTCCAGCGGGTGCTCCTCGTGGAGGGGGACGTTCGCCTCCAACTGTGCGCCGGGGTTCGGATTGAGGCGGTCGTGGATCTCCCGGGCGGCCTTGCGGATCACCTCCGGCGAAGCAGCCGTCCGGTGCAGGGCGGACATGCTGTCGTAGATGTCGGGCGGGAGCATGTCGCGGTGCGGGAAAGTGAGGCGGAAGATCGGGTCGTCCGGGGCGGCGGACCAGTCGATGAGTTCGTCGACGACGTACTCGTTGACCTTGAACGGCAGGATGGAGGACACCACCCGCAGGTCGTGCAGGTACTCCTGCGGCATGCCACGGTCACGGGCGAGTCGTTCAAGACGCTGGTGTGCGAAGACTTTCAACACTGCCGCCTATCTCTGTGGGCTTGGTTCGTGCGGTCCGCGCGAGTGGGGGCGCGGGGGTCGCGAAGCGCGGGCCGCGGGGGCCTCACGGGTGGGTGCGGTGGCCTCATGGGTGGTGGGAGCGGGGGCCTCGTAGGTGGTGGGAGGAGGGGCCTCATGGGCGGGAGCGGGGGCCTCACGGGCGGGAGGGTGGGACTCATCGGTGGCAGCAGGGACTCATCGTTCGGTGGGCGGCCGGGTCTGCCGGGGCGGGGACGGGCGGTGCGGAGCCGCGTACGCCGCCCTGCCCCGTCCCGGCCCGCCCCGGCTCCGGATCACTGCCCGGCCGCCGCCATCCGCCGGCGCAGGCTCAGGGGCCGCATGTCGGTCCACACCTCGTCGATGTGGTCCAGACAGTCCTGCTTGGGGCCCTCGAAGCCGGTGGCCTTCCAGCCGTCCGGCAGCTCGCGTCCGGCGGCCCAGATCGAGTACTGCTCCTCGTGGTTGACGACGACGAGGTAGGTGCGGCCGTCCTCTTCTGCGGACATGTGCGTTCTCCTTCTGTGATGGTGTCGAAACAAGGTGGTGTGCTGGCCGAGGTGGTGTCACACCGCGGTGCCGTCGGATCGTTCGGTGCGGTTCTCCGGCCGGTGACCGGCGGTCCCTCTACAGCCGTACGGGCAGTGACCGCAGGCCTCGGTTGAGCAGGGAGGCCTGCCACTGCGGCTCGCTGTCCGTGAGGGCCAGTCGCGGGGTCGCCGCGAGCAGGTCCGTGAGTGCGGCGCCGGCCACCAGGCGGGCCAGCGGGGCGCCGAGGCAGAAGTGTTCGCCCTGGCCGAATCCGAGGTGGGGGTTCGGCTGACGGCGCACGTCCAGTTCGTCGGGGCGCTCGAACCGGGAGGGGTCGCGGTTGGCGGCGGCGGTGACCAGGTAGAGCCGGTCGCCCCGGCGCAGGGTCGTGCCGCCCAGTTCGAGGTCGGCCCTCAGCTGCCGCACCGACATCTTCGACGGCCCGTCGAAGCGCAGCAGCTCCTCCACCGCGAGGGAGGCCGACTCGGGGTCCTCGCGCAGCCGTTGCAGCTGCTCGGGATGGCGCAGCAGGTTCCAGGTGCCGACGGCGATGAGGTTGCTGGTGGTCTCGCCGCCGGCGAAGGCGATGTGGGTGAGCATGGCGACGAACTCGTCCTCGGTGACGGTGTCGTCCACCACTCCCCCGGCCAACGCGGCACTGATCAGGTCCTCTTGTGGTGCGTGGCGGCGCAGGCGGACCAGACCGCGCAGGTAGTCGAAGAGGTCGAGCAGAGCTCGCTCGGAGGCCTCGTGCTCCTGCGCGGACTGCACGGCGCCCAGCGCCAGATCGCCTACCTGGAGTGCCCAGCGCTGGAACCGGGGGGTGTCCTCGGCCGGTACTCCCATCCAGGCAGCCGCCACGGTCGCGGGCAGTGGCCGGGCCAGTTCGGCCACGAGGTCGATCACGTCGTGTCCGTCGCGGACCCGGGCGGCCAGCCCGGCCACCGCTTCCTGGACCATGGGCCGGTTGCGCCGGACCTGTTTCGGGCCGAAGGCGCCACGGAAGGCGCTGCGTAGCCGGCGATGCTCGGGCGGGTCGACGAAGACCATCCAGCCGGCCATGATCTCGAACGCGCGAGCCGCCTCGGGGCCGAGCAGGTGCCGTGGGGTGCGTTCCAGTACGGGCGTGATCCGGTCGGCGGAGACGGCCGGTTCGGTGAAACAGGTGGTGACGGGGTCGTAGCCGGTGACGAGCCAGGACCGCTGGATCGGGCTCCAGTGCACCGGGGCCTGCTCGCGCAGCGCGGCGAGATAGGGGAAGGGGTCGGCGACGATGTCGTCGTCCAGCAGGTAGCGGTCGGTGACCTGACCGGTGGTGGTCATGCCGTGTGCTCCATCAGCTCGGTGGCGAGGGCGGCGATCGCCGCCACCTCCGGTTCGGTGACCATGCTCCGGTGGGTTCCGGGCAGGTGGTGCAGGGTGAGGGCGCCGGGGAACAGCTCCCGGCAGCGCCGCTCGTAGGCCGCGGGGTCCTCGCCCGCGACGACGGACGGGCGACCGGGGCCGGCGCCGGACGCCTCGGCGCTGACCAGGAGGTGCACCGGTCCCGCGTACGGTTCGGGGCGGTAGGTCGCGGCGGCGCGCAGCAGCGCCGTCCACATGGCCACGGGCCAGTCCGCGCCCAGGGCGGCTTCCTGTTCGGCGACGCCGGCTGCCAGCAGGGTTGCGGCCAGCTCGCGTTCCCGGCTGAGTCGGGCGGGGGTGCCGGGGGAGAGCGCGAGGGTCGCCTCGCGCAGCGCGACGGCCCGGTCCAGGAGGTCCAGTGCCTCGGTGACGGCGAACATCCCGGCTTCGTCGGGAACGGCTGGTTCGGCCAGCAGGAGTGTGTCGACGCGTTCGCCCTGGGCGGTGAGCTGGATCGCCATCTCCTGGGCGATGTTGCCGCCCATGGACCAGCCGAGCAGGGCGTACGGGCCGTCCGGCTGGTCTGCGCGCAGCTGCCGGACGTAGTCGGCGGCGAGGGCGGCCATGGTATCGGCGTCCACCCCGCCGTCCAGGCCACGGGCCTGGAGCCCGATCACGGGCCGGCCGGGCGGCAGGGCCTTGGCCAGGGGAAGGTACCAGGCGACGCTGCCGCCGCTGGGGTGGACGCAGTACAGGGGCCGTCCGGTGCCCTCGCGCAGCACCACGAGTACCTCGCCCGCCCGGCGCAGGGCCGCGCCCGGGCGGACCGCCTGCTCGCGGCCGGCGACCGCGGCGGCCAGCGAGGCCACCGTCGGGTGTTCGAGCATGTCGGCGACGCCGACCGGCAACCCGAGGTCGCAGGAGCGGGCGGCGAGGCGGACGACGGCCAGGGAGTCGCCGCCGATCTCGAAGAAGTCGTCGTGCACGCCCACCCGGTCCAGCCGCAGCGTCTCGGCCCACAGCTTGGCCAGTCTGGCCTCGGTCTCGGTGCGCGGCTCCGTGTACGGGCGCCGCGGGTCGGCTGACAGGTCGGGCCGGGGCAGCGCGGTCCGGTCGAGTTTGCCGTTGGCCGTCATGGGCATCTCGGCCAGCGGCACGAACGCGGTCGGCACCATGTACGACGGCAGCCGGTCGCGGAGCCGGCGCCGCAGGTCGGCGGCGTCGGGTACGGTGCTGCCCGCCGTGGGCACGACGTAGGCGACGAGGCGGGCGTCGCCGGGCTGGTCGGTGCGGGCGAGGACGGCCGCCACGGCCACGTCGGGGTGCTGGGACAGGGTCACCTCGATCTCGCTGAGCTCGATCCGGCGGCCGCGGATCTTCACCTGGCCGTCGAGCCGGCCGCTGTGTTCGAGGACGCCGTCGGCCCGTTGCCGTCCCCGGTCACCGGTGCGGTAGAGCCGTCGGCCACCGCCGCGGGGGTCGGGGACGAACTTCTCTGCGGTCAGCGCTGGTTGCCCGGTGTAGCCGCGGGCGAGTGCCGGACCCGCGAGGTGGATCTCGCCGGCCGTGCCGAGGGGCACCGGCCGCAGGTCGCCGTCCAGGATCAGTGCGCCGGCGCGGGCGAGCGGCCGGCCGATGGGCACCGCGACCGCGTCCGGGGCGAGGCTGTCGACCTGGTGGGAGGTGGCGATGAAGAGGCTTTCCACCGGGCCGTAGCCGTTGACGAGGCGCAGGTCCGGCCGGCGTTCGCGCAGGGCGCGGACGTGGGTCGCGGAGGCCGTCTCGCCGCCGAAGAGGATCTGCCGCAGCGCGCCGAGGTCCTCGGGCCGCTCCTCGACCACCAGGTTGAACAGGGTGGTGGTGAGGAACGCGGTGGTGACGCCGTACCGTCGGACGGCCTCGGCGATCCCGGCCGGGGTGAGGGGCTGTGCCGGGTACAGGGCGCAGGTCCCGCCGTGGAGCAGGGGGCCGAGGATCTCGAAGACGGCCGCGTCCCAGTTGAAGCTGCTCAGGTGCAGCACCGTCTCGTCGGTGCCGAGGTGGAAGGCGGCGTCCTGGTCCAGCAGGGAGTCGACGACCGCGCGGTGGGGCACGGCGATGCCCTTGGGCCGGCCGCTGGAGCCGGAGGTGTAGAGCACGCACGCCAGGTTGTCCGGGTCGGGCGCGGGTCCGGGCCGTGTGGTGGGTTCAGCGGCGAAGGTCTCCTCGGCGAGCGGTACGACGGTGCCGGTCACCTGGGGCAGTGTCCGCAGGTGGGCCGACTGGACGAGCACCGTGTCGGCGCCCGTGTCCGTGATCAGCCGGCCCAGCCGGTGGGCCGGGTCGCGTGGGTCGAGGGGCAGGTAGGCCGCTCCCGCCTTGAGGATGCCGAGGAGGCCGACGACGAGGTCGAGGGAGCGCTCGGCGCACAGCCCGACGATCCGTTCGGGGCCGGCGCCGTGCCGTCGCAGCCGGTGGGCCACCCGGTTGGCCCGCGCGTCGAGTTCGGCGTAGGTGAGCGTGCCTTCGGCGGCGGCGAGGGCGGTCCGGTGCGGGTGGACCGCGACCTGGGCCTCGAAGACGTCGACGACGCCGTGCTCGTCCGCGACCGTGTCACCGGCCGGAGCCGCGTCGCGGGCGTGGACCGTCTCGCCGGCCGGGGCCGCACGGCCGGTGCGGCCCGTCAGGCCGGCGGGGGCGGCGCCGCCGTCGTGGAGCGCCTCGCCGGGCGGGTTCGTCGCGCCGGTGTCCGTCCGGGCCGGCAGGCCGGGGACGCCTTCGGGGTCGTCCAGCATCGCGGCCAGCAGGGCGCAGTAGGCGTCGCCGAGGCGTTCCACCTCGGCCTGTGGCATCCGGGCCGCGTCGGCCTCGAACGACACACCGGTCGGGCCGGTGGTGACCATCAGGCCGAAGTTGGTGTGGGCGATCTCCTCGATCTCCTGCTTGTGCTCGCTGCCCAGCGCGTGGAAGTGCACGTAGTTGAAGGCGGTGTCGACGAGCACCTCACCGGCCCAGCGGCCGCGTTGCAGCTCGGCCAGCGGGAAGCGGCGGTGCGGGATCACCGCGCGCTCGGCGGCGAACACCTCCTGCAGCAGTTCCGTCCAGCTGTCCGCCGCGCGGGGCACTCCGAAGGGCACCACGTTGAGGAACACGCCGCGCATGCCGTCGGAACCGTCGCGTTCCGGGCGGCCGTTGGTGGCCAGCCCCGTCGAGTAGGTGTCGCTGTCGGCGAGTTGTCCGAGCAGGACGTAGTAGGCGGTGAACAGCACGGTCTTGCGCGGGACTCCGACGCGGGCGGCGAGCGCGTCGATGCGGGCACGCAGATGGCCGTACTCGCGCAGGGCCTCGCGGGTCGGGCTGCCGCTCTGGCCGCCCGCGGACGGGGGCAGCCGTACCGGCGGGAAGGACTCGACCATGCCGTCCCAGAAGCTCCGGGCGGCCGGGTCGGCGAGCGCGGCACGCTCCAGGGCCACGTATTCCGCGAACCGGGGCACGGGGGGCCCGGTGGGTGGTTCGTCCTCGGCGCTGCGGGCGCGCCGGTGCCGGTCCACCAGCTCGGCGATGAGTGAGGTGAGGCTCCAGCCGTCGAGGACGGCGTGGCAGTCGGTGATGGTCAGCCGGTACTCGGTGTCGTTCAGGACGTGTACGTGCAGCCGGATCAGCGGGGGCACCGACAGCTCGAACCAGCGCTTGGCCTCGGCGTCGAGGTGGGCGCGTACCCGTTCGGCCTGCGCGCTGTCGTCCGATTCCCGCAGGTCGTCCACGCCGACCGGGAGGCCGACGTCGGCGTGCACCAGTTGCAGGGGTTCGTCGTAGTTGCTCCAGTCGAAGCCGGTGCGCAGGATCTCGTAGCGGCGCACGACCGCGTCGGCGGCGCGCCGCATCGCCGTCGCGTCGAAGCCCGCGGGCTCCTGGATCCGGAAGCTGGTGACGTTGTGGTAGGCGCCCTTGCCGGCGTCGGCGAGCAGTTCGTAGAGCATGCCCTGCTGCATCCGGGTCAGCGGGTAGGCGTCCTCGACGCCCGGTGGGAGCCGGTCGCGGTCGCCGGCCGCCAGCAGGGCGAACCGCTCGACGGGTCCCTCCTGCCGCCGGTCACCGCCGGCGTCGGCGGACGCGTCGACGGCACGTGCCAGGTCCCCGAGCATCTGGTGGGCGAACACGTCGCGCAGCGCGACGGGCGTGCCGCGCCGTTCGGCGAGGCCCACCACCCGCAGCGCCAGGATGGAGTCGCCGCCCAGTTCGAAGAAGCGGTCCGTTGCGCCGACCCGCTCCACGCCGAGCGCTTCGCGCCACACGTCGGCCAGCAGGCGTTCGGTGGTGCTCACCGGCGGGACGAAGACTTCGGCGGTGTCCAGGGCCGTGCCGTCGGCCTGCGGCAAAGCCTTGCGGTCGATCTTGCCGTTCGCGGTGAGGGGCATCGCCGGCACGACGGTGAAGGTGGCCGGCACCAGCGGTTCCGGCAGCCGGGCCAGCAGCCACCGGCGCAGCTCGTTCGACGTGGTGCCGTCGCCGGTCACCAGATAGGCGTGCAGGCGGTGTTCTCCGGATCGGGCGCCGCGGGCGAGTACGGCGGCCTGCTCCACGGCGGGGTGGCGCAGCAGCGCGGCCTCGACCTCACCCAGCTCGATGCGGTGGCCGCGGATCTTCACCTGGTCGTCGGTGCGCCCGCGGTACTCCAGGCCGCCGTCGGGCAGCCGTCGGGCCCGGTCCCCGGTGCGGTAGAGCCGGGCGCCCGGTGTGCCGCCGAACGGATCGGGCACGAACCGGTCGGCGGTCAGCCCGGGTCTGCCGAGATAGCCCCGGGCGAGGCCCGCGCCGCCGACGTACATCTCGCCGGTGACGCCGGCGGGGACGGGCCGCATGTGTGTGTCCAGGAGGTGGATGCCGAGGTCGCCCAGCGCCCGGCCGATCGGGGAGGCTGCGGGGCCGGCGAGGTCGGCGGCGGTCACCGTGTGGTGGGTGACGTGCACCGTGGTCTCGGTGATGCCGTACATGTTGACCAGCCGGACCCCGGCCCCGGGGCCGTCGAGCCAGCCGTCGAACTCGGAAAGGTCGAGTTTCTCGCCGCCGAACACCACGGTGTGCACGCCCAGTTCGGCCAGGGGGCGGGAGCCGAGGGCGGTGCGCAGGTTGCGGAACGCGCCAGGGGTCTGGCTGAGGACCGACACCCGTTCGGCGGCCAGCAGCGCGGCGAAGCGTTCGGGGTCGCGTGCGGTGTCCCGGTCGGCCAGCACCACGCTGCCGCCCCGGGCCAGCGCGCCCCACAGTTCCCAGACGGAGAAGTCGAAGGCGAAGGAGTGGAACAGGCTCCACACCCCGGCGGGCGGCAGTGCGAGGGCGTCTTCGCAGGAGTCCAGGAGGCGGACGACCTGCCGGTGCGGTATGCAGACGCCCTTGGGACGGCCGGTCGAGCCGGAGGTGTAGATGATGTAGGCGAGGGTGTCGGCGTCGCCCGCCGGTACGGGGTCGCCGGTCGGCTGGCCGGCCAACGACGTCTCGTCGAGGACCACTTGGTGCTGCAGGTCGAGCGGGACCCGGTCGTTCAGGCCCGGTGAGACCACGGCCAGGCGCACACCGGCGTCGCCGACGACGTACTCCAGCCGCTCCCGGGGGTACTCCGGGTCCAGCGGCAGATAGGCGCCGCCCGCCTTGAGAATGCCGAGGATGCCGACGGCCAGGTCCGCTCCACGGTCCACGCACAGGGCGACCACCGTCTCCGGGCCGACCCCGGCGGCGCGCAGCCGGTGGGCGAGCCGGTTGGCCCGCCGGTTCAGGCCGGCGTAGTCGAGCCGGTCCTCCCCCGCGACCAGCGCGGGCGCGTGGGGCCGGGCGGCGGCGTACCGTTCGAACCGGGTGTGCAGGAGGTCGGTACTGTCGTACGACGCCGTAGGGGCGGCCCAGCGGGCGAGCCGGCGCCGTTCGTCCTCGGGGAGCAGCGGCAGCTGTGACATCGGCGTGTCGGGGTGGGCGACGGCCAGCCGCAGCAGGTGCAGGTACTGCTCGCTCCAGCGCCGGACCGTCTCGGGGTGCCACAGCCCGGCCCGGTGGAAGAAGGCTCCGGCCAGCCCGTCGGGCCGGCGGGCGGTCTGCAGGATGAGGTCGAACTTGACCGCGTCCAGGTCGAGCGGGAACCGGGTGGCGGTAAGACCGGGCAGCCGGACGGGCCGGTCGTCGGCGTCGTCGTCCAGGGTGAACATGGCCTGGAACAGCGGGCTGCGGTCGAGGTTCCGGTCGGGGCTCACCTCGTCGACGACCCGTTCGAACGGCACGTCCTGGTGCTCGTAGGCACCCAGGGCGTCGTCCCGGACCCGGGCGAGAAGCTCGGTGAACGACGGGTCGCCGGCGAGGTCGGCCCGCAGTACCACGGTGTTGGCGAAGAACCCGATCAGCTGCTCGACCTCGGGCCGGCCGCGACCGGCCACCGGGCTGCCGATGCCGAAGTCGGCCTGGCCGCTCCACCGGCCCAGCAGCACCTCGTAGGCGGCGAGCAGCGTCATGTACAGCGTGGCGTGGTGGTCGCGGGCCAGTCGTTCGAGTCCGGCGACCAGTTCCGCCTCCACCCGGAACTCGTGGACGGCGCCGGCGCCGTCGCGCTCGGCCGGGCGGGCGGTGTCGTGCGGCAGCTCCAGCGGTGGCAGGCCGGCCAGCCGCCGGCGCCAGTGGTCGAGTCCCGCGGTCGGCCGGTCCGCGGCGGGCTCGCGCCGCTGCCAGGCGGCGAAGTCGGCGAACCGCACGGGGAGTGGGGGGAGTTCCCGGCCGGCGTAGAGGGCCTCCAGTTCGCGGACGAGTACGCCCATCGACCAGCCGTCGGTGGCGATGTGGTGGAAGGCCAGCAGCAGCACGTGGTCGTCGGCGCCGAGCCGCCATCCCGTGACCCGGAACACCGGGCCGCCGGTCAGGTCGAAGGGTTCGCGGGCCGCCGTGCGCACCGCTGCCGCCAGGTGCTCGGGCGAGTCCGCCTCGCACCACCGCACGCCGGCCCAGCCGGGGTCGATGTCCTGGTGGACCCGGCCGTCGCTGACCGTGAACCGGGTGCGCAGGGGCTCGTGGCGGGCCACCACGGTGTGGAACGCGCCGGCCAGCCGGTCGCGGTCCAGCGGCCCGGTCAGCCGCCAGGCCACCGCGACGGTGTAGGCCGGGCCGGGCCCTTCGAGCCGGTCCAGGAAGACCAGGCGCTCCTGCCCGAAGGACGCGGGCAGCCCGCTGGTACCGGAGACCGGGGTGATCCGGTCGGCGGTGGAGCGGTGTTCGGCGCGTCCGGCGAGCCGTCGGCGCAGCAGCTCCCGCTGTGCGGGTGAAAGGCCGTTCACGAGGTGGTTCCCTTCGGTTCCTGGGCGAGCAGCGTCCGGGCGAGTCCGGCGACGGTCCGGGCCTCGAAGAAGGCGCGGAGGCTGATCGTCGTGTCGAGCTGGGACCGCAGGCGCGAGATGACCCGCATCGCGGTCAGCGAGTGGCCGCCGAGGGCGAAGAAGTCGTCCTCGACGCCGATGTCCGGCCGGCCCAGCAGCTCCGCCCAGATCTCGGCGATGGTCTTCTCGGTGGTGGTGCGCGGGGCGATGTGTCCGCCGCCCTCGCCGGCGGTGGCCTCGGGCAGCGCCGACCGGTCGACCTTGCCGTTGCCCAGCAGCGGCAGGGCGTCGAGGACCATCAGCTCGGCCGGGATCATCGCGTACGGGAGGGTGGCCTCCAGGCCGGCCCTCAGCTCGGCGACCGACACGGCGGCCCCGGGCGCGCGCTGGACGTAGCCGGTCAGCGCCGAACCGTTCGCGCCGTCGGGCCGGGCGGTCACGGCCGCCGCGCCGACCCCCGGCTGGGCGGCGAGAGCCTGCTCCACCTCGGCCGGTTCGATCCGCACACCGCGGACCTTCACCTGGCGGTCCATACGTCCGCGCAGCTCCAGCGTCCCGTCGGCCAGCAGCCGGCCCGCGTCGCCGGTGCGGTACATGCGGGCGCCGGGCGGCCCGCTGGGGTCGGGCACGAACGCCTGTGCCGTCAGGCCGGGGCGATCGTGGTAGCCGCGGGTCACACCTCGGCCACTGATGTACAACTCCCCGTACACGCCCACCGGTTGCGGACGCAGCGCCGGGTCGAGGACGTGCACCGCCGTGCCCGGCATCGGCCGGCCTACGGTCACCTTCTCGCACGGCACCGCCGGATCGAGGTCCGCGAAGGTGGTGGTGAGGGTGCACTCGGTGGGGCCGTACTGGTTGACCACCCGGCGCAGTCCCGGCAGCGCGGTGTGCAGCCGGGCCAGCAGGGCCGGTGTGCACGGTTCGCCGCTGAGCACGAGCAGCCGCAGGCCGGGCAGGCGCCGCGCCGTCAGGTCACCGCCGTCGAGCAGTTGGTGCAGGAGGGACGGCACCATGCTCAGGATCGCGGTCGGCGCGGGAGCGTCCGGGGCGTCGGTGCCGAGAGCGGACAGGTCCGACTGGCCGGCCATCAGCACGGTCGCCCCGACGGTGAGCGGTCCGATGCAGTCGCGCAGGAACGCGTCGAACGAGGTGGACGCCCGCTGCAGGACGACGTCGTCGCGGTCCAGCCGGTAGTGCGCGAGGCTGGCGTCGAGGTGGGCGGCGATGCCGGCCTGCTCGACCAGCACGCCCTTGGGGGTGCCGGTGGAGCCGGAGGTGTAGACGGTGTACGCCAGTTGTTCCGGCGCGCGGGGCGCGTCCGGCGCGTGCGCGGGGCAGTGGTCCAGTGCCGGATCGGCGAGCAGGTCCCGGTCGACGACCAGCCGGATCCCGGCGTCCAGGCCCAGCAGTCTGCGCCGGCGCTCGGGCTGGTCGGGGTCCAGGCCGACGAAGGCACCCCCCGCCTTCCAGATGCCCAGTACGGCGACCACCGCATCGATGCCACGCGGCAGGCCGAGGCCCACCCGGGTCTCCGGGCCCACGCCGAGGGCGACGAGGCGGTGCGCGAGCCGGTTGGCGAGCCGGTCCAGCCGGGCGTAGGTGACCCGGTCGGTTCCGCTGATCACCGCCGTCTTCTCCGGGGCCGCTCGCACCTGCTCGGCGATACGGTCGAGCAGCGACGGCGTCTCTCGGGCGGCGATCGCGGCGGTGGCCCGGGCCGGGACCACCGCGCCGGCGGGCGCCGGGACCGCAGCGGCCAGGGGCAGCTCGCCGATCCGGGTGCCGGGGCCGGCCGCGACGGCTCCGAGCAGGGTGGTGTAGGCCCGTGCCATGCGGGCGATCGTGGGCGGGTCGAAGATGTCGGTGGTGAAGTCGATCGTTCCGGTCAGCCCGCCGGGGCCCCGCACCAGCTCCAGGGTGAGGTCCAGCTTCGCCGCGCCCCGGTCCACGGGCAGGGCGGTGCCGTGGGCGGTGCCGAGCCGCAGGGTGTCCAGGTTCCAGTCGTTGTAGCTGAACATCGCCTGGAACAGAGGGGACCTGCTGAGGTCCCGCTCCGGGCTGAGTTCCTCCACCAGGCGGCCGAAGGGCATCTCCTGGTGCTCGTAGGCGTCGAGGGCGTCGTCACGGACTCGTGCCAGCAGCTCGTCGAAGGTCGGGTCGGCCGACAGATCCGCCCGCAGCACGAGGGTGTTGAGGAAGAATCCGACGACGTCGCGGACCTCGGGCCGGTCGCGCCCGGCGACCGGGGTGCCGACGGCGAAGTCGGTCTGTCCGCTCCACCGTCCCAGCAGCGTCTGGTAGGCGGCCAGCAGGGTCATGAACAGGGTGGCTCCCTGCCGCTGGCCCAACGCCTCCAGTTCCGCCACGAGTTCCGGTTCCACGGTGAACTCGACGACACCGCCGCCACGGTGGCGGACGGCCGGGCGGGGCCGGTCGGTGGGCAGTTCCAGCGTCGGCAGGTCCGCCAGGCGCCGCCGCCAGTGTGCGAGTCGGCCCGCCAGTCGGCCGGCGGTCAGTTCCCGGCGCTGCCATGCCGCGAAGTCGGCGTAGCGGAGCGGCGGTTCGGGCAGGGGTTCGCCGGCGTAGCAGGCTTCGAGTTCGCGGATCAGCACGGCTGTGGACCAGCCGTCCGAGATCGCATGGTGCATCACCACGGTCAGCACGTGCTCGCGCGGGTGGTCCTGGTACGGGTCCGCATCCTGATCCTGTCTCCGCTGCCGGTCCCGTGCGGATCCCGGCTCGTTCCCGGACGTGTCGACGCTGTGGACCACGACCCGGAACAGCGGGCCCGTCACGAGGTCGAACGGCTCCCGGGCCAGCTCTCCCACCGCTCGCCCGGCCTCCTCGACCGAGTGCGCCTCACGCCATTCGACGCCCGCCCAGCCCGGATCGACGTCCTGGAACGCCACGCCGTCGACGAGGGTGAACCGGGCACGCAGCATCTCGTGCCGGGCGACCAGGGTGTCGAACGCGTCCGCGAGCCTGTTCCGGTCCAGCGGCCCGGTGAGCCGCCAGGCCAGCGGGATCGTGTACGCCGGTCCGGCGCCTTCGAGGAAGTCCATGAAGACCAGCCGCTCCTGTCCGAACGACACCGGCAGCCGGCTGGTCCCCTCGCTCCGCTCGATCGGCGCGCCGGTGGCGTCGGCGTGGCCCAGCAGATCCGCCAGGGCCGCGACGGTACGTGTCCGGAACAGGTCGCGGAACGTCATCTGGCGGCCGGTGCGTTCGGCCACGGCCGTGGCCAGCTTGATGGCCAGCAGCGAATGCCCGCCGAGCGCGAAGAAGTCGTCGTCCATGCCCGGGCGGTCGATGCCGAGGACCTCGGCGAAGGCGTCCGCGAGGAGGTGCTCCAGTTCGTTCGCCGGTTCACCGCGACCGCTGCCCGACGGGTACACCGGTTCGGGCAGCACGGCCCGGTTCACCTTGCCGTTGCGTGTCAGCGGAAGCTCGCCGAGCGGCACCACCGCGGCGGGGACCAGATAGGCGGGCAGGCACGCGCCGAGGTGGGCCCGCAGGTCGGCGGGGTCGACGTCCTCCCCGACGACGTACAGGATCAGCGCGAGGGCGCCGCTGCGGTCGGGGCGTGCCACCACCACGGCCTCACGCACGGCCGGGTGCCGGTGCGCCACGGTCTCGATCTCGCCCGGCTCGACACGGAAACCACGGACCTTCACCTGACCGTCGGCGCGTCCGACGAACTCGAGCCGGTCCCGTGCCGTCCAGCGCACCAGGTCGCCCGTGCGGTAGAGCCGGCCGCCCGGCGGGCCGAACGGGTCGGGCACGAACCGCTCGGCGGTCAGCCCTGGTTTCCCGGGGTAGCAGCGGGCCAGGCCGGCCCCGCCGAGCACCAGTTCCCCGACCACGCCGACCGGGACCGGTCGCAGCAGTTCGTCGACGACGAACGCGGTGGTGTTGTGCAGCGCGCGGCCGATCGGGACCGGACGGTCGCCGGCGGGTTCGGTCACCCGGTGCCAGGTGGCGAACGTGGTGCACTCGGCCGGCCCGTACATGTGCAGCAGCTGCCCGGGCGGGTCGGCGAGCAGCGCGTCGACGGCCTGCGGATCGGCGGCCTCACCGCCGAACAGCACGTGGCGCAGGCCGCGCAGGGCGTCGGGGCGTTCGCGCACCACCTGGTTGAACAGGGCGGTGGTCAGGAAGAGGGTGGTGACGCGGTGGTGGGCGAGATGCCCGGCGAGGGCGGTGGGAGAGAGCGCGACCTCCGGCGGTGTGACCACGATCGTGGCCCCGGCCACCAGGGGCGCCCACACCTCGAAGGTCGCCGCGTCGAAGACCGGGTTGGCCGCGAACGCCACCCGGTCGTCCGGGCGGAGGTCGGCATAGCCGCCCTCGCGCACCGTGCGGACCAGACCGCGGTGGGTGAGACCGATGCCCTTGGGCCTGCCCGTGGAACCCGAGGTGTGGACGACGAACCCGAGGTTGTCCGGGTGCACGCCGACCTCGGGAGCGGTGTCCGGCAGCGCCCGCGTCTCTTCCGGCACCCGAGCCACGTCGACCACCCGGCAGTCCAGGCCGTCCAGGCCGTCCAGGCTCAGATAGCCGGTGGTGGTGACCAGGAGGTCGGCGCCGGTCTCCTCGATCACGTATCTGCTGCGCTCGGCCGGCTGCTCGGGGTCGAGCGGCACATACGCGCCGCCCGCCTTGAGCACGGCCAGCTGGGCCATGACCAGTTCCGCGCTGCGCGGGAGCGCGACCGCGACCGCCCGTTCCGGGCCGGCGCCGAGGGCGCGCAGGCACCACGCCAGCCGGTTGGCGCGCCGG
Source organism: Streptomyces sp. NPDC048514 (assembly GCF_043199955.1). NCBI lineage: Bacteria > Bacillati > Actinomycetota > Actinomycetes > Kitasatosporales > Streptomycetaceae > Streptomyces > Streptomyces sp. NPDC048514. The sequence goes on along the minus strand of NZ_JBICWT010000019.1, from coordinate 4,033 downwards.
TCCAGCTCGGCGTAGGTCCACACGGTGGTGCCGTCCACGACGGCCGGCCGGCTCCTGTGGGAGGCCGCCTGGTCGGCGACGAGCTGGTGCAGGCAGCGTTCCGGAAGCGCCGGACGGGGAGCGCTGCCCGCCCGCACGAGCCGGTCCCGGGACGCGGTGTCCAGGACGTCCCAGTCGCTGAGCCGGCCGTCGCCGTGTTCGGCGAGCGCGACCAGCAGCCGCCGGTAGCCGTCGGCCATCCGCTGGGCCGTGGCGGGCTCGAACAGGGCGGTGGCGTACTCGATCAGCCCGGTGCACGAGCCGTCGGCGGCCTGTTCGACGAAGAGCGTGAGGTCGAACTTGGACGTACGCCAGCCCAGCTGGATCTCCTCGGCCCTCATGCCGGGCAGCCGCAGAGCCGTGGCGGCGCTGTCCCGCACCGCGAACATGGTCTGGAACACGGGGGCCCGGCTGAGGTCGCGCTCAGGACGCAGGTCCTCCACGACGCGCTCGAACGGGACGTCCTGGTGCTCGTATCCGCCGAGTCCGGCTTCCCGGACCCGGCGCAGCAGTTGCGCCAGCGTCGGGTCGCCGCTGAGGTCGGCCCGGACGGCGAGGGTGTTGACGAAGAGCCCGACGACGTCGTCCACGTCGCTGCTCGTGCGGCCGGCGGCCGGGATGCCCACGACGAAGTCGGTCTGCCCGCTCCACCGGCCCAACAGCACCTGGTAGGCCGTCAGCAGGACGGTGTGCAGGGTGGCGCCCTCGTCCTGGGCCCGGCGCGTCAGCCTGCGCAGGGCCTCCTGCGGCAGCGGGAAGCGGTGAGTGGCGCCATCGGTGCCGAGGACCGCCGGCCGTGGCCGGTCGGTGGGCAGTTCCAGTGCGGGAGCGCCGGCCAGTGTCCGGCACCACCACTGCGACTGGTCGGCAAGCAGCCGCTCGGTCAGAGCGGCGCGCTGCCGGCGCGCGAAGTCGGCGTAGCGCACCGGTGGCGGGGGCGAGGTGTCCCCGGCGTAGAGCGCGCCCAGTTCGCGGGCGATGACACCGAGGGACCAGCCGTCCGCGACAAGGTGGTGGAGCATCAGGAGCAGCACGTCGTGCTGCGGCAGCCGGATCAGCACCGTCCGCCATGCGGGCCCGGCGGCCAGGTCGAACGGCCGGCCGATCTCGGCCGCCACGAGGTCGTCGTTCCACTCCTGGGCGTCGACCCGGCGCAGGTCCACGGCCGGGGCCGGCTCGATCACCGGCGGGCTGTCGACTCCCGGGAAGCGGGTGCGCAGGGCGTCGTGCCGGGCGGCCAGGCGTTCCAGGGAGCGGTGCAGCACCGTCTCGTCGAGCCGCCCCTCCAGCCGCCAGGCGACGGGGATGACATAGGTCGCGCTGTCCGGGTGGAGGTGCTGCAGGAACAGCAGCCGCTCCTGGGCGAACGAGGGGACGACCGGTTCGCCGGAGCCGTCCGCCGGCGCGACCGCCGGCCGAGCCGCGGCGCCGTCCGTGTCTCTGGGGCGTCTGGCGTGTCCGACAGGTCTGGCGTGGCCGGTGTGGAGGTGGCCGGTGGTGCCGGGGGTGCCGTCGGTGCCGGTGACGTCTGCGGTGCCGGGGCCGGGGCCCACGCCGGTGCGGTCGCGGCCGTCGGCACCCTCGGTGCGGTCGCGGCCGTCGGCACCCTCGGTGCGGTCGCGGCCGTCGGCACCCTCGGTGCCGTTGCGGCCGTCGGTGCCGTCGCGGCCGTCGGCGCCGGTGGCCCGGGCGGCGAGTTCGGCGATGGTCAGGCCCTCGAACAGGTCGCGGACCGACACGTGGGCCCCGGCTTCGTCCCGGAGGCGTGCGACGAGGCGGACCGCGAGCAGGGAGTGACCACCGAGCGCGATGAACGGGTCGTCCACACCGACGTGGCCCACCCCGAAGACCGAAGCCCAGACGCCCGCCAGGCGCTCCTGCACGGCATCCTGCGGTGCCCGGTACGGCACCGGCAGGTCCGGCCGGCCGGGCGGGGGGAGGGCCTTGCGGTCCAGTTTCCCGCTGTTGGTCAGGGGAAGTTCCGGCAGTTCGACGAGTGTGGAGGGCACCATGTAGGCGGGCAGCAGGCCGGCGAGTCCGCTCCGCAGGGCTTGCGGGTCGAGGCCGTCGCCCGCTGCGACGACGTAGGCGACGAGCCGTTGGTCGGCACCGGAGCCGGCCGCCACGACGACACAGGTGCGCACGCCCGGCTGGTCGTTGAGCACCGTCTGGATCTCGCCGAGTTCGACCCGGTTGCCGGCGAGCTTCAGCTGTTCGTCGGCCCGGCCGAGGTAGTCCACGACGCCCGGCCGGTGCCAGGCCGCCAGGTCGCCGCTGCGGTACATCCGGCTTCCCGGCGCGCCGAACGGGTCGGGCAGGAACCGCTCCGCGGTGAGCCCCGGCTGCCCGTGGTATCCGCGGGCGAGCTGCACGCCCGCCAGATACAGCTCGCCCGAGCCGTCACCGGGAATGGGGGCCAACTCGTCGTCGAGGATGTGCAGTTGAGTGTCGGTGACCGCGCTACCGATCGGTACGCCCGGCTCCGTCCAGTCCGGCCGGCACTGCCAGGCGCTGACCTCGATGGAGGCCTCGGTGGGGCCGTAGAGATTGTGCAGCTCGATGTGCGGCAGCACCCGCAGTGCCCGGTTCTGCACATCCGGCGGCAGCGCCTCACCGCTCGCCAGCACGCGGCGCAGGCTGCGGCAGTCCCCGACGCCGCGCTCACCGATGAACAGGGCGAGCATGGTGGGGATGAAGTGCACGGAGGTGATCTCACGGCGCTGGATCAGCTCCACGAGGTACCCGGTGTCACGGTGGCCACCGGGCCGGGCGATGACCAGCCGGGCCCCGACGATGAGCGGCCAGAAGAGTTCGTGCACCGACACGTCGAAGGCGTACGGCGTCTTCTGCAGCACTCGCTCGTCGGAGGTCATGCCGTACTCGTACTGACCCCAGCGCAGCCGGTTGCAGACTCCCCGGTGTTCGACGACGACGCCCTTGGGCCGGCCGGTGGAGCCGGAGGTGTACATGATGTAGGCGGTGTTGCGTTCGTCGACGGCCGCCCCGCAGGACTCGTCCGGTTCGTCGGAGGTGCCGGCGGGCGACACCTCCGGCAGGTCCGGAACACCGAGGTCGCGGTCCATGCCCGGCCCCCGGACCAGGGCCACCGCGCCGGTCTGCCGGACCATGTACGACAGACGGTCGTCGGGCAGCTCCAGGTCCAGCGGCAGGTACGCGGCCCCGCTCTTGAGGATGCCCAGCAGCGAGACGACCAGGTCCACGGAACGCTGCGCGCCCACCGCGACCACGGTCTCCGGTCCGGCGCCACGTCGGCGCAGGGCGTGGGCGAGCCGGTTGGCCCTTCGGTCCATGTCCCGGTAGGTCAGCTCCTCGCCCTCGAACTCCAGCGCGACGGCGTCCGGGGTGCGGCGCACCTGTGCCTCGACCAGTGCGTGGATGGTGCTCATGCCTGCGGCTCCTTCGTCACCGGCTCGGCGTCGCCGCCGGCCCCTTGCGCGTTCGGCGCGATCCCGGTTCCCTCGGTGGTCGCCGGCTCCGCCAGTGCCGGTTCGACGTCCTCGGACATGCCGTGATCCCTCAGGGCCTGTTCGACGTCCTCGGCCACGGCCTGCTCCCTCAGCGCCTGTTCGACGCCGTCGGCCACGGCCTGCTCCCTGAGCACCTGTTCGACGCCCTCCGCCACGGCCTGCTCCCTCAGCGCCTTTTCGACGCCGTCGGCCACGGCCTGCTCCCTGAGCACCTGTTCGGCCTCTTCGGCCACCATCTGTTCCTTCAGTGCCTGCTCGACGTCCTCGGTGCTCATCGCGGCGATCTCGAGCATGAGACGCTCCTCCACCGCCCCGGCGAGCCTCGCCACGGTGGGACGTTCGAAGAGGGTGCGTACACCGATGTCCACGCCGAACGCCGCGTGCAGCCGGATGGCTGCTCGGGTGGCGAGCAGGGAGTGGCCGCCGAGGTCGAAGAAGTTGTCGTGGACGCCGATCCGGTCGAGTTGCAGGACTTCCTGCCACACCTGCGCGACCGCTTCCTCGGT
>NZ_JBICWT010000018.1:0-133053 GCF_043199955.1 Streptomyces sp. NPDC048514 | reverse complement strand
AAGGCCGGCACCATCAAGGGCCTGACCGCCGACATCGGCGCCTCCATCACCTCCGGCGCCGCGATCTGCGAGATCAAGGACTGAGGCACAGCCGGGGGGGGGGGGGGGGGGGGGCGCCCCCCCCCCCGCCCCCCCCCCCCCCCCCCCCCGGCTTCATCTCCTCAGGGGAGTCAACTCATGTACGACTACGACCTGTTGGTCGTGGGTTCGGCCAACGCCGACCTGGTGATGGACGTCGAGCGGCGGCCGGCCGCCGGGGAGACGGTGCTCGGCGGGGACCTGGCCGTGCACCCGGGCGGCAAGGGCGCCAACCAGGCGGTCGCCGCCGCCCGGCTCGGGGCGCGTACCGCCCTGCTCGCGCGGGTCGGCGACGACGGTCACGGCCGGCTGCTGCTGGACTCCCTGCGCGCGGCCGGGGTGGACACGGCCGGCGTGCTGGTGGGCGGGGCACCGACGGGCGTCGCGCTGATCACCGTCGATCCCTCCGGTGACAACAGCATCGTGGTGTCGCCGGGCGCCAACTCCCGGCTGGCGGCGTCCGACGTGCAGGAGGCGGAAAGGCTGCTGCGCGCCTCGCGGGTGGTGTCGGCGCAGTTGGAGATACCGCTGGAGACGGTCGTGGAGGCCGTACGGAATCTGCCGCCCGGCGGCCGTTTCGTGCTGAACCCTTCCCCGCCGCGGCCGCTGCCGTCCGAGGTGCTGGCGGCCTGCGATCCGCTGATCGTCAACGAGCACGAGGCACGGGTGCTCCTCGGTGACGCCCGTACGAGCGGGGACCCCGAGGACTGGGCCCGGCTGCTGCTGGCCGAGGGACCGCGCTCGGTGGTGGTGACGCTGGGCGCGGAGGGTGCGCTGGTGTGCGACGGCTCCGGGGTGACCCGGGTGCCGTCGGTGCGGGTGGACGCGGTGGACACGACCGGCGCGGGTGACGCCTTCACGGCCGCCCTGGCCTGGAGGCTGGGATCGGGTGCCGCGCTGGCCGAGGCGGCGGCCTACGCGGCGCGGGTCGGCGCGGCCGCGGTGACCCGGCGGGGCGCGCAGGAGTCGTACCCGACGGCCGAAGAGGTCGGGGCGCCGTGAAGAAGGCGGGCATCCTCAACCGCCACCTGGCCGGTGCCCTCGCCGCGCTGGGGCACGGTGACGGGGTGCTGGTCTGCGACGCGGGCATGCCGATCCCGTCCGGCCCACGCGTGGTGGACCTGGCGTTCCGGGCCGGAGTGCCGTCGTTCGCCGAGGTCCTGGCGGGCCTGCTGGACGAGCTGGTGGTGGAGGGCGCCACCGCGGCGGAGGAACTGAGCGGCCCGCACCGCACGCTGCTTCAGGTCCGCTTCCCCGGGCTGGTCCGCGTCCCGCACGAGCAGCTGAAGCGGCTCTCGGCCGGTGCCCGCCTGGTGGTCCGCACCGGCGAGGCCAGTCCGTACGCGAACGTCCTGCTGCGCTGCGGGGTGTTCTTCTAGCGCCCCACCCTTCGAGGAGGAGCGGACCCGGGTGCCCGCCGCTCCGGGAAGACGCGGGCCCGGATGTCCGCCGCTTCGAGGAGGGCAGGCCCGGGTCCGGCGGCCGGGGCACCAGCGCGTCCGCCGGGGACCACCGCGTCCCCGGGCGGGACCTCACCGCATCACGTGGGTCAGGAATCGTTCCGCCGTCTCGGTCAGCACCTCCCGTCCGTCCCGGGCCCACAGCGCCTCGTTGAAGAGTTCGACCTCGATCGGGCCGGTGTAGCCGGCCTCCTCCACGTGGTGCCGCCACTCGCGCAGGTCGATCGCGCCGTCGCCGAGCTGGCCGCGGCCGTTGAGGACGCCCTCGGGCAGCGGGGTGGTCCAGTCGGCGAGCTGGAAGGCGTGGAGGCGGCCCGCCGCGCCCGCGCGGGCGATCTGGGCGGGGGCCCGGTCGTCCCACCAGACGTGGTAGGTGTCCACGGTCACCCCGACCTGGTGCGCGGGGAACCGCTCGGCGAGGTCCAGGGCCTGGGTGAGGGTGGAGACCACGCAGCGGTCGGCGGCGTACATGGGGTGCAGGGGCTCGATGGCGAGGCGGACGCCGTGTTCCCCTGCGTACGGCGCCAGTTCGGTCAGGGCGTCGGCGATGCGTTCGCGGGCCGCCCGCAGGTCCCTGGCGCCCGGCGGGAGACCGCCGGAGACCAGGACCAGGGTGTCCGTGCCGAGCACGGCCGCCTCGTCCACCGCGCGCCGGTTGTCGGCCAGGGCCGCCGCCCGCGCGCCGGGGTCGGTGGCCGTGAGGAAGCCGCCGCGGCACAGGGTGGTCACCGTCAGGCCCGCGTCCCGTACCAGCGCGGCGGTCTCCGCCACGCCGTACGCCTGGACCGGCTCACGCCACAGGCCCACCCGGCCGACGCCCGACCGCTCGCAGGCGCCGACGAGTTCCGGCAGGGACAGCTGCCTGACCGTCACCTGGTTGACGGACAGGCGCGCGAGTGCGGTGTCGGTCACCGGTCCGCCCCGTACACCGACAGCAGGGTCCGCATGCGTTCCTCGGCGAGCGCGGGGTCGGGGAACAGGCCGAGTCGGTCGGCGAGTTCGTAGGCGCGGGCGAGGTGCGGGAGCGAGCGGGCCGACTGCAGGCCGCCGACCATCGTGAAGTGCGACTGGTGGCCGGCGAGCCAGGCGAGGAGGACGACGCCCGTCTTGTAGAAGCGGGTGGGGGGCTCGAAGAGGTGGCGGGCGAGACCCACCGTCGGGTCCAGGAGGGCCCGGAAGCCCTGGACGTCTCCGGTGTCGAGCACGCGTACCGCCTGTGCGGCCAGCGGACCCAGCGGGTCGAAGACACCGAGCAGGGCGTGGCTGAAACCCTCGGCGTCGCCCGCGATCAGCTCGGGGTAGTGGAAGTCGTCGCCCGTGTAGCAGCGGACACCGTGCGGGAGGCGGCGGCGCAGGCCGGTCTCGCGGTCCGCGTCCAGCAGGGAGATCTTCACGCCGTCGACCTTGCCCGGGTGCGCGGCGACGACGTCCAGCAACACCTCTGTGGCCGCGTCCAGGTCGGCGGAGCCCCAGTAGCCGCCCAGCGCCGGGTCGAACACCGGCCCCAGCCAGTGCAGGATCACCGGCTCGGCGGACTGGCGCAGCAGATGGCCGTACAGCTCCAGGTAGTCCTCGGGGCCGCGGGCGGCCGACGCCAGGGCGCGGGACGCCATCAGCACCGGGCGGGCACCCGACTCCTCGACCACGGCGAGCTGTTCCTCGTAGGCCGCGCGGATCTCGGGCAGGGTACCGGCGGTGAGCTGGTCGGTGCCGGCCCCGCAGGCGATGCGGCCGCCGACCGCCCTGGCCTCCGCCGCCGACCGGCGGATCAGTTCGGCCGCGCCCGTCCAGTCGAGGCCCATACCGCGCTGGGCGGTGTCCATCGCCTCGGCGACACCGAGGCCGTGGGACCACAGGTGACGGCGGAAGGCGAGGGTGGCGTCCCAGTCGACGGCGGCGGGGCCCTCGGGTGGCACGTCGGCGTACGGGTCCGCGACGACGTGGGCCGCGGAGTAGACCGTACGGGAGGTGAAGGGGGCGCCGGGGGCCGGGCGGAAGGGTTCGGCGCGCGGCTGGTAGCTCCGCGTGGTGCCGTCCGCGGCGGGCAGTCCGATGGTCAAAGCGAGATCTCCGGTACGTCGACGCGGCGGCCCTCGGCGGAGGACCGCAGGCCCAGTTCGGCGAGCTGCACGCCGCGGGCGCCGGCGAGCAGGTCCCAGTGGTAGGGGGCGTCGGTGTGGACGTGCCTCAGGAACAGCTCCCACTGGGCCTTGAAGCCGTTGTCGAAGACGGCGTTGTCCGGCACCTCCTGCCACTGGTCCCGGAAGGACTCGGTGGCGGGTACGTCCGGGTCCCAGACGGGCTTGGGCGTGGTGCCGCGGTGCTGGGCGCGGCACTTCCGCAGTCCGGCCACGGCCGAGCCCTCGGTGCCGTCGACCTGGAACTCGACGAGCTCGTCCCGGTCGACGCGGACCGCCCACGAGGAGTTGATCTGGGCGATGGCCCCGCCTTCGAGTTCGAAGATGCCGTAGGCGGCGTCGTCGGCGGTGGCGTCGTAGGGCTTGCCCTGTTCGTCCCAGCGCTGCGGGATGTGGGTGGTGGCCAGGGCCTGGACGGACCTCACCCGGCCGAACAGCTCGTGCAGGACGTACTCCCAGTGCGGGAACATGTCGACGACGATGCCGCCGCCGTCCTCGGCACGGTAGTTCCAGGAGGGGCGCTGGGCGGGCTGCCGGTCTCCCTCGAAGACCCAGTAGCCGAACTCGCCGCGGACGGAGAGGACGCGGCCGAAGAAGCCGTCGTCGACGAGCCGCTTCAGCTTCAGCAGGCCCGGCAGGAAGATCTTGTCCTGGACGACGCCGTGCCTGACGCCCTTGTCGCGGGCGAGTCGGGCGAGTTCCAGGGCGCCTTCGAGGCCGGTCGCGGTGGGCTTCTCGGTGTAGACGTGCTTGCCGGCCGCGATGGCCCTCCTGATCGACTCCTCGCGAACCGAGGTGACCTGGGCGTCGAAGTAGATGTCGACGGTGGGGTCGGCGAGGACGGCGTCGAGATCGGTCGCGATGTGCTCCAGACCGTGCCGTTCGGCGATCTCCCGCAGGGCGTGCTCGCGGCGGCCGAGCAGGATCGGCTCGGGCCACAGCACGGTGCCGTCGCCGAGGTCGAGGCCGCCCTGTTCGCGCAGGGCGAGGATCGACCGGACGAGGTGCTGGCGGTAGCCCATGCGCCCGGTCACGCCGTTCATGGCGATACGCACCGTCTTGCGTGTCACGTCAGTCCCTTCGCGGGCGCCGGGAGGGCGCTTTCGTCCCCTCGCGGCACCGGTCCTGTAGCAAGCGCTTTCCAGCGGGTGAAGCTAGCCTCTGGACGTCCGTCCCACAAGACCGTTGCCCGTTCGAGGGGGCGAACGACGGCACTCCGTGGAACTAAGGTCTGCTCGACGGACCACCGGAACCAGGCCCGGAGCCCGGCTGTCTACGAGGGCGTACCGAGCGATGCACGACCGAAGGACGACGAGATGACGGTGACCCTGGCGGACGTGGCGGCCCGCGCCCAGGTCTCCCCCGCGACGGTGTCGCGTGTGCTGAACGGCAACTATCCGGTGGCCGCGTCCACCCGCGCGCGGGTGCTGCGGGCGGTGGACGAACTGGACTACGTCCTCAACGGCCCCGCCAGCTCGCTCGCCGCTGCCACCTCCGACCTGGTCGGCATCCTCGTGAACGACATCGCCGACCCGTTCTTCGGGATCATGGCGAGCGCCATCCAGGCCGAGATCGGGGGGCCGGGCGGGCGTGCGGGCGGCGAGCGCCTGGCGGTCGTCTGCAACACCGGCGGATCGCCGGAGCGCGAGCTGACGTATCTGACCCTGCTCCAGCGGCAGCGGGCGGCGGCCGTGGTGCTGACCGGCGGAGCCGTCGAGTCCGCGCCGCACGCGGTGACGGTCGCGGCGAAGCTGCGGAAGCTGGCGGAGGCCGGCACCCGGGTGGTGCTGTGCGGGCGCCCGCCGGTGCCGGACACCCGGGCCATAGCCCTGACCTTCGACAACCGCGGCGGCGCCCGCGCGCTGACCGAGCACCTCGTCGGCCTCGGACACCGGCGGCTCGGCTACATCGCGGGTCCCGAGGAGCGTACGACCACGCGGCACCGCCTGGAGGGGCATCGCGCCGCGCTGGCGGCGGCGGGCATCGAGGACGACCCGCGCCGGACGGTGTGCGGCCGCTACGACCGGCAGTCCGGCTACGAGGCCACCCTGGAACTGCTGCGCCGGGATCCCTCCCTCACGGCGATCGTGGCCGCGAACGACTCCGTCGCCCTCGGGGCCTGCGCCGCCCTGCGCGAATCGGGACTGCGCGTCCCCGAGGACGTCTCGGTGGCCGGCTTCGACGACCTGCCGTTCAGCATCGACGCCATGCCCTCGCTGACGACCGTGCGCCTGCCGCTGTCGGAGGCGGGAGCGCGCGCCGGACGCATCGCGATGGGCCGCGAGGAGCCACCGCCCGGCGGAATCGCCTCGGCCAGGGGCGAACTGATGGTCCGGGGATCCACCGGGGTACCGCGGACCTGAGCCCCGGAACGCGGCCGGGCGGATGCGGGCGGCGCGAGGGCCGGGGGGGGGGAGCGCCTCCCCCGGGCCGCGGTGCCCCGGCCCGGCCGGCCGGGTGGGCGCGTTCCCCTGAGCCACGGTGCCCCGGCCGGGCGGGTGGGTGCGTTCCCCTGAGCAGCGGTGCCCGGCCGGGTGGGTGAGGGCAGGGGGGTGAGGGCGCCTCCCGGGACCCGCCCTCCCCCCGGCGCTGTCCTACACGTGCGGCCTGTGGCCCCGTTCCTGGTGGGGGAATCGCTGGTCCGCGCCGGGCAGCGTCGGTTTCGGCAGGGTCGCCACCTCCTCCTTCGCCTTCTCCAGCTGCTCAGCGGTGTCGTCCGGCAGGCGGGGCGGGCGCGGGCGGCCGTGGGAGAAGCGGAAGGCGCTGGTCAGGTCGCCGAAGGTGGCGCGGCGCCAGTCGCTGACGTTCGGCTCCTCGACGCCGGTGAACCGCTCCAGGAACTGCAGGGCCGAGGTGTGGTCGAAGGCCTCCGTGGCGACCCAGCCGCCCACGGTCCAGGGCGAGACGACGATCGCGGGGACCCGGAAGCCACCGCCGATCGGCAGGCCGCCGATGAACTCGTCCTTCGTCCCGGCGGCCGGCACCGGCGGCGGCACGTGGTCGAAGAGGCCGTCGTTCTCGTCGTAGTTCAGGATGAACGCCGTCTTGCGCCAGACCTTCGGGTTGGCCGCGATCGCCTCGATCTTCGACGCCACGAAGTCGGCTCCCGCGGCGGGCAGGTAGTCCGGGTGCTCGGACTGGTAGCTGGTCGGCATGATCCAGCTCACCGCCGGCAACCGGTCGTTCCGGGCGTCGTCCTCGAAGGTCCCCTCGGGCTGCGGGCGCACGCCGCGCTCGTAGAGGTCGGAGCCCGGCTGCGCGTCCCTGAAGGGGGCGAACTGCTCCAGCATGTTGCAGCCGTAGTCGTCGTCCTGCTGGTAGACCTTCCAGCTGATCCCGGCCGCCTGCAGGCGCTCGGCGTACGTCGTCCAGCGGTACGGCCTCGGCGCCTTGTTGGTGGTGACGGGGCCGCCCAGGGTGCCGCCGGGGTCGATCGAACCGGTCATCCACATCAGCCGGTTGGGCCAGGTGGGGCCGAACACCGAGCAGAAGTAGTTGTCGCAGACGGTGAAGGTCTCGGCGAGCGCGAACTGGAACGGTATGTCCTCGCGCGTGTAGTAGCCCATCACGTAGGGGCCGTTGACGCCGTCGGCCTTGCGGTGGGCCGGCAGCCACCGGTCCATCTTGCCGCCGTTCCACGCCTCGTGCTGCACGGACCAGGCGTGGCTCGTGGACGGGATCGCCTGGGCGCTGGAGGTGTGGGTGTCGAGGTGGAAGGGCAGCAGGTAGCCCCGGGGGTTCTGGGCGTCCGGCTGGTAGAAGACGCTGCGCCCGTCGTCGAGCCTCAGCGCGTGCGGGTCGGCGAAGCCGCGCACCCCGGAGAGGGTGCCGAAGTAGTGGTCGAAGGACCGGTTCTCCTGCATCAGCAGCACGACGTGTTCGATGTCGCGCAGCGAGCTGTGGCGGGGCGGTTCGGCGGCGACGGCCTTCTGGACGCTCGGCGGGAGGAGGGAGAGCGCCGCCGCACCACCCAGCGCGCCGGCGGCCGAACCCAGAAGTCTACGACGAGTCAACTCGGCCATGGATGCTCCTTCTTGAGCGATCGCGTGGACTGGACCACGAGCCACTCTTCGCCCCGGGAAGCGAGCGGCAGCAGTGGCCGGCGATGAACCTGCGGACAACGTGCGCCGTGCACTTGGCAAAGTCATGACATTTATCGGCCGAATGTCACCGGCCCTTCGCCGGGCCGTCACCGGCGTCGCAACGTCTTCACGGGAGGCGGGCCGAGGCGTAGGCTCGAGAGCGATCTCTGACTGAGTCAACGATTCGAGGTCGTGCTCATGACCATCGAGGACATCCGCTCGTTCAACCGCTTCTACACGGGCGTCATCGGCGCACTCGACTACGGCCGCCACCTCTACGCGCCCTACACCCTCACCGAGTCCCGCGTGCTCTACGAACTCGCGCACGCCCCGCATCTGGACGCGGCCGACCTGCGTACCGGGCTGGACCTGGACGCCGGATACCTGAGCCGGATCCTGAACAGGTTCGAGGAGGGCGGGCTGATCGAGCGCGGCCCCTCGGACACCGATCCACGCCGGCGGCGGGTACGGCTCACGCCGCGGGGGCACGAGGCCGCCGGGCTGCTCGACGAGCGGGCCCGGGAGACGGTCGGGGCGCTGCTGGAGACGGTGGCCGCCGAGGACCGGCCACGGTTGGCGGATGCCATGCGGGCCATCCGGGGGATTCTCGGCGACGGCCCCGCCCCGGAGCCCGGACGGGTCGTGCTGCGGTCACCCCGGCCCGGCGATCTCGGCTGGATCGTGCAGCGCAACGCCGCGCTGTACGCGGCGGAGTACGGCTGGAACGCCGACTACGAGGGCCTGGTCGCCCGGATCGTCGCCGACTTCGCACAGGACCACGACCCGCATCTGGAGCGGGTGTGGATCGCCGAGCGGGAGGGGCCCCACCCGGACGGAGCCGGGGGCGGAGACGGAGACGGAGACGAGGACAGGGACGGAGGCGGGGGCGGTGGGCGGCGCCCACTGGGGTGCGTGATGTGCGTACGGGACGACGCCCCGGGCACCGCCCGCCTGCGGCTGCTCCTGGTCGAGCCCGAGGCGCGCGGGCAGGGCGTCGGCGACCGGCTGGTGCGGGCCGTCATCGACTTCGCGCGCGAGGCCGGCTACCGCGACCTGGTGCTGTGGACCAACGACGTGCTCGGCAGCGCCCGCCGCGTCTACCAGCGGCACGGCTTCGTCCTCGTCGCGGAGAAGCCGCACCGCTCCTTCGGCAAGGACCTGGTCGGCCAGGACTGGCGGCTGGAATTGCATGGACCCGGTGAGTGAGGGGTACGTTCCGTGCCCATGAAGCTGGCGTTCTCCACCCTCGGCGTCCCCGGCCTGCCCCTCCCGGAGGTTCTGGCCCTCGCGACCGCACACGGCTACCACGGCGTCGAACTGCGTGCCCATCCGGAGGAGCCGGTGCACCCCGGCCTCTCCCCCGCCGGCCGCGCCGAGACCGCGGCCCTGTTCCGAGGCGCCGGGATCGAGGTGCTGGGCGTCGCCGGATACGCCCGCGTTGCCGCTCCCGGTGACGACGGCCCCGTACTGGACGAGATCCGCGGGCTCCTCCGGCTGGCCCATGACCTCGGCGCGCCGTACGTCCGCGTGTTCCCCGGCGCCGATCCCGGCCGGCCCCGCGAGGAGGCCGACGCCGTCGCCGCGCGCCGGCTCGGCACCGCCGCCGAGGACGCCGCCGCGCTCGGCGTCCGCATCCTGCTGGAGACCCACGACTCGCACCGCACCGGCGCCGACGCGATCCGGATCCTCGGCCCGGTCGGCCACCGCCAGGTGGGCGCCCTGTGGGACGTGCTGCACACCTGGCTGGGCGGTGAACAGCCCTCGGACACCTACGCGGCCCTCGCCCCGCATCTGGGATACGTGCAGGTCAAGGACGTCGCGTCGGCCGAGGACACCACGCCCGTGCCGCTGGGCGCGGGCGTGCTGCCGCTCACCGAGTGCGTGGACGTCCTGTCCCGGCACGGCTGGGACGGCTGGCTGTGCTGGGAGTACGAGAAGCGCTGGCACGAGGGAGCACCGCCGCTCCCGGAACTGCTCGACGCGGGCCGCGACCACCTGCTGCGGCTGCTGGGCGAGGCTGCCTGACGGCCCGGCGCCGGGTAAACGGCACGCACACGGCGCCGGACTCGCTCCGGGAACCGGGTGGCGTACCCGGCGAACACCTCCTCATCGGGCGGCACTTGTGCGGGCGACGCGGTTCCGCACGGCTCTCGGAGTGATCCGGTACGGGCCGCCGTGGGCGACGAACTCAGGCAGCCGTGCGCGACGGACCGCGGGCCGCCCTACGCGGGGAACCGCGGACCGCCGCCCCCGGCGCGCCCGACTGCCGTGCGCCGGGGGCGGGCCCGGCCGCGGGTACTGTGCATTCCCTTGACGGAAAGAAACTTCCCGGATATTGGTGACTCCTCGGAAGTTTCCTTCAGCGGTTCTCCTCTGGAAGGAGCGCACGTGCACGACACCAGCACGGGAAGCACGGGAAGCACCGCACGGCCGTCCAGACGCGCCGTCCTCGCCGCGACCGCGGGTCTCACCGCCGCGCTGACCGTATCGACGACCGCCCGGGCCGCCGTCCCCGGCGAACACCGCCTGCGGGCCCTGATCTCCCGGATGACGCTGGAGGAGAAGGTCGGCCAGCTCTTCGTGATGCGGGTCTACGGCCACTCCGCCACCGCCCCGGACCAGGCCGACATCGACGCCAACCTGAAGGAGATCGGCGTCCGCACCGCCGCCGAGCTGATCGCGAAGTACCGGGTCGGCGGGATCATCTACTTCTCCTGGGCCCACAACACCCGTGATCCGCACCAGATCGCGGACCTGTCCAACGGCATCCAGCGGGCCTCCCTGGACCAGCCGCGCGGCCTGCCGATGCTCATCGCCACCGACCAGGAGCACGGCGCCGTCTGCCGGATCGGCAAGCCCGCGACCCTCTTCCCCGGTGCCATGGCGATCGGCGCGGGCGGCTCCCCCGCCGACGCCCGCGCCCTGGGCCGGATCTCCGGCGCCGAGCTGCGCGCGATGGGCGTCAACCAGGACTACTCCCCCGACGCCGACGTGAACGTCAATCCGGCCAACCCCGTCATCGGCGTCCGGTCCTTCGGCGCCGACCCGGAGGCGGTGGCCCGGCTGGTGGCCGCCGAGGTGGAGGGGTACCAGGCGTCCCGGGTCGCGGCGACCGCCAAGCACTTCCCCGGCCACGGGGACACCGCCGTCGACAGCCACTACGGCTTCCCGGTCATCACGCACAGCCGGGAGCTGTGGGAGAAGCTGGACGCGGTGCCGTTCCGGGCCGCGATCCGGTCGGGCATCGACTCCGTCATGACCGCGCACATCGAGTTCCCGGCCCTGGACGACTCCGGCGACCCGGCCACCCTGTCGCATCCGATCCTGACCGGCATCCTGCGCGGCGAACTCGGTTACGACGGCGTCGTGATCACCGATTCGCTGGGCATGGAGGGCGTCCGCACCAAGTACGGCGACGACCGGGTGCCGGTGCTCGCACTCAAGGCCGGCGTCGACCAGCTGCTCAACCCGCCGTCCGTCGACGTGGCCTGGCACGCGGTCCTGAAGGCCGTCCAGGATGGCGAGCTGACCGAGGCCCGCCTCGACGAATCGATCCTGCGGATCCTGCGGCTCAAGGCCCGGCTGGGGCTCTTCGAGCGCACCCACGCCGATCGGGCGGCCGTGGACCGCACGGTGGGTACCAGGTCCCATCTGGCGGCCGCCGACCGGATGGCCGAGCGGACCACGACTCTGCTGGTCAACGAGGACGGCCTGCTCCCGCTCGACCGCCGCACCGAGCGCCGGGTCCTGGTCGTCGGCGCCGACCCGGCCTCCCCGTCCGGCACCACCGGACCGCCCGCCGACGTGCTGGCCGCGGCCCTCACCGAGCTGGGCTTCACCGCCACGGCCCTGACGACGGGCATCACGCCGTCGGCCGCGGCCGTCGCCAAGGCGGTCACCGCCGCGCAGGACGCCGACGCGGTGGTGGTGGCCACGTACAACGTGACGGCGGGCAGTGCGCAGCGGACTCTGGTGGAGCGGTTGCAGGCGACGGGCCGGGCGGTGGTGGCGGTGGCGGTGCGCAACCCCTACGACGTGGCCCAGCTGCCGTCGGTCAAGGCCTGCTTGGCGACCTACTGCTGGACCGACGTCGAACTGCGGGCCGCCGCACGGGTGATCGCCGGCCGGGTGGCGCCGCGCGGCAGGCTGCCGGTGCCGGTCCAGCGGGCGGACGATCCGGCGCAGGTGCTGTACCCGATCGGGCACGGGCTGTCGTACGAGACGTACGCGGCGCCCCGGGCGTGACGCCTCCCCGGTAGCCGGAGACCGTCCTCCGCCGCAGAGTCGCCGCCCTGCGGCGGGGGGCGGACCGCCGTCGCCGGCGCGTTACGGCCGCAGGGCCGGATCGCGCTCCACGTCGTGGACGTCGAGCTTGGCGTCGTGGCGGGCCAGGGGCTTCGCCGCGGACGGGTTCGCCCGGACCGCCGGGGAGGCGACGCCCGCCCACTGCAGGATGCGGGCGGTGGCGAGGGCCTTCTGGTCGGGGACCAGGCCGGCCACGTTCGCGCCGTGGTTCATGCTGGGCGCGGTGAAGACGTAGGAGTCACGGGCGGCCGCCCCGGGCCGGAAGCGCTCCGAACCCCACGGGTCGTTCTGGCCGTAGACGAAGAGCATGTGCCTGGCGTGGTGGCGGACCCAGGTGTCCACGTCACGCATCGCCCCCGGCCGGAAGCGCATCGGGATGGAACGGGGCACGAAGTTGCGCGGTGGCTGGTAGCCGTAGCGGATCAACTTCCGTTCGATGTGCGGGAAGTGAATGGTCGGCGCGCCGAGCTGGGTGCCCGCCTGGTAGTAGTACGGCGTGTACTGCTCCAGGCCCTGGTCGGTGTAGGCGGAGAAGCCGGAGATGGTGTCGACCGAGTTCCAGATCTCGTCGTCGCTCGCGGTGGCCGCCTTCGCCGGGACGGTGTCGCAGTCCGCGAGCAGGCTGTACTGCCAGAAGCCCCACACATAGTCGAGCACGACCGCCTCGTACGCCTTGTCGAGGCCGCCGATGGTGTCGAAGGTGTAGCCGTTCGCGGCCGCGTACTGCGTGTACTTCTCCTCCAGCGGCTTCCGGCGCACCAGCGCCTCCCGCTGCACGGCGTTCAGCCGGTCCCGGCACTCCGCGGTGCCCACCCGGGCGAAGAAGCGGTCGTAGGCCGAGTCCTCGTTGTTCACGACGTCGTTCGGGGCGACGTAGGCGACGACCCCGTCCATGTCGCGCGGGTAGAAACGCTCGTAGTACGTGGCCGTCATGCCGCCCTTGGAGCCTCCGGTGGCCAGCCAGTTGGCGGAGTAGACCGGCTTCAGGGCCTCGAAGAGGCGGTGCTGGTCGCTGGCCGCCTGCCAGATGTCGAGCTTGGACCAGTCGGCCGGGTCGGGGCGGGACGGGGTGAAGAAGCGGTATTCCAGGGAGACCTGGTTGCCGTCCACGATCTGGGTGGGCTCGCGGCGCGAGGGGGTCGTGGAGACGTTGTAGCCGCCGGTGTAGAAGACGGTCGGGCGGCTGGTGTCCTTGTGCAGCACCGTGATGCGCTGCTGGAAAGTGCCCCGGCCGGGATGGCGGTGGTCGATCGGCTGCGTGTACGCGAGCACGAAGAAGCGGTAGCCGGGGTACGGCTTCTCCTCGATCAGGCTCATGCCCGGTACGGACAGCAGCCGATCCTTGATGTCGGTGGGCCCGGACTGTGCGGCGGTGGCCGCGGTCGCCGTGCTCAGCGTGCCTATGAGCACCGTGAGCGCCAGCAGCCATCTGAGCGCCTTGCGCATGCGCACTCTCCCCTGTGAGACAGATGTGCGCCGGAAGCTATCCCAGCAACTGCCGTCACACCAGAGGGGGTTGATCGGCCCGCACGATCCGGTGCGGGCGGCTCAGCACAGGATCCAGCCCGAGTCGACCGAACTGCGGCCCACCGAGCCCTTGATCCACACACAGCGGTGCCCGGCGTGTACGGTCACCGGGCCCGCGTGGTGCCTGTAGCGGCCCTTGTCGGCGACCGCGCGGTTGCCGCGGGCCTGCACGCTGACGAACATCGTCTGGGCGGGGCCGGAGTGCCGGGCCACGGTGACGGCGCACACGTAGCCGTCGTGCTTGTAGACGTGGGTGACGCCGGTGCGGAAGGGCAGGGTCCGCACCTCCCGCCCCGCGCAGCCGCCGGCCGTGCTCGCCTGTGCGGTACCGGTCGCCGTGAGGGCGAGTGCCCCGGACGCGGCCAGCACGGCCGCGCCCAGAGCCAGCCGCCGGCGTATCGCACCACTGTCCACTGTCGTCCTCCCCGTACCGCGATCGCGCTCACCCCGATGTCCGTACTGATGTACGGACGCACGGCGTATGCCGGATGGTTGCACGACCGTCAGCGGCACGCGTCGGCCGGGTCCCCGCCGCGGGGCGTCAGGCCTCGGCGGCGGACACGCCGACCGGTTCCTCCGGCTCGGACTGCCCCACGAAGGTCCGCCACAGCTCGGCGTACCGGCCGCCGAGGGCCAGCAGCTCCTCGTGGGTGCCGTCCTCCGCGACCCGGCCGTGGTCCATCACCACCACCCGGTCGGCGCGGGCGGCGGTGGTCAGCCGGTGGGCCACCACCAGGGTGGTGCGGCGGCCCGCCAGCCGGTCGGTGGCCTGGTTGACCTGGGCCTCCGTGGCCAGGTCGAGGGCGGCCGTTGCCTCGTCGAGGAGCAGGACGTCGGGGTCGACCAGTTCGGCGCGGGCGAGCGCGATCAGCTGGCGCTGACCGGCGGAGAGATTGCGGCCGCGCTCGGCGACCTCGTGCAGGTAGCCGCCCTCGAGCGTGGCGATCATCTCGTGCGCGCCCACCGCCCGGGCCGCGGCCTCCACCTCGGCGTCGGTGGCGCCGGGACGGCCGTAGGCGATGGCGTCGCGGACCGTGCCGGGGAAGAGGTAGGCCTCCTGCGGGACCACCCCGAGCCGGTGCCGGTACGAGGTGAGGTCGAGGGCGCGCAGATCGGTGCCGTCGACCGTGACCCGGCCGCCGGTGGGGTCGTAGAACCGGGCCACCAGCTTCACCACCGTCGACTTTCCGGCACCCGTCTCACCGACGAACGCCACCGTCTGCCCCGCCGGGACCGTCAGGCTGATGCCGGTGAGCGCCTCCTCGTCGTCCCCGTACGCGAAGCGCACGTCCTCGAAGGCGAGGTCGCCGCGCAGGGACCGGACCCGGAGGGGCGTCTCGGCGGTCTTCGTCGACGTCGGCTCGCGCAGCAGCTCCTGGATGCGGCCCAGCGACACCGTGGCCTGCTGATAGCCGTCGAAGACCTGGGAGAGCTGCTGGACGGGTGCGAAGAACAGGTCGATGTAGAGCAGGTACGCCACCAGCGCGCCGGTGGTCAGTGTGGCCGCCTCCACCCGGCCCGCGCCGGAGATCAGCACGGCCGCCACGGCGACCGAGGACAGCAGCTGGACGAACGGGAAGTAGATCGATATCAGCCACTGTCCGCGGATGCGGGCGGCCCGGTATGCGTCGCTGCGTTCGGCGAACCGGCGCGCGCCGTCCCGCTCCCGCCGGAAGGCCTGCACGATCCGCAGCCCGGCCACCGACTCCTGCAGATCGGCGTTCACCACCGACACCCGCTCGCGGGCGAGTTCGTAGGCCTTCACGCTGGCCCGGCGGAAGAAGAAGGTGGCCACGATCAGCGGGGGCAGGGTGGCGAAGACCACGAGGGCGAGCCGGACGTCGATCACCAGCAGGGCGACCATGATGCCGAAGAAGGTGACGACGGAGACGAACGCCGTGACCAGGCCGGTCTGCAGGAACGTCGACAGCGCGTCGACGTCCGTCGTCATCCGGGTCATGATCCGGCCGGTCAGCTCGCGCTCGTAGTAGTCGAGGCCGAGCCGCTGGAGCTGGGCGAAGATCTTCAGCCGCAGCGAGTACAGCACGCGCTCGCCGGTCCGGCCGGTCATCCGGGTCTCGCCGGTCTGCGCGGCCCACTGGAGGAGGACGGTCAGCAGGCCGAGCAGCGAGGCCGCCCACACGGCGCCGAGGGCCGTCCGGCTGACGCCCTGGTCGATGCCGTGCCGGATCAGCACCGGCAGCAGCAGGCCGGCGCCCGCGTCCACGCCGACCAGCAGCAGGCTGACCAGCAGGGGCCGGCCGAAGCCGTGCAGCAGCCGGCGCAGACCGTAGGAGTCCTCCGCGCGGACCGCCCGGCCCTCGTCCACGTCCGGGGTGTCGGTGGCCGGGGGCAGCGCCGCCACCTGGGCGAGGAGTTCGGGAGTGGCCGGGCTGCCGCCGAGCGCCTGGTCCTTCGGCTCGCGGTCGCCGGTCCACAGCCGGGGGGTCACGCCCCGCTCGGCGTCGAACTCGGCGTCCAGTTCCGCGCGGACGGAGGTGTCCTCCTGCGGCGCGGGCGGGCTCGTGTGGCCCGGGGAGACGCCGCCCAGCTCGTCCGGGTCGGTCAGCAGACGGCGGTAGAGGGCCGAGCGCTCCTGGAGTTCCTCGTGGGTGCCGAGGTCGGCGAGCCGGCCGCCGTCCAGCACGGCGATGCGGTCGGCCAGGTTCAGCGTGGAGCGGCGGTGGGCGATGAGGAGGGTCGTACGGCCCTGCATCACGTGCTTCAGCGCCTCGTGGATCTCGTGCTCGACGCGGGCGTCGACCGCCGAGGTCGCGTCGTCCAGCACCAGCAGGCGCGGGTCGGTGAGCAGGGCTCGGGCGAGCGCGAGGCGCTGCCGCTGGCCGCCGGAGAGGGTCAGGCCGTGCTCGCCGACCTTGGTGTCGTAGCCCTCCGGCAGCTCGGCGATGAAACGATCCGCCTGGGCGGCGCGTGCGGCGGCCTCGATCTCCTCCTGGCCGGCGTCCGGGCAGCCGTAGGCGATGTTGGCGCGGACCGTGTCCGAGAAGAGGAAGGAGTCCTCCGGGACCAGGCCGATCGCGGCTCGCAGCGAGTCCAGGGTCAGCTCGCGCACGTCGTGGCCGCCGAGCAGGACCGCGCCGTGCGTGACGTCGTAGAAGCGCGGCAGGAGCAGGGAGAGGGTGGACTTTCCGGAGCCGGAGGAGCCGACGACGGCGAGGGTCTCGCCGGGCCGGATCTCGAAGCTGAGCCCTTCGAGGACCTGGGGACCCGTGTCGTACGAGAAGGACACGTCGTCGAACTCGACGGTCGCCGGCGCGTCGGCGGGCAGTTCCCGCGTGCCCTCCCGCAGCGTCGGCTCGGTGTCGATCAGCTCCAGGACGCGCTCGGTGCCGGCGCGGGCCTGCTGGCCGACCGTGAGGACCACCGCCAGCATGCGGACGGGCCCGACGAGCTGGGCGAGGTAGGTGGAGAAGGCGACGAAGGTGCCGAGCGTGATGTGCCCGCGTACGGCGAGCCAGCCGCCGAGGGCCAGCATGGCGACCTGGCCGAGCGCGGGCACGGCCTGGAGGGCGGGGGTGTATCTGCTGTTCAGGCGGATGGTGCGCAGGCGGCCCGCGAAGAGACGGCGGCCGACCTCGCGCAGCTTGCCCGTCTCCTGCTCCTCCTGTCCGAAGCCCTTCACCACGCGTACCCCGCTCACCGCGCCGTCGACCACGCCCGCGACCGCGGCGGCCTGGGCCTGCGCGTACCAGGTGGCGGGGTGCAGCTTGGTCCGGCTGCGCCGGGCGATCCAGCCCAGCGCGGGCGCGACGGCGAGCGCGACCAGGGTCAGCGGCAGCGAGAGCCACGCCATGATCACCAGGGACATCAGGAAGAGCAGGACGTTCCCGATGGTCATCGGGAGCATGAAGAGCAGACCCTGGATCAGCTGGAGGTCGCTGGTGGCCCGGCCGATCACCTGACCGGTGGACAGCTCGTCCTGCCGGCGGCCGTCGAGCCGGGTGATGGCGCCGTACATCTCGGTCCGCAGGTCGTGCTGCACGTCGAGGGCGAGCCGGCCGCCGTAGAACCTGCGTATGTAGGTCAGGGCGTAGACCAGCAGGGCCGCGGCTATCAGGGCGCCCGCCCACGGTGCCATGGCGCGGCTGTGGTCGCCGATCACGTCGTCGATGATCACCTTGGTGACCAGCGGGACGATCGCGAGGACGGCCATGCCGGCGAGGGAGGAGCCGAGGGCCAGGACGAGGTCCTTCGGGTACCGCCGGGCGTAGCCGGCCAGCCTTCGTGCCCATCCCCGTTGCGCTGCCACGCGGGTGCCTTCCTGTCGACCGGACCTGCTCTGCCTGCTCTACCGGTAGACACCAACGCGCGGCGGGTGCGATTTCATCCCGCTGTAACAATCGCGGGTGCGGCGCCGGGCCGTGCGCGGGCACGGCGCCGGGGCGGATCCCCGCGAGCGGTTCGCGCGCGGGGGCGGCGCGGGGGGGCCCGGGCCGGCCCGTGCGCGGAAACCCGCCCCGGGTGGGCCGCCCTCAGGGGGTCGGGCGCCCTCGGCGCATGTCTGCGGCGCCCGGGTGGGTGCCGGCCCGCTCCCGGTGCGTCCGCCGGCACCGGTGCGGGCCCGCCGGCGCTCGGCCGGCCCTCCGCCAGGGCTCGGCCGAGCCTCCGCCAGTGCTCGGCCGGCCCTCCGCCGAAGCCGGGTCAGCCCCGTGCGGGTACCGCGACGAACGCCTCGGTGGGCCGGCTGGTCGGGGTGAAGCGCCTGGTGCCGGGGGTGGTCGGGACCAGGTCCCTGTGAATGGCCCCGGCCACGCTCTGGATGGTGGCGACGCCGTAGTCCATGGTGCTGTTGTCCTGCGTCAGCACACTCATCATGTAGTCGTGCCCGGCGCCGTTGAAGGTGCCCAGGCTGTGCACGCGCCAGCCGTGCGTGGCGCGCTCCAGCCAGCCGTTCTTGACGTGCACGGCGACCGTGGACGGCGCGCCGGCCGGGGTGCCCCAGCGCTGGTCGGCGACGACCTGCCCCATCAACTTCAGCATGTAGGCACGGGAGTTGTCACTGAGCACGCTGTTCTTGGCGGTGATCAGCTTGAGCAGCTTCTGCTCGTCGGTGACGTTCTCCTGGGTCAGGCCCCAGTAACCGTCGGCGCCCGGCGTGGTCTTCGTCATCCCGGCGGCGGCCAGGAAGCCCTTGATCTTCGTCAGGCCCAGCTGCTTCCACAGCTTGCTGGTGGCGTCGTTGTCCGACTGGGTGATCATGGCCTTGGCGAGCGTGTCCTCGGTGTCGGTCAGGTACCGGCCGGTCTTCTTCGCGTCCCACAGCAGCGTGGCGAGCACGGTGACCTTGACGGTGCTGGCCGAGTCGAAGGCGGTGGTGGCGCCCAGCGTGCAGGTGGTGTCCGTACCGCGGTCGTACAGGCCGACGGCGACCGTGCCCTTGCGGTCCTTCAGGGCGGCGGTGATGTCCTTGGTCAGCTTGTCGGCGAGGCCCGCCTTGCCGGACGTACAGCTGACGGCGGGCGCGGGCGTGGGCGCCGCGGCGGCCGGAGTGGCGGCCGTGACGGCCGGCACGAGCACCGCGGCACCGAGAGCGGCCGCGAGCGCGCCGGCCCGGCCGGATATCCGATGGGTCATGAAGAGCTTCCCCCTTGAACGTCGTACGGGCGTTCCGTGAACACCGCCCTTCATGTCTCCGGGCTGCCTGATCCGGCTACCGGGGACGGCGGCGGCTGTACGCATGTTCGCAGGGCGCAAGTTCGAATGATCAGGGGGATGGCCGTAAGGCCGAAAACCTCCGCCGGCCGGGCGAGTTGCCGGAAAAATCCGCCGGCCGCCGGCCACCGGTCGCCGTCCTTGTGCCCTCGTGCGCCCTCCCGTGCCTCTTCCGCAACCGCCGCCGTCCCCGCGAGGCTCTGCGCCACGCCGCCGTCCGGTCATGGGGCGGGGCACTATCGGGGAGGGGAAGACGATGGGTACGAGAACGGGCAGACATCGCGCCGCGATCGGGGCCGCCCTCGCACTGCTGGCGGGGCTCGGGACGATGGCGGCGACGGCGTCCCCGGCGGCAGCGGCCACCGGGGACGTGCTGGTTCTGCAGAAGGGCAGCACGGGCAACCTGGTGACCCTGCAGACCTTCCTGTTCCTTCCGGGCATCACCGAGCAGAGCGACGGCGTCCAGGCCGGGGCCACCCAGTTCGCGGTCACCAACCTCACGAACGGGACCCTCACCCTGACGGAGAAGACCCCGGCGGGCGCCGTCCTGCACAGCGACTCGATCGCGGCCGGCCGGTCGGGCACGTTCGCCGTGACGGGCGGTGACACCGTGGCCCTCACGGTGCCGTCCGACTAGGGCCTGTCCGCACCCGTGAAGCGGCTGGGACCGCCCATGGCCGCCGTGGAGCCCGTCGGCTCCACGGCGGAACGGACGGCTCGGGTGCGCTCCCGAGCCGGACCGTCAACCCCGCGGCGGTACGGCCACGAAGGCCTCGGTCGGACGGCTGGTGGGGGTGTAGCGCGTGACACCGGCCCTCGTCGCCACCAGGTCCTTGTGGACGGCCTTGGCCACGTTCTGGATGGTGGTGACGCCGTAGCCCATGGTGCTGTTGTCCTGCGTCAGCACGCTGATCATGTAGTCGTGGCCGGCGCCCTTGAACGTACCCAGGCTGTGCACACGCCAGCCGTGCGTGGCGCGCTCCAGCCAGCCGTTCTTGACGTGCACGGAGACGGAGGACGGCGCACCGGCCGGGGTGCCCCAGCGCTGCGAGGAGACGACCTGGCCCATCAGCTTCTGGATGTACTCACGGGAGTTGTCGCTGAGCACGCCGTTCTTGGCGGTGATCAGCTTGAGCAGCTTCTGCTCGTCGGTGACGTTCTCCTGGGTCAGGCCCCAGTAACCGCCCGTGCCCGGCGTGGTCTTCGTCATCCCGGCGGCGGCCAGGAAGCCCTTGATCTTCGTCGGGCCCAGCTGCTTCCACAGCTTGCTGGTGGCGTCGTTGTCCGACTGGGTGATCATGGCCTTGGCGAGCCTGGTCTCGGTGCTCGTCAGGTACCGGCCGTGCTTCTTCGCGTCCCACAGCAGCGTGGCTAGCACGGTGACCTTGACGGTGCTGGCCGAGTCGTAGGCGCTGGTCGCGCGCAAGGTGCAGGTGGTGTTCGTACTGCGGTCGTACAGGCCGACGGCGACCGTGCCCTTGCGGCCCTTCAGAGCGGCCGTGATGTCCTTGGTCAGCTTGTCGGCGAGGCCCGCCTTGGCGGACGTACAGCTCACCGCCGGGGTGGCCGCGGCAGCCGGGGTGGCGGCGGTGACGGCCGGTATGAGCAGTGCGGCACTGACGGCGGCCGCGAGCGCGCCGGCCCGGCCGGGCGTCCGGAAAGTCATGGAAAGTTCCCCCTTGAAAGTCGAACGGGCGTCCCCCTGAACGCCGTTCGGCGCACCTGTGCGCCAACTTGTTCGACGGGCCGGAGCGGCCAAAGGTTGCACGCCTGTTCGCACCACGGGAGTTCGACACGGCGATGAGCCACGCGAGGCGCCCCGGCCATCGCGGGCGACGGAATGCGAACGGCCTGGTCAGGACCGTCGAACCCGTGATCACCTTCCGGTACGGCTCAGCGCGGGACCGGTCCCGCCCATCCCACGTCTTCGCTCGCACCAGTGATGGTGATCCTCCATCAGGGCGTGTCCCACTCCCGGCCCCGCTCGGGGCGCCCCGGGTCCCGCCGTCCGGCGGGTGGGTGTGTCACTCCCCCAGGTGCGTGGGTGCGAACATCCGCAGCACCGCCGGGAGTACGACCACCGACGGGCCCGGTGCCGAGAATGCCTTCGTGAGGTCCTGCTCCAGCGTTTCCGGGGTCGTACGGACGCCCGGTACGCCGAAGGACTCCGCCAGGGCCACGTAGTCCGGGCGGGTCAGTTCCGTGGCCGTCGCCTGGCCGAAGGCGTCCGTCATGTATTCGCGGAGGATGCCGTAGCCGCCGTCGTCGACGATGAGCCAGGTGACCGGGAGGTCGTACTGGCGGGCCGTGGCCAGTTCGGCGATGGAGTACAGGGCACCGCCGTCACCCGACACCGCCAGCACCGGGCGCGTCGGGTCGGCCGCCGCCGCGCCCAGTGCCGCCGGGAAGCCGTAGCCGAGGCCGCCGGCGCCCTGGGCCGAGTGCATGGTGTTCGCGCCCCGGGGATCGAACGCCGACCAGGCCCAGTAGGCGAGGATCGTCATGTCCCAGAAGGACGGCGAGTCGGCCGGGAGGGCCCGGCGGACCGACGCCAGCACGTCCTGCTCCAGGGTGAGTCGCTGACCGGAGATGCGGTCCGCGACCTTGGCGAGGAGGTCCCGCACCCGGTCCCGCGCCGACTCGTCCGGCCGGTCCCGCACCGTCTCCAGCAGGGCCTGGAGCGCCAGGCGGGCGTCCGCGTGGATGCCGAGGGCGGGGTGGTTGGACTCCAGCTTGCCGAGGTCCGCCTCGATCTGGACGACCCGGCCCCGGGGCTTGAACGTGTGGTAGTTGGAGGAGAGTTCACCGAGACCCGAGCCGACCACCAGCAGGACGTCCGCGTCCTCCAGGAAGTCGGTGGTGTGACGGTCCTCCAGCCAGGACTGCAGGGAGAGGGGATGTTCCCAGGGGAAGGCGCCCTTGCCGCCGAAGGTGGTCACGACGGGCGCGTTCAGCCGCTCGGCCAGCGCCCTGAGCTTGCCCGGGGCGTCCGCGCGTACGACCCCGCCGCCCGCGATGATCGCCGGGCGGGACGCGTTCGACAGCAGGTCGGCGGCCACCGCCGTCAGTTCGGGGCGCGGGACGAGGTCGTCCGGGGTCGCGTCCATCGCCGTCACCACCGGCAGGGCCGTCTCCGCGAGCAGTACGTCCTGCGGGATCTCCACCCACACCGGGCCGTGCGGGGCGGTCAGCGCCGACCGCCAGGCCGCCGCGATCGCCGACGGGATCTGGGACTGGGTGCGGACGGTGTGGACCGACTTGACGACACCCCGGAACGAGGCCGTCTGGTCGGGGAGTTCGTGGAGGTAGCCGTGGCGGCCGCCGCCCAGGCCCGCCGTCGGGATCTGGCTGCTGATCGCCAGGACCGGGGCGGAGGCGGCCGCCGCCTCCTGGAGGGCGGCGAGCGAGGTCAGGGCGCCGGGGCCGGTCGACAGCAGCAGCGGGGCCGCCTCGCCGGTGACCCTGCCGTACGCGTCGGCCGCGAAGCCCGCGTTGTTCTCCACCCGCAGGCCGATGTAACGCAGCGCGGAGCGGCGCAGGGCGTCGAACATGCCGAGGGCGTGCTGGCCGGGCAGACCGAAGACGGTCGTCGCGCCCAGCCCGGCCAGGGTCTCCACGACCAGGTCTCCGCCGTTGCGGCCGGGGGGCGGGTTCAACGCTGCCTGCGTCTGCTCGGGCGTCGGGCTGAGTACCAGGTCGTGGTCGTGAGTCACTGCTCTCGGTCCCCTAGGAAACGTCAGGTAAGGAGCGTCAGGCGTTGCGGGACGCCGCGATCTGGCGGCTCATGATGGTGGTCAGTTCGTAGGCCGTGTGGGAGGCCGCGACCGAGGTGATCTCCGCGTGGTCGTACGCGGGAGCGACCTCGACGACGTCCGCCGAGACCAGATTGCAGGAAGCCAGCCCGCGCAGGATCTCCAGCAGCTCGCGGGAGGTCATGCCGCCGGCCTCCGGGGTGCCGGTGCCGGGCGCGTGGGCCGGGTCGAGGCAGTCGATGTCGATGGAGATGTACAGCGGGCGGTCGCCGATGCGCTGGCGCAGCTGGTCGGCGACCTCGTCGGCACCCCGGCGGTAGACGTCGGCCGAGGTGACGATGCCGAAGCCCATCTTCTCGTCGTCGGTGAGGTCCTGCTTGCCGTAGAGCGGACCGCGGGTGCCGACGTGGGAGAGCGCCTCGGTGTCGAGGATGCCCTCCTCCACCGCGCGGCGGAACGGGGTGCCGTGGGTGTACTCGGCGCCGAAGTAGGTGTCCCAGGTGTCCAGGTGCGCGTCGAAGTGGAGCAGGGCGACCGGGCCGTGCTTCCTGGCGACCGAGCGCAGCAGCGGCAGGGCGATGGTGTGGTCGCCGCCCAGGGTCATCAGCCGGGCGCCGGTGCCGAGCAGGTCGTCGGCGGCGGCCTCGATGGTGTCCACGGCCTCGTTGATGTTGAACGGGTTCACGGCGATGTCGCCGCCGTCCGCGACCTGGGCGAGGGCGAAGGGGGACGCGTCCTGCGCCGGGTTGTAGGGGCGCAGCAGCCGGGACGCCTCGCGGATGGCGTTGCCGCCGAAGCGGGCGCCCGGCCGGTACGAGACACCGGAGTCGAACGGCACGCCCACGACCGCGACGTCGGCGGTGCCGACCTCGTCCAGGCGGGGCAGCCGGGCGAAGGTCGCGGGTCCGGCGTACCGCGGGACGCGGGAGGAGTCGACGGGGCCGCGGGGCGTCTCGTTGCTGCTCATGGTGAAATGCCTTCTTTCTTGCGCTTCATCGCGCATGTACTGCTTTCCCTATGACTCTACTGGTGAGCCGGGACCGGTTCGGACGGGAGTTCGGGGGACCGTCCGGCCAGGCGCTCACGCCAGGTGGCGAGGACCGACTCGTCGGTGGGCCTGGTCGCCAGGGAGACGGCGACGTAGGCGACGAGGGAGGCCAGCAGGCCGTAGTAGACGGGCTCGTTGGCGAGGATGCCGTAGCCGGCCATCAGGCCGATCACGGCGAGGCCGCCGACGATCACGGAGGCGAGAGCACCCTGCGCGGTGCCCCGCTTCCACAGCAGGCCGCCGAGGATGGGCACGAGCAGGCCGCCGACGAGGAGGTCGTAGGCCAGCGTCAGCGCCTCGACCACGTTGTTGAGCGCGATCGCGGTGCCGATCACCGCCACGCCCATGACCAGGATGAACGCCCGGTTGCCCGCGACCTCGTCGTGCTGCTCGCCGCCGTCGCGCCGGACGGCACCGCGCAGCCGGGACCAGATGTCGTTGTTGGCGACGGTGGCGCAGGCGATCAGGGCGCCCGAGGAGGTGGACATCACGGCGGCGAGGGCTGCGGCCAGGACCAGTCCGCGCACGCCGACGGGGAGTTCGTCCTTGACGATGGTGGCGAAGGCGTCGTCCGGGCTGCCCAGCTTGGGGTAGAGCACCCTGGCGGCCGTGCCGATCACCGCACCGGCGAGCGCGTAGACCAGGCAGTAGGTGCCGGCGACCGTGCCGCCCCACCGGGCGGTCCGGTCGCTGCGGGCGGTGAACACGCGCTGCCAGATGTCCTGGCCGATCAGCATGCCGAACGTGTAGATCAGGACGTACGTGAAGATCGTCTCGCCGCCGATGCCCAGCGGGTCGAAGTACTCGGTCGGCAGCTTCGCCTTCATCTCCGAGAAACCGCCGGCCTTGACGACCGCGATCGGCAGCAGGAGCAGCAGCACGCCGATGGTCTTCACCACGAACTGGACCATGTCCGTCAGCGTGATGGACCACATGCCGCCGAGGGTGGAGTACGCGACGACGATCGCGCCGCCGATGACGATCGCCACCGTGCGGTTCACGTCGAACAGGACGTCGAAGATCGTGGCGTAGGCGATCGTTGAGGTCACCGCGAGCATGAGGGTGTAGGCCCACATGACCACGCCCGAGATCACGCCCGCCCGGCCGCCGTAGCGCAGGTCGAGCATCTCGGAGACGGTGTAGACCTTCAGCCGGGCGATGCGGGCGGAGAAGAAGACCGAGAGGGCCAGCAGGCCGAGGCCGATGGTGAAGACCATCCAGGCGCCGGAGAGGCCGTACCGGTATCCGAGGCCCACGCCGCCGATCGTGGACGCGCCGCCGAGGACGATCGCCGCCATGGTGCCGGAGTACATGGCCGGGCCGAGACGGCGGCCGGCGACCAGGAACTCGCTCTTGGACCTGGCCCGCCGCATGCCCCACCAGCCCATGGCCAGCATGCCGACGAGATAGACGACGATCACTGTGTAGTCGACGGCCATGGGGCGGCCCTCCTTCGCTCACGGTCGGTGGCGTGTCGTGCAAAGACGTGGGTCCCTCCGGAGAGGGGGTGACGGCAGCGGATCGCGGGGACATCCGCCCGTACCCGCGGCTGCCGTTCCGTGTCGACACTAGGTGGCCGGAAAGCGACTGCGAAGAGTACGTTTCATCCATATGAACAGGGCGGGATGGAGGAATCGCACATCATGCCGGAGACGATCGCCCCAGCAGTCCCACCGACCCCACCCATCGCGCTCTCGGCCCTGCTGGCCCGGGAGGACCTGGGGATGCGCCAGATCGCGGGCCCCACGGACCGGGGCACGGTGATCCACTGGGCGCACACCTCGGAGATGGCCGACCCGTACCCGTACCTGCTGGGCGGCGAGCTGCTCCTGACGGCCGGGGTGCACGTCCCAGCGGGAGCGGGGGGCGATCCGGAGCGGGATCCGGGGCAGGGGCGGGATCCGGAGCGGGAGCCGGGACAGGAGCCGGCGGGGGGTCCTGAGCGGGAACCGGGAGCGCGGCCGGGGGCGGAGCGGGAGCAGGGGTCCGGCGGCCACGGCTACTTCGACGGCTACGTCTCCCGGATCGTGGCGGCCGGCGGCGCGGCCCTCGGCTTCGGGCTGGCGCCGGTGCACGACACGGTGCCGGCCGCCCTGATCGCCGCCTGCGACGCGCACGGCCTGCCCCTGCTGGAGGTGCCGCCGCAGACCACCTTCTCCGGGGTGGCGCGCGCGGTGTGGCAGCTGATGGCCCAGGCCCGCCTGGCGGAGCTGCGCCGCGTCACGGAGGCCCAGCAGAGCCTCGCGGCGGCCGCTTCCCGTCCGGATCCGGTTCCCTCGGTGCTGCGCCAGCTGGCCCAGCGTCTCGGTGGCCGCGCGGTCCTGTACGGGCCCGACGGCACGGGCGTCGCGGGGGCCGGCCGGGAGACACCCGAGAAGGTGCGGGCGGCGCTGGCGCAGCTGGCCGGAGTGGTCAGGCCGGCGTCCGCCGCCCCCGCGGCTCCTCGCCACGCGCCCGCCGCCTCCGCGTCCCTTCCCCACGCGCCCGCTCCCCCTGGGCCCCCTCCCGCCGCCCGGCCGCTGCCCGCCTCCGCCACGGACTCCCTCGGCACCACCCACCTCGCCGTCTACGCCCTCGGTGCCGGTGAGGGCTTCGTGCTCGGTGTGGCCACCCCGCGCCGCGAGCCCGGTGACCACACCATCGCCTCGGTCGCCGCCGTACTGCTGTCACTGCTGACCGGTGCGCACCAGAGCGGCGGCGGCGCCGCCCGCTCCTCCGCCCTGGTACGGCTGTTGCTGGGCGCCCCGCCCGAGCAGGTGGCCCCCCTGCTCGGCGCCGACCGGTGGCTCGTGGTGCACGCGCGGCCGGAGGCCCAGGGCCCGCCGGGCGCCCGGCCCCGCTCACTCGGGGGCGATCCCCATGACGCCGTCGCCGCCTCCGCCCTCGGCGCGGCCCTGGGCTCGCCGCTGGTCGACCTCGACCATGACGTCGTACGGGTGCTGGTGCCGGCCGGACGGGAGCCGGAGCCGCAGCCCGGCTGGACGCTCGGGGTGAGTGCCGCCGTGGCGCCGCACGACTGGCCCGCCGCCGACACCCAGGCCGAGCGCGCCCTCGCCCGCGCCCGCGCCACCCGCGCCCCGCTGGTCCGGCACGCGGCCCGGCCGGCGCTGGCGGACCTGGTGCAGCGGGCGGACGCCGAGACGCATGCCCGCACGCTGCTGGCGCCCCTCGCGGGACAGGCCGCGCTCGCCGAGACCCTGCGCACCTGGCTTTCGCTGCACG
Source organism: Streptomyces sp. NPDC048514 (assembly GCF_043199955.1). Lineage (NCBI taxonomy): Bacteria > Bacillati > Actinomycetota > Actinomycetes > Kitasatosporales > Streptomycetaceae > Streptomyces > Streptomyces sp. NPDC048514. The sequence continues at coordinate 105,768 of NZ_JBICWT010000018.1, read as the reverse complement.
GCAGTTGGGACCGCACCGCGGTGGCGCTGGACGTGCACCGCAACACCGTGCGGCAGCGGATCGCCCGCTGCGCCGCCCTGTTGGACAGGGACCTGGACGACGCGGACGTGCGCATGGAGCTGTGGTTCGCGCTGCGGCAGGGCTGACGGCACGACCGGGTGACGGCCCGGTGCGGGCCGCTCCAGCGGTGGTTCGCGCCGCGACGGCACCACGGCACGGCCGGGCGGGCCCCCGGTGACGACCGTCCCAGGGTGCGATATGCCGAGGACGCCCGCGGCGCGCTGCCCCACAATGGAAGGCATGCCGATATCCGGGACACCCAGCCGCGCCCAGCTCGTCGACCACCTGGTGAGGACCCGTATCGCGGGGGACGTCGCCACCCCCCGCGAGAACAACCTCTCCCACTACCGCCAGCTCGCCAACGGGGTCCGCAACTTCTGGCTCGGCCTGGAGCTGGGCGACCGCTGGACGGACGAGCAGGACGTGCTCGCGGTCATGGCCGAGCGGGTGGGCGTCAGCGACGACCCCGGCCACCGGTACGGGCAGGACACGATCGACCCCGAGCTGACCGTGGACGCGCTGGACCGCATGGCGGCGCGGCTGCGCAAGGCGGCCGAGGGGCGTCAGCGAGTGCTGTTCGCGACCGGTCACCCGGGCGGCCTGCTGGACGTGCACCGGGCCACGGCGGAGGCGCTGCGGGCCGCCGGCTGCGAGATCGTCGTCATCCCCGAGGGGCTGCAGACGGACGAGGGGTACGTCATGCAGTTCGCGGACGTGGCCGTGCTGGAGCACGGGGCGACGTTGTGGCACACCCACTCCGGGGAGCCGATGCGGGCCGTTCTGACGGGCCTTGAGCGCGAGGGGCGCCCGCTGCCGGACCTGGTCGTGGCCGACCACGGCTGGGCCGGGTACGCGGGACAGCACGGCGTCGACTCCGTCGGGTATGCCGACTGCAACGACCCGGCGCTGTTCCTCGCCGAGTCCGAGGGCACCGTCCAGGTGGTCGTACCCCTCGACGACCATGTGGTCAGCCCGCGCCACTACGACCCGCTGACGGCGTATCTGCTGGCCGAGGCCGGTCTGGCCTGACACGGCGGCAACAGAGATGTGCGGCCCCGGTGAGGCCGCACATCGTGGTCAGTCGCCGGTCGGGTCAGTGACCGCCACCACCGTGACCGCCGCCACCGCCGTGGCCACCGCCACCGCCGTGACCGCCGCCGCCACCGTGGTCGCCACCGCCGTAACCGCCGTGGTCGCCACCGCCGTAACCGCCGTGGTCACCGCCGCCGTAACCGCCGTGGTCGCCGCCGTAGTCGCCGCCGTAGTCGCCGCCGCCCCAGCCGTAGTCGTCGTCGTCATCGTCGTCGCCCCACCAGCTGTCGCCGTGGTGACCGTTCCCGTAACTGTCGCTGTAGGAACTGTGCGAGTTGCCGTAGTCCGAGGCGGAGGCGGCACCTGCCGTTCCGATCGCGGCTCCGCCGGCCAGCAACAGGCCAGTGGCGGACATGGCGACAAGACGCCTCGTGCGCTGTGATCGCATGGGAATACCTTCCATCTCCATCGTCTCTCGCGGTTCCCTGCGGGGCAGGAGCGAGGTGGATGGCCGTCGCCGCTGCGAAACGTGGGAGTGCGGCACGGTCTTGAGGGGCCACCGCAGGACTTGAGCGAAGCGGATGCCACCGACGCCGGCGCCTGCAGCCCACCCGTACGTGATCACGTCAGCGGATGCTGCGGCTGAGATCCCGCGGTTCCGGGGCCTCGCCGACCGAGGATGCCGCTCACTGCGGCTTTCACTCCAAGAGCCTAATCCCGCTTGCGTCACTCGTCATCTCGAACGGCACCCACGTCACTTTCAGCGCGGGACGCGGACCACGCCCTCCTGGATCACCGAGACGGCGAGGCGGCCGTCCTGGGTGTGGATGCGGGCCTGACCGAGGCCACGGCCGCCGTGAGCGGACGGGGACTCCTGGTCGTAGAGGAGCCATTCGTCGGCGCGGAAGGGGCGGTGGAACCACATCGCGTGGTCCAGGGAGGCGCCCACGACGTCGCCGACCGCCCAGCCGCCGCGCCCGTGGGCGAGCAGCACGGAGTCGAGCAGGGTCATGTCGGAGACGTAGGTGGCGAGGACGACGTGCAGCAGGGGGTCGTCGTCGAGTTTGCCGTTGGTGCGGAACCACACCTGCGAGTGCGGCTCCCGCGGCTCGCCGAACTGCCCGTACGGCGGCTCGTCCACGTACCGCAGGTCGATCGCCTCGCGGGCCTGAAGGAACCGCTCGACGACGTCGGGCGCGAGGTGGCCGTAGTCGCGCAGCCGCTCCTGGGATGTCGGCAGGCTCGCCGGGTCCGGGGCGGCCGGCATCGGCGCCTGGTGGTCGAGCCCTTCCTCGTACGTCTGGAAGGACGCCGACAGGTGGAAGATGGGCTTGCCGTGCTGGACGGCGACCACGCGGCGGGTGGTGAAGGACCGCCCGTCACGGATGCGGTCCACGGTGTAGACGATCGGCGCACCCGGGTCACCGGGGCGCAGGAAGTAGGCGTGCAGGGAGTGGGCCGGCCGGTCGGCGGGGACCGTCCGCCCCGCGGCGACCATCGCCTGCGCCGCGACCTGCCCGCCGAAGACCCTGGGTACGACGGCGGAGCGGGACTGGCCGCGGAAGATGTTCTCCTCGATCTGCTCCAGGTCGAGCAGATCGAGGAGATCCTGAAGTGCCTGGCTCATGGCGTTCAGTTGTACCGGCCGGTGATCGCGGAGGCCTTACAGGCCCATGTCCTTGGCGATGATCGTCTTCATGATCTCGCTGGTGCCGCCGTAGATGCGGTTGACGCGGTTGTCCGCGTACAGGCGGGCGATCGGGTACTCGTTCATGTAGCCGTAGCCGCCGTGCAGCTGCAGGCAGCGGTCGATCACGCGGTGGGCGACCTCGGTGCAGAAGAGCTTGGCGGAGGCGGCCTCGGCGGGGGTCAGTTCACCGGCGTCCAGGGCCTCCGTGGCGCGGTCGGCGACGGCCTCGGCCGCGTCCACCTCGGCCTGGCAGGCGGCCAGCTCGAACTTGGTGTTCTGGAAGTGGGCGACGGGCTTGCCGAAGACCGTGCGCTCCTGCACGTAACCCTTGGCGAACCGGACGGCCGCCTTGGCCTGCGCGTAGGCGCCGAAGGCGATGCCCCAGCGCTCGGACGCCAGGTTGTGGCCGAGGTAGTAGAAGCCCTTGTTCTCCTCGCCCAGCAGGTCCTCGACGGGCACCTTGACGTCGACGAAGGCCAGCTCGGCGGTGTCGGAGGTCTTCAGGCCCAGCTTGTCGAGCTTGCGGCCGACGGAGTAGCCCTCGGACTTGGTGTCCACCGCGAACAGGGAGATGCCGTGCCGGCGGTCCTCGGCGGTCGGCGCGGCGGTGCGGGCGCAGACGATCACCTTGTCGGCGTGCACACCGCCGGTGATGAAGGTCTTGGCGCCGTTGAGGACGTAGTGCGTGCCGTCCTCGGAGAGCTTGGCGGTGGACTTCATGCCCGCGAGGTCGGAGCCGGTGCCCGGCTCCGTCATCGCGATGGCCCACATCTCCTCGCCGGTGACGAACTTCGGCAGGTAGCGCTTCTTCTGCTCGTCGGTGGCGAGCATCTTGATGTAGGGCAGGGCGAGCAGCACGTGCACGCCGGAGCCGCCGAACTGGACGCCCGCGCGGGCGGTCTCCTCGTAGAGAACGGCCTCGAACTTGTGGCTGTCCAGGCCCGCGCCGCCGAACTCCTCGGGCACGTTGATGCCGAAGATGCCCAGCTCGCCCAGCTTGTGGTAGAAGTCGCGCGGCGCCTGACCGGCGGCGAACCACTCGTCGTAGACGGGCACGACCTCGGCCTCGATGAAGGCGCGAAGGGTCTCCCGGAACGCCTCGTGATCCTCGTTGAACACCGTACGGCGCACGCCGCCCACCTCCACGTCTGTCTAAGCGCTTGCTCAGACTCGAAGATACCGGCGAGTAAGGCGATGCGTCCAGGGTGAGCTAGCCCACCCTGCTCCGGCTCCACGGGGAACGGGATCGGGAAGGCGCCGGGAGTGGGGCGGGAGAGGCACCGGCCCCCTACTCCGCGCCCGCCGACGCGAACGCCCCCCGGGCCATCCGGTGCAGCATGGCCGCCGTGGCGGCCCGGCCGGGGAGCGTGCCCGCGCGGCCCAGGTGCGGCGTGGAGTTCAGCAGGCCGAAGACCGAGTGGACCGCCGAGCGGGCCGAGGGCTCCGTCAGCCCCGGGTACACCTCGCGCACCACCTCCACCCACAGCTCGACGTACTGCCGCTGGAGCTGGCGCACCAGCTTGCGGTCGCTGTCGCGCAGGCGGTCCAGCTCACGGTCGTGCAGCGTGATCAGGGGGCGGTCGTCGAGGGCGAAGTCGATGTGGCCCTCGATCAGCGAGTCCAGGACCGCCGGGGCGCCACCGTCCCCGTCGGTCTCCGCCAGTCGCCGCTTGGCCCCGGTGAGCAGCTGCCCGCTGATGCCGACGAGCAGCTCGGCGAGCATCGCGTCCTTGCCCGGGAAGTGCCGGTAGAGGCCGGGGCCGCTGATGCCGACCGCGGCGCCTATCTCGTCCACGCCGACACCGTGGAAACCGCGTTCGGCGAAGAGCCGGGCGGCTTCCTTGAGGATCTGCTCACGGCGGGTGGGCGCGTCGGTTCTGGTGACCATGCAGCCAATTCTAGACAGCGAGGTTAGCGGTCGTTAACCTAAAGGAAATGGTTAACGCTCATTAACTGGTTCGATCACCGTGTGAGGGGACCGCAGGATGCACGAGGCACCGGAGCTTCACAGCGCGGCAGATCCCGCGTCGGAGGCCTGGCGGGCCAATGAACAAGCCCATCTCGCACTCGTCGGGGAGCTGCGCGGCAAGCTGGCCGCGGCGGCGCTCGGCGGTGGCGAGCGGGCGCGCGCCCGGCACACCGCGCGCGGCAAGCTGCTGCCGCGGGACCGGGTGGACACACTGCTCGACCCGGGCTCGCCGTTCCTGGAGCTGGCCCCGCTCGCGGCGGACGGGCTGTACGACGGGCAGGCACCCGCGGCCGGGGTGATCGCCGGGATCGGGCGGGTCAGCGGGCGCGAGTGCGTGGTCGTCGCGAACGACGCCACCGTCAAGGGCGGCACGTACTACCCGATGACGGTGAAGAAGCACCTGCGCGCGCAGGAGGTGGCCCTGGAGAACCGGCTGCCCTGCGTCTACCTCGTGGACTCCGGCGGTGCCTTCCTGCCGATGCAGGACGAGGTCTTCCCGGACCGCGAGCACTTCGGGCGGATCTTCTACAACCAGGCCCGGATGTCCGGCGCCGGGATCCCGCAGATCGCGGCCGTGCTCGGTTCGTGCACGGCCGGTGGCGCGTACGTCCCGGCCATGAGCGACGAGGCCGTCATCGTCCGGGGCCAGGGCACGATCTTCCTCGGCGGGCCCCCGCTGGTGAAGGCCGCCACGGGTGAGGTCGTCACCGCCGAGGAACTGGGCGGCGGCGAGGTGCACTCCCGGATCTCCGGGGTCACCGACCACCTCGCCGAGGACGACGGTCACGCCCTGAGGATCGTCCGGAACATCGTCGCCACGTTGCCGGCCCGGCAGTCCCCGCCCTGGGACGTCCAGCCGTCCGTCGAGCCCAAGGTCGACCCCTTCGGGCTCTACGGCGCGGTCCCCGTGGACTCCCGTACCCCCTACGACGTACGCGAGATCATCGCGCGCCTGGTGGACGGTTCCCGGTTCGCCGAGTTCAAGTCCGAGTTCGGGCAGACCCTGGTCACCGGGTTCGCCCGGATCCACGGTCACCCGGTCGGGATCATCGGCAACAACGGCATCCTGTTCTCCGAGTCCGCCCAGAAGGGCGCCCACTTCATCGAGCTGTGCGACCAGCGCGGCATCCCGCTGGTGTTCCTGCAGAACATCTCCGGCTTCATGGTCGGCAAGGACTACGAGGCGGGCGGCATCGCCAAGCACGGCGCCAAGATGGTGACGGCGGTGGCCTGCGCCCGCGTGCCGAAGCTGACGGTCGTCGTCGGCGGCTCGTACGGCGCCGGGAACTACTCCATGTGCGGCCGGGCCTACTCCCCGCGCTTCATGTGGATGTGGCCCAACGCCAAGATCTCCGTCATGGGCGGTGAGCAGGCCGCCAGCGTTCTCGCCACCGTCAAGCGCGACCAGCTCGAGGCGCGCGGCGAGGAGTGGCCGGCGGACGCGGAGGACGCCTTCAAGGCACCCGTCCGCGAGCAGTACGAGCGCCAGGGCAACGCCTACTACGCCACCGCCCGGCTCTGGGACGACGGCGTGATCGACCCGCTGGAGACCCGTCAGGTGCTGGGCCTCGCCCTGACCGCCTGCGCCAACGCGCCACTGGGAGATCCCCAGTTCGGCGTCTTCCGGATGTGAGGAGGGGAACCGTGTTCGACACAGTGCTGGTGGCCAACCGGGGCGAGATCGCCGTACGCGTGATTCGTACGCTGCGCTCGCTGGGCGTGCGCTCGGTGGCGGTCTTCTCCGACGCCGACGCCGACGCGCGGCATGTGCGGGAGGCCGACACGGCGGTACGGATCGGCCCCGCGCCGGCCGCAGAGAGCTATCTGTCGGTGGAGCGGCTGATCGAGGCCGCCGCCCGCAGCGGCGCGCAGGCCGTCCATCCCGGGTACGGCTTCCTCGCCGAGAACGCGCGGTTCGCGCGTGCCTGCGAGGAGGCGGGGCTGGTGTTCATCGGCCCGCCGGCCGACGCGATCGCGTTGATGGGCGACAAGATCCGGGCCAAGGAGACGGTGCAGGCGGCCGGGGTGCCGGTCGTCCCCGGTTCGAGCGGCAGCGGGCTCTCCGACGCGCAGCTGGCCGACGCCGCCCGCGAGATCGGCACTCCCGTGCTGCTCAAGCCGTCGGCGGGTGGCGGCGGCAAGGGCATGCGGCTGGTCCGTGAGGTGGACGCGCTGGAGGAGGAGATCGCCGCCGCCCGCCGGGAGGCCCGTGCCTCGTTCGGCGACGACACCCTGCTGGTGGAGCGGTGGGTCGACCGGCCCCGGCACATCGAGATCCAGGTGCTGGCCGACGGCCACGGCGGCGTGGTCCACCTCGGCGAGCGCGAGTGCTCGCTGCAGCGGCGCCACCAGAAGATCATCGAGGAGGCGCCGAGCGTGCTCCTCGACGAGAGGACCCGGGCCGCGATGGGCGAGGCGGCCGTCCAGGCGGCGCGCTCGTGCGGGTACCGGGGCGCGGGCACGGTGGAGTTCATCGTGCCGGGCGGGGACCCCTCCTCGTACTACTTCATGGAGATGAACACCCGGCTGCAGGTGGAGCACCCGGTCACCGAACTCGTCACCGGGATCGACCTGGTGGAGTGGCAGCTGCGGGTGGCCGCCGGGGAGCCGCTGGGCTTCGCGCAGGAGGACGTGACGCTGAGCGGGCACGCGGTCGAGGCCCGGATCTGCGCCGAGGATCCCGCCCGCGGCTTCCTGCCCTCCGGCGGGACCGTCCTGCTGCTCGACGAGCCCGGGGGCGACGGCGTGCGCACGGACTCCGGGCTCAGCGAGGGCACCGAGGTGGGCAGCCTGTACGACCCGATGCTGTCCAAGGTGATCGCCCACGGCCCCGACCGCGCGAGTGCGCTGCGCAAACTCCGGGCGGCCCTCGCGCAGACGGTCACCCTGGGCGTGCAGACCAACGCGGGCTTCCTGCGCCGGCTGCTCGCCCATCCGGCCGTCGTGGCGGGCGAGCTGGACACCGGGCTGGTGGAGCGGGAAGTGGACGGGCTGGTGCCCGCGGAGGTGCCGGCGGAGGTCTACGCGGCGGCGGCACTGCTGCGGCACGCCGCGCTCGCGCCCACCGACGGCCGGGGGAACCCGTTCGCCGCCGCCGACGGCTGGCGGCTGGGCGGCGAGCGGGCCTGGACGCCGCACCATCTGCGGGTGCCGGGCCGGGAGCCGGTGACCCTGCGCGTGCGCAGCACGCCGGACGGCGGCACCGAGCTGCTGCCGCCCGGCGCGCACGCGCCTCTGCGGGGCTCGGGCATCGTGGCCGCGCGGCGCGGCGCCGAGCACCGGTACACCTTCCGGCTCGACGGCGTCACCCACACCTTCGCGGCGCTGCCGGACGGCACCTGGCTGGGCCGGGACGGTGACGCCTGGCAGGTGCGCGACCACGATCCGGTGGCCGCCTCGCTGAGCCGCGCGGCCCATGCGGGCGCCGACTCGCTGACCGCGCCCATGCCCGGCACGGTGACCGTGGTGAAGGTGGCCGTGGGCGACGCGGTGACCGCCGGGCAGAGCCTGCTGGTGGTGGAGGCGATGAAGATGGAGCACGTCATCTCCGCCCCGCACGCCGGGACGGTCGCCGAGCTGGACGTCACGCCGGGCACGACGGTCGCCATGGACCAGGTGCTGGCCGTCATCACACCCGAGGCCGAGGCGGACCAGGCGGCGGCCGTCATCGCGGCCGAGGCCGCCATGGACCAGGTGCCGGCCGTGGAAACGCCCGAGGGGGCGGCACGGTGAGCGCCGAGGGACTGCCCATGGTGGTACCCGCCGAGGGCCTGCCCGCACGGGTGCGGATCCATGAGGTCGGTGCGCGCGACGGGCTGCAGAACGAGAAGACGGTCGTACCGACCGAGGTGAAGGCGGAGTTCGTCCGCAGGCTGGCCGACGCCGGCCTGAAGACCATCGAGGCGACCAGTTTCGTGCGCCCCGAGTGGGTGCCCCAACTGGCCGACGCCGAGCGGCTGTACCCGCTGGTGCGGGACCTGGACGCCGCTCTTCCGGTGCTGGTGCCCAACGAGCGGGGGCTGGAGCGGGCGCTGGCGCTGGGCGCGGAGCGCGTCGCCGTGTTCGCCAGCGCCACCGAGTCCTTCGCTAAGGCCAACCTCAACCGCACGCTGGACGACTCGCTGGCCGTGTTCGAGCCGGTGGTACGGCGCGCCAAGGCCGAGGGCGTGCATGTGCGCGGGTACGTGTCCATGTGCTTCGGCGACCCGTGGGAGGGCGCGGTCCCGCTCCACCAGGTGGCCCGCGTCTGCGGGGCGCTGCGGGACATGGGCTGCGACGAGCTGAGCCTCGGCGACACGATCGGCGTCGCCACCCCGGGCCACGTCCACGAACTGCTCAGCCTCCTGAACGAGCAGGGGGTGCCGACGAACGTGATCGGCGTGCACTTCCACGACACCTACGGCCAGGCGCTCGCCAACACGTACGCGGCGCTGGAGCACGGCGTGACGACCGTGGACGCCTCCGCGGGCGGCCTCGGCGGCTGCCCCTACGCCAAGTCCGCCACCGGCAACCTCGCCACCGAGGACCTCGTCTGGATGCTGCACGGCCTCGGCATCGAGACCGGGGTCGACCTCGGCCGTCTGACCGCCACCAGCGTGTGGATGGCCGAGCGGCTGGGCCGTCCCAGCCCCTCCCGTACCGTCCGCGCTCTCTCCCACAAGGAACAGTGATCAGCATGGACCACCGCCTCAGCCCCGAGCTGGAAGAACTCCGCCGTACGGTGGAGGAGTTCGCGCACGACGTCGTGGCACCGAAGATCGGCGACTTCTACGAGCGGCACGAGTTCCCCTACGAGATCGTCCGCGAGATGGGCCGCATGGGGCTGTTCGGGCTGCCGTTCCCGGAGGAGTACGGCGGCATGGGCGGCGACTACCTGGCCCTCGGGATCGCCCTGGAGGAACTGGCCCGGGTGGACTCGTCGGTGGCGATCACCCTGGAGGCCGGGGTCTCCCTGGGCGCCATGCCGATCCATCTGTTCGGCACCGAGGAGCAGAAGCGCGAGTGGCTGCCCCGCCTGTGCACGGGCGAGCTGCTCGGCGCCTTCGGCCTGACGGAGCCGGACGGCGGCAGCGACGCCGGCGCGACCCGGACGACGGCCCGGCTGGACCCGGACACGGACGAGTGGGTGATCAACGGAACGAAGTGCTTCATCACCAACTCCGGCACGGACATCACCGGCCTGGTGACGGTCACGGCGGTCACCGGCCGCAAGCCGGACGGCAGGCCGCTGATCTCGGCGATCATCGTCCCGTCGGGCACCCCCGGCTTCACGGTGGCGGCCCCCTACTCGAAGGTCGGCTGGAACGCCTCCGACACCCGGGAGCTGTCGTTCGCCGACGTCAGGGTCCCGGCCGCCAACCTGCTGGGCGCGGAGGGCCGCGGCTACGCCCAGTTCCTGCGCATCCTGGACGAGGGGCGCATCGCCATCGCCGCGCTCGCGACGGGCCTGGCCCAGGGCTGTGTGGACGAGTCGGTCAAGTACGCCAAGGAACGGCAGGCGTTCGGCCGCCCGATCGGCGCCAACCAGGCGATCCAGTTCAAGATCGCCGACATGGAGATGAAGGCCCACACGGCACGGCTGGCCTGGCGGGACGCGGCCTCACGGCTGGTGGCCGGCGAGCCCTTCAAGAAGGAGGCGGCCCTCGCCAAGCTCCACTCCTCCACGGTCGCCGTAGACAACGCCCGCGAGGCCACCCAGATCCACGGCGGTTACGGCTTCATGAACGAGTATCCGGTGGCCCGCATGTGGCGCGACTCCAAGATCCTGGAGATCGGCGAGGGCACGAGCGAGGTGCAGCGCATGCTGATCGCCCGGGAGCTGGGGCTGGTGAGCTGACCCCTCTTCCGGCCGGCGCCCCGTCGCCGGGGCGAAGCCCGTCGCCCAGTTCGGCGAAGAACGCCCAGGTGCCCGGTGGTCTCCTCCACCGGGCACCGCTCGTCGGCGAGCTTCTCGCCGGCCGGGCCCGGACGAACGAGGGCGGGTGCGGCGGGCCGAGGTGCCGGGGCAGCCGGTCGCCGTCGGCACAGGCGGGTTCCCCGGGGGCTGAACATCAAGTGAGGTTAGGCTAACCTGCCCTCTGAACCTGTCCGGCGGGCCGATCGCCCCGGTCGAAAGCAGTCACATCCATGTCCCATGCCCGTGCCACCCACCTTTCTCGCCGCGGTCTGCTCGCCGCGGGCGGCGCCCTCGGCCTCGGTGCCGCGCTCACCGCCTGCGGGGACGACAAGGGCGAAGACGCGGGCTCCGGCGAGGAGAAGAAGGCCGCCGGGTCCGGCCCCTGGTCCTTCAAGGACGACCGCGGCACGACCGTGAAACTGGACGAGGTCCCGGCGAACATCGTCGCCTTCACCGGTGTCGCCGCCGCGCTGTACGACTACGGCGTCCAGGTCAAGGGCGTCTTCGGCCCGACGACGGCCAAGGACGGCAAGGCCGACGTCCAGGCCGGCGACATGGACGTCACCAAGGTGACCGTCATCGGCAACACCTGGGGCCAGTTCAACATCGAGAAGTACGCCTCCCTCGCGCCGGACGTGCTGCTCTCCACGATGTTCGACGGCAGCGGCACCCTCTGGTACGTCCCCGAGGAGTCGAAGAAGAAGATCGCGCAGCTGGCGCCCAGCGTCGGCATCTCCGTCTACGACCGGCAGCTGCCCACGTCGCTGCAGCGGATGTGGGAGCTGGCCGAGTCGCTCGGCGGCGACATGAAGGCCGCGAAGGTCACGGACGCCAGGAAGCGTTTCGAGGACGCGTCCGCCCGGCTGCGCGCCGCCGCCAAGGCGAGGCCCGAGATCAAGGTGATGGCCGGCTCCGCGAGCGACCCGCTCTTCTACGTCTCCGGCACCAACCTCTCCGTCGACCTGGAGTACTTCAAGGCGCTCGGCGTGAACTTCGTCGAGCCGCCGGAGAGCGCCAAGGCCCGGGGCGGCGGCTGGTACGAGTCGCTGAGCTGGGAGAACGTCGACAAGTACCCGGCCGACGTCATCATGATGGACGACCGTAGCTCGACCATCCAGGCCTCCGACATCTCGAAGCCGACCTGGAAGAAGCTCCCCGCGGTCAAGGCCGGCCAGGTCATCGCCCGGTCCCCCGAGCCGATCCTGTCGTACGACAAGTGCGTGCCGCTGATCACGACCCTCGCCGAGGCCCTGGAGAAGGCCAAGAAGGTCTCCTGACCCCCCGACAGCCCTGGCGGAACCTGAACCCCACTCCCAGGAGCCACACATGACGACGGCCGTAGCCGCCCCGTTCCGTTTCTTCTCCCTCCAGGTCGTACGGACGAGGCGGCTCGGCCCGTCGCTGGTCCGGGTCACCTTCGCCGGTGCCGATCTGCACGCCTTCCACTCCCACGGCCGGGACCAGTCCCTGTCGCTGTTCCTGCCGCACCCGGGCCAGAGCGAGCCCGCCGTCCCGCTGGAGCTGGGCGACGGCTGGTGGCAGGGCTGGCGCGAACTCCCGGACGGCGTACGGGCCGTGATGCGCTCGTACACGCTGCGGGCGCTGCGCCGGGACCCCGACGAGATCGACATCGACTTCGCGCTGCACGGGGTCGGCCCCGGCTCCTCCCCCGCCCCGGCCGGACCCGCCTCCCGCTGGGCCTCCCGCGCCGCCGCCGGCGACCGCGTCCTGCTGCTGGGCCCGGCCGTCGCCGACAATCGCGCGATCCGCTTCCGCCCGCCCGCGGACACCGACGCCGTCCTCCTCTGGGGCGACGAGACCGCCGTACCCGCCGCGACCGCGATCCTGGAGTCGCTGCCGGCCGGCACCCGGGTCCGCGCCTGGCTGGAGGTGCCCGAGGCGGCCGACATCCAGGACGTGCCCACCGAGGCCGACGCGGAGATCACCTGGCTCGTACGGCACGCCGGGTCCCCCACGGCCGTCGACGCCCTGCGGGCCGCCGAACTCCCCGCGGCCGAAAGGCCGTACGTGTGGCTGGCGGGCGAGTCCGGCCAGGTGAAGGCGCTGCGCCGGCACTTCGTCGGGGAGCGCGGGATCGACCGGCGCCGGGTGACGTTCGTAGGGTATTGGCGGCAGGGGATGACGGAGGAGCAGTTGCGAGCCGCGGAGTAACGGTCCGCCGAGTGACGGCGGTCGTGCGGGGTTGCGTTTCCACGCCATGGATTTAGGTTAGGCTAACCTAAGTTAAAGCGGCCGGCCTTCGACGCCGCTCCTTCCACTCTCCCGCCTCTCCCGCCTCTCCCGCCGCCCCCGCCCAGCGTTCCCCGCACGGACTGTCCCCTCGGAGGACCCCCACATGCGCTCGCATCTGCTCAATGGCCTCACCGCGGAGCAGTACCGCCGCTCCGTGACCGATGGAGTAGAGCGGGTGGCGGCCAAACTCGCCACCACCGACCGTCCGTTCACCGGTGTGACCGTGGACGCCCTCAGCCCGCGCATCGACGCGATCGACCTCGACCGGCCGCTGGGGGACATCACGGCCGTCCTGGACGAACTGGAGGACGTCTACCTGCGGGACGCCGTCTACTTCCACCACCCGCGCTACCTGGCCCACCTCAACTGCCCGGTCGTCATCCCGGCCGTGGTCGCCGAGGCCGTGCTCTCCGCGGTCAACTCCTCCCTCGACACCTGGGACCAGTCGACCGGCGGCACCCTCATCGAGCGCAGGCTCGTCGACTGGACCACCGCCCGCATCGGCCTCGGTCCGTCGGCCGACGGCGTGTTCACCTCCGGCGGCACCCAGTCCAACCTCCAGGCGCTGCTGCTGGCGCGCGAGGAGGCCAAGACGGACGACCTCGCCGCCCTGCGCATCTTCGCCTCCGACGTCAGCCACTTCAGCGTGAAGAAGTCCGCCAAGCTGCTCGGCCTCGGCCAGGACTCCGTGGTCTCCGTGCCCGTCGACCACGACAAGCGCATGCAGACGGTCGCCCTCGCCCGCGAGCTCGAGCGCTGCGAGCGGGACGGCCTGGTGCCCATGGCCGTCGTCGCCACCGCCGGCACCACCGACTTCGGCTCCATCGACCCGCTGCCGGAGATCGCGGAGCTGTGCGAGCAGTACGGCGCCTGGATGCACGTGGACGCGGCCTACGGCTGCGGGCTGCTCGCCTCCGTGAAGTACCGGCACCGCATCGACGGCATCGAGCACGCCGACTCGGTCACCGTGGACTACCACAAGTCCTTCTTCCAGCCCGTGAGTTCCTCTGCCGTGCTGGTCCGGGACGCGGCCACCCTGCGCCACGCCACCTACCACGCCGAGTACCTGAACCCGCGCCGGATGGTGCAGGAACGCATCCCCAACCAGGTGGACAAGTCCCTGCAGACCACCCGCCGCTTCGACGCCCTCAAACTGTGGATGACCCTGCGCACGATGGGCGCCGACGGCATCGGGCGGCTCTTCGACGAGGTCTGCGACCTGGCACGGCAGGGCTGGCAGCTGCTCGCCGCCGACCCGCGCTACGACGTCGTCGTCGAGCCCGGCCTGTCCACCCTCGTCTTCCGCTACATCCCGGCGGCCGTCACCGACCCGGCCGAGATCGACCGCGCCAACCTCTACGCCCGCAAGGCCCTGTTCGCCTCCGGCGACGCCGCGGTCGCGGGCACCAAGGTCGGCGGCCGCCACTACCTGAAGTTCACCCTGCTCAATCCCGAGACCACGACGGCCGACATCGCCACCGTCCTCGATCTGATAGCCGGCCACGCCGAGCAGTACCTGGGAGAGTCCCTTGACCGCGCGTCCTGAAGCCCCGAACCACGTCCACGACTTCGTGGGGATCGGGCTCGGCCCCTTCAACCTCGGCCTCGCCTGCCTCACCGAGCCGATCGCCGAGCTGGACGGCGTCTTCCTGGAGTCCAAGCCCGACTTCGAGTGGCACGCGGGAATGCTCCTGGACGGCGCCCACCTGCAGACCCCGTTCATGTCGGACCTGGTCACCCTGGCCGACCCGACCTCGCCGTACTCCTTCCTCAACTACCTGAAGGAGAAGGGCAGACTGTACTCGTTCTACATCCGCGAGAACTTCTACCCGCTGCGGGTCGAGTACGACGACTACTGCCGCTGGGCGGCGAACAGACTGAGCTGCGTCCGCTTCGGCACCACGGTCGCCGAGGTGACGTACGAGGACGAGCTGTACGTCGTGCGCACCCAGGCCGGTGCCGTCTACCGCGCCCGCCGCCTGGTCCTCGGCACCGGGACCGCGCCGCACCTCCCCGACGCCTGCCGGGACCTGGACGGCGACTTCATCCACAACTCCCGCTACGTCCACCACAAGGCGGAGCTGCAGCGCAAGAGGTCGATCACCCTGGTCGGCAGCGGCCAGTCGGCGGCGGAGATCTACTACGACCTGCTCAGCGAGATCGACGTCCACGGCTACCAGCTGAACTGGGTCACCCGATCGCCGCGCTTCTTCCCGCTCGAGTACACCAAGCTCACGCTGGAGATGACCTCCCCGGAGTACATCGACTACTTCCACGCGCTTCCGGAGGACACCCGCTACCGGCTCACAAGCCAGCAGAAGGGCCTGTTCAAGGGCATCGACGGCGACCTGATCAACGAGATCTTCGACCTGCTCTACCAGAAGAACCTCGGCGGCCCGGTCCCCACCCGCCTGCTCACCAACTCGGCCCTGCAGACGGCCCGCCACGAGAACGGCGGCTACGTCCTCGGCCTGCGCCAGGAGGAGCAGGGCAAGGACTACGAGCTGGCCACCGAGGGCCTGGTCCTCGCCACCGGCTACCACTACGCCGAGCCGGCCTTCCTGGCGCCCCTGCGAAGCAGGCTGCGCTACGACTCGCAGGGCAACTTCGACATCGGCCGCAACTACGCCATCGACGTCACCGGCCGCGGGGTCTTCCTGCAGAACGCCGGCGTCCACGCACACAGCATCACCAGCCCCGACCTGGGCATGGGCGCGTACCGGAACGCGTACATCATTCGCGAGCTGCTCGGCAGCGAGTACTACCCGGTCGAGAAGTCCATCGCCTTCCAGGAGTTCGCCGTATGACCACGAAGGACCTGACCTTCACCCTCCGCCCCCTCGACCCGCTGAAGGACGCCGGGGTGCTGCACGGCTGGGTCACCCACCCCAAGGCCGTGTACTGGATGATGCAGGACGCGAGACTGGAGGACGTCGAGCGGGCCTACATGGAGATAGCGGCCGACGAGCACCACCACGCCTTCCTCGGGCTGTACGACGGGGAACCCGCCTTCCTGATGGAGAAGTACGACCCCGCCCACCGCGAGTTGGTCGGGCTGTACGAGCCGCGGCCTGGCGACGTCGGCATGCACTTCCTGGTCGCGCCCGCCGACACGCCCGTGCACGGCTTCACCCGGGGTGTCATCACGGCCGTGATGGCCCACCTCTTCGAGGACCCGGCCACCGAGCGGGTCGTCGTCGAACCCGACGTCGGCAACAGGGCCGTGCACGCGCTGAACGAGGCCGTCGGGTTCGTGCCCGAGCGGGAGATCCGGAAGCCGGAGAAGAAGGCGCTCCTGAGCTTCTGCACGCGCGAGCAGTTCACGAAGGCGGTGACCGCGTGACCCCCACCGACGCCGTGGCCCATCTGTCCCCCGAGCGCTGGGCGACCGCCAACCGCCTGCTCCTGTCCAAGGCACTCGCCGAGTTCGCGCACGAGCGCCTGATCACGCCCGAGCGGGAGGGCGACCGGTACGTCGTGCGCAGCGACGACGGGCTCACCGCCTACCGGTTCGCCGCCGCCCGCCGGGCGCTGGACCACTGGGAGGTCGACGGCGAGTCGATCACCCGGATCCGCGACGGCGGCGAACTCCCCCTCGCCGCACTGGACTTCTTCATCGAGCTGAAGAAGACCCTGGGGCTGAGCGACGAGATCCTGCCCGTCTACCTGGAGGAGATCTCCTCCACCCTCTCCGGTACCTGCTACAAGCTCACCAAGCCCCGTGTCACCTCCGCGGAGCTGGTGAAGAGCGGTTTCCAGGACATCGAGACCGGGATGACCGAGGGGCACCCCTGCTTCGTCGCGAACAACGGACGCCTCGGGTTCGGCATCCACGAGTACCTGTCGTACGCGCCGGAGGCCGCGAGCCCCGTCCGGCTGGTGTGGCTCGCCGCGCACCGCTCGCGGGCCGCGTTCACGGCCGGGGCCGGCATCGAGTACGAGGGCTTCATCCGGCAGGAGCTGGGCGAGGAGACCGTCGAGCGGTTCCACCGGACGCTGACCGAGCGCGGCCTGGACCCCGCCGACCACCTCCTGATACCCGTCCACCCCTGGCAGTGGTGGAACAAGCTCAGCGTCACCTTCGCCGCCGAGGTGGCCCGCGGTCACCTCGTCTGCCTCGGCGAGGGCGACGACGAGTACCTGGCCCAGCAGTCCATCCGGACGTTCTTCAACTCCAGTGCCCCGCACAAGCACTATGTGAAGACGGCCCTGTCGGTCGTCAACATGGGCTTCATGCGCGGTCTTTCGGCCGCCTACATGGAGGCGACGCCGGCGATCAACGACTGGCTGGCCCAGCTGATCGAGAACGACCCGGTGCTCAAGGCGACCGGTCTGACGATCATCCGGGAGCGCGCGGCCGTCGGCTACCGGCACCTGGAGTACGAGCAGGCCACCGACCGCTACTCGCCGTACCGCAAGATGCTGGCCGCGCTGTGGCGGGAGAGCCCCGTGCCCTCGCTGCGGGACGGCGAGTCCCTCGCCACCATGGCCTCGCTGCTGCACGTCGACCACGAGGGCGCCTCCTTCGCGGCCGCTCTGATCGAGCGCTCGGGCCTGGCGCCGGCGCAGTGGCTGCGGCGGTATCTGAACGCCTACTACACCCCGCTGCTGCACAGCTTCTACGCCTACGACCTGGTCTACATGCCGCACGGCGAGAACGTCATCCTGGTGCTGGCCGACGGGGCCGTGCAGCGGGCGGTCTACAAGGACATCGCCGAGGAGATCGCGGTGATGGACCCGGACGCCGTCCTGCCGCCGGAGGTCCAGCGGATCCGGATGGAGGTCCCGGAGGACAAGAAGCTGCTGTCGATCTTCACGGACGTCTTCGACTGCTTCTTCCGCTTCCTCGCCGCCCGGCTGGCCGGCGAGGGCGTCCTGGAGGAGGACGACTTCTGGCACACGGTCGCCGAGGTCACCCGCGAGTACCAGCAGGCGAACCCGCAACTGGCCGACAGGTTCCGGCAGTACGACATGTTCGCCCCGGACTTCGCGCTGTCCTGCCTGAACCGGCTCCAACTGCGGGACAACAGGCAGATGGTGGACCTCGCCGACCCCTCCGGCGCGCTCCAGCTGGTGGGCCGGCTCGACAACCCCCTCGCCGGGTTCTGAACCCGCACGGACGCACGGGCACCCCGGAGTACGGTCCTCCGGGGTGCCCGCCGCCCTTTCGGCCGGCTCGTTCGCGGCCGGTCCGTCAGCCCGTCAGCCCGTCGGCCAGGGGACCTGCGGCGAGCGGTAGTAGTGGATGCCGAGGGCGTCCCAGCGCGGGGCCTGCGCGGCCAGCCGCACCCGGTAGCCGTCCCAGTCGTGGGTGGCGGCCGGCGACCAGCCCAGCTCCGCCGCGCCCGTCAGCCGCGGGAACGCCATGTACTCGAGATCGGCGGACTTCTTCAGCGTCTCCGACCACAGGGGCGCCTCGACACCCCTGATCGCCGAGGCGGGCACCCCGTCGAGATAGGCGCCCGGGTCCCAGTCGTAGGACCGCCGCACCTCCACCAGACCCGCCCAGTCCAGGCCGAGCGGGGTGTCCTTGGTGTACTTCATGTCGAGGTAGACCCGGTCGGCCGGGGACAGGATCAGCCCGGTGCCGTTCCGCGCGGCCTCGGCGACCTGTGCCTTCTCCGCGGCACTGGTGTTGTCCAGGCCCCAGTACTGGGCGAGGGCGCCCTCGACCGGATGCGCACCGGTGAGCTGGTGCCACCCGATCACCGTCTTGCCGTACTTGGCGACGAGCGGCTGCACGCGGTCCATGAACGTCACGTAGTCGGCGTGGCTGGTGGAGTGCGCCTCGTCGCCGCCGATGTGCAGATAGCGGCCCGGGGTGAGCGCGGCCAGCTCGCGGATCACGTCGTCCACGAAGTCGTAGGTGACCTCCTTGGGCACGCACAGCGAGCTGAAGCCGACCCTGGTGCCGGTGTACAGCGGGGGCGCCACGCCGTCGCAGTTCAGCTCGGCGTAGGAGGCGAGGGCGGCGTTGGTGTGGCCGGGCATGTCGATTTCGGGGACGACCTCGAGATAGCGGGCGGCCGCGTACCGGACGATCTCCCGGTAGTCGGCCTTGGTGTAGTGACCGCCCGCGCCGCCGCCGACCTCGGTGGAGCCGCCGTAGCCGGCCAGGCGCGGCCAGGAGTCGACGGCGATGCGCCAGCCCTGGTCGTCGCTGAGGTGCAGATGCAGCTCATTGATCTTGTAGAGGGCCAACTGGTCGATGTAGCGCTTGACCTGGTCGACGGTGAGGAAGTGCCGGGAGACGTCCAGCATGGCGCCCCGGTAGGCGTAGCGCGGGCGGTCCTCGACGGTGCCGCCGGCGATCTGCCAGGGGCCGGGCTGGACGGTCTTCCTCTCGACGGCGGCGGGCAGGAGCTGACGCAGGGTCTGCACGCCGTGGAAGAGGCCGGCGGGGGTGGCCGCGGTGATGGTGACGCCGCCGGCTCCGCTGCGCAGCCGGTACCCCTCGGCGCCGAAGTCGCCCTTCTGGAGGTGGAGCCGGATCCCGCCGCCGCCGTGGTCGGTGAGCGGCAGCGGATAGCCGGTGGAGGGCCGCAGGATGTCGGTCAGGTAGGCGCCGATCCGGCGTACCTCGGCGGATCCGTCCACCCGGACGCCGGTCGCGCGGGTGATGCGGTACGGGTTTCCACCCGGTTCGGCCGAGGCGGGTGCCGGTACCACCCGGTCCAGCGGGGGCGGCGCCGCCGCCCGCGCGGCGGGGTTCGCGGCGAAGGTGAAGACGCCGGCCGCCGCGACAAGCAGCAGTGATCCGAGAATGCGGGTCGTTCGGGGAGTCGTGCCGTGGTTCCGTCTCACATGCGCTCCCTTCGGATTTGGTCGAGACCACTCTCCCGCAGATCCGGTGAAACAATCCCCCCATGGTGGAAATCATCCAGCGGGACGGCACCTGGGTTTTCGACGGCGACGCCCTGCGGTTGACCCCCGGACGGGACAGGAACGTCAGCCCGTTCCGCCGTGAGCTGGGCGAACTCACCGTCCCCCTGGCCGCGTTGGCGGGTGTCTCGTTCGAGCAGGGGCGCCGGTCGGGGCGGCTGCGGCTGCGGCTGCGCGACGGCGCGGACCCGCTGCTGCAGGCGACCGGCGGCCGGCTCGCCGAGCGGGACGACCCCTGGCAACTGGCCGTGGAGCCCGACCGGTACGGCGTCGCCGAGTACGTCGCCGATGAGGTGCGCAACGCGCTCGTGCTGGACGGGATCCCACCCGGCCCGGTCGCCGGGTACCTGCTGCCGGGCCCGTCGCTGCCGGTGTCCGCCACCGCCGGCGACGGCACGGCGAGCTTCGACGGGGAACGGGTGCGCCTTGAGTGGAACTGGAAGACGGAGGACGCCAAGGCGGGGACCGGCCCCCGGACGATCCCGCTCGCGGAGATCACCGGCGTGGAGTGGCAGCCGGCCGCCGGGCTGGAGAACGGGCACCTGCGCTTCGGGGTGCGGGGGGCGCCCGGCACGGCGCCGCCCAAGTACGACCCGAACGCGGTCGAGTTGTGGGGCTTCAAGAGGGATCCGCTGATGGCCCTGGTCGCCGCGGCGGTCCAGGCCCGCCTGCCGCACCCGGCGGCCCCGGCCGCCGGAGCGGACGCCGCGCCCGGGAAGGGCCCGTCGCCCGCCGGGGCGCCGGCCGCGGACGACCACGACGCGCTGTTGCGGCGGCTGCGCGAACTTGGCGAGCTGCATCGCGACGGAGTGCTGACGGACGAGGAGTTCACCCTGGCCAAGCGGGCGGTCCTCGGACGGCTGTGAGAACCACCCGCTCCCCCCGGACGCCCGCCCTGTTCTTCCGGGCGCGCGCGTGGGCCTACTTCGCCCGGCGGGAGACCGTGAAGTGGTCGATGCGGGCACCCGTCTCGGCGATGCCCGACACCTTCATCGTGGTCTGCCGGCCCCGCGGCGCGGGTTCGACGTCCACGCGCAGGAAGGAGTAGTCGAGGTAGCGCACCCGGGACCAGGCGACGGTCTCGTCGACCTTGCCGTCCTTGGTGTTGATGAACGAGGCCACGGACTCGCTCTCGTGCTCGTGCCCCTCGTAGGAGTCCGGAGCGGAGAACGCGTACAGGCCGCGGCCCGCCGCGCCCGCGGTGACGTACACCACACCCTCGGTCTCGGGGTAGGCCGTGCCGCCGATCGGCAGCTTCTTGGCGACCTTGTCGCCCTTGATGACGTCGGTGCGCTCGTACTGGTGGTTGTGGCCGTTGATGACCAGGTCCACCGTGTACTTCTCGAACAGCGGCACCCACTCCTGGCGCACGCCCCCCTCCGAGGCGTGCGCGGTGGAGGTGCAGTAGGCGCAGTGATGGAAGAAGACGACGACGAAGTCGACGTCCCTCGAGGCGCGGTACCTCTTCAGCCGGCTTTCCAGCCACTTCGTCTGGGTTCCACCGGATATACCCAGGTTAGCCGGGATCTCGAAGGAGATGTCGTTGGCGTCGAGCGAGATGACCGCCGTGTTCCCGTGGACGAAGGAGTAGACGCCCGGCAGGTTCGTGCGGTCGGGGCCGTTGTCCGGAAGGGTCCAGCGGGCCTCCTCGCCGCCGTAGCCGTTGGGCGAGTACCAGGCCTCCATGTCGTGGTTGCCGTAGGCCGGCATCCACGGGACCTGCTTGGCGACCGTCTCGGTCTGGGCGAGGAACTGGTCCCAGGTGCGCGAGTCGAAGCCGGTGTCGGTGGACCTGCCCTGGCCGGCCGGATCGCCGTAGGCGATGTCACCGGCGTGCAGGTGGAAGGCCGGGTTCTGGCCGAGGATCAGGGCGTTGTTGGCCAGGCCGTGGTAGCCGACGCCCTCGTCCCCGAAGGCGGTGAAGGTGAACGGCGCCTTGTGGGCCGGGGCGGTGGTGAAGGTGCCCAGGGTGCCCGCCAGGTGCGGCTCGGCCGGGTCGAAGCCCTGGTGGCCCACGCCGTAGTGGTAGGTCCGGCCGGGGCGCAGGTGGGTGAGCCTGGCGTGCACGTAGTACTGGGTGTGGTCGCCGCTCGCGCCGACACCGGCCGGGGTGTAGAGGGCGCGGACCTCGGCCTCGATCTTGCGGGAGAGGTCCCAGGGGTGGGCGCCGATACGGATGAACGGCTTCCGCACGGCGACCGGGACCTGCCAGGAGACGGTCATCTCGGTGCGCGGGTCGTTGCCGTAGGCGAGGTGGCGGCCGAAGGGGGCGACGTGCGAGCCGTCGACGGACGCGCCGGCCGGGGCGGTGCGCCGGGCCGGGGCCGTGCGCCGGGCCGGCACGGCGGCCTGGGCGGTGGCGCCCGCCACGAACGCGCCGCCCGTGACGGCGCCCAGGGTGACGGCGCCGCCTCTGATCATCGTGCGCCGTGAGAATCTGGCGCGCAGGTACTCGTGCCGCTCGGCCATGCTCATGCGCTCGGCGAGCTTCTCCGGTACTCCCATACGTGGAATGTCCATGGGGTCCGAAACTCGTGGGTCCGGGCAACGAGACGCAAGACACGGAATGGACAGCTTGCGAACAGGGGTCCATAAGAGTTTCAACTATCGCCTGCCCGAAATCGGGCACGCTCCTTGCGAAACGGCGGCCGGTACCCCAGGATCTACCGGGTGCACGACGAACTGGTTGATCACCTGACGCGGTCCACGCCCCTGAGCCGGGGCGAGGCGCTGCGGGTGGTCCAGGACGTGCTCGCCTTCTTCGACGAGACGACCCAGGACTTCGTCCGTCGCCGCCACCGTGAGCTGCAGGCCCAGGGCCTGGTGAACACGGAGATCTTCGACCGGATCGAGGCGGATCTGAAATACCGGGCGGTGGCGCCGCCGGAGCTGACGCTCAGGCAGCTGCGCCGCATGGTCTACGGCTGAGAACCGGCCGGGGCCCGACAAGCGACACTCAAGGGATACCTCTATACATGTGCGGAATTGTCGGATACATCGGGAAGCGTGACGTCGCCCCCCTCCTGCTGGAAGGCCTCCAGCGGCTGGAGTACCGCGGCTACGACTCCGCGGGCATCGTGGTCACCTCCCCGAAGACGCCCGGCCTGAAGATGGTCAAGGCGAAGGGCCGGGTCCGGGACCTGGAGGCCAAGGTGCCGGCGCGCTTCAAGGGCACCACCGGCATCGCCCACACCCGCTGGGCCACCCACGGCGCCCCGTCCGACCTGAACGCCCACCCGCACATGTCGGCCGACTCCAAGGTCGCCGTCGTGCACAACGGCATCATCGACAACGCCGCCGACCTGCGCCGCAAGCTGGAGGCGGACGGTGTCGAGTTCCTCTCCGAGACCGACACCGAGGTCCTCGTCCACCTCATCGCCCGCGCCCAGGCCGAGAAGCTGGAGGACAGGGTCCGCGAGACCCTCCGGCTGGTCGAGGGCACGTACGGCATCGCGGTGATGCACGCCGACTTCTCCGACCGCATCGTGGTGGCCCGCAACGGCTCCCCGGTGGTCCTCGGCATCGGGGAGAAGGAGATGTTCGTCGCCTCCGACATCGCCGCCCTGGTCGCCCACACCCGGCAGATAGTGACCCTCGACGACGGCGAGATGGCCACCCTCAAGGCCGACGACTTCCGTACGTACACCACCGAGGGCACCCGTACCACCGCCGAGCCGACCACCGTGGAGTGGGAAGCGGCCTCGTACGACATGGGCGGCCACGACACGTACATGCACAAGGAGATCCACGAGCAGGCCGACGCCGTGGACCGGGTGCTGCGCGGCCGCATCGACGACCGGTTCTCCACCGTGCACCTCGGCGGCCTCAACCTGGACGCCCGCGAGGCACGCAAGATCCGCCGCGTGAAGATCCTCGGCTGCGGCACCTCGTACCACGCCGGCATGATCGGCGCCCAGATGATCGAGGAGCTGGCCCGCATCCCCGCGGACGCCGAGCCCGCCTCCGAATTCCGGTACCGCAACGCGGTCGTGGACCCCGACACCCTCTACGTCGCGGTCTCCCAGTCCGGTGAGACGTACGACGTCCTCGCCGCCGTCCAGGAGCTGAAGCGCAAGGGCGCCCGCGTCCTCGGCGTGGTCAACGTGGTCGGCTCGGCGATCGCCCGCGAGGCGGACGGCGGTGTCTACGTGCACGCGGGCCCCGAGGTCTGCGTGGTCTCGACGAAGTGCTTCACCAACACCACGGTCGCCTTCGCCCTGCTCGCCCTGCACCTCGGCCGCACCCGCGACCTCTCCGTCCGCGACGGCAAGCGGATCATCGAGGGCCTGCGCAGGCTGCCGCAGCAGATCACCGAGATCCTGGAGCAGGAGGAGGAGATCAAGAAGCTGGCGGAGGAGTACGCCGAAGCCCGCTCGATGCTCTTCATCGGCCGCGTCCGTGGCTACCCCGTGGCCCGCGAGGCCTCCCTGAAGCTCAAGGAGGTCTCCTACATCCACGCCGAGGCCTACCCCGCCTCCGAGCTGAAGCACGGCCCGCTGGCCCTCATCGAGCCCGCGCTGCCCACGGTCGCGATCGTCCCCGACGACGACCTGCTGGAGAAGAACCGCGCCGCCCTGGAGGAGATCAAGGCCCGCGAGGGCAAGATCCTCGCCGTGGCCCACCAGCACCAGGAGAAGGCCGACCAGACGATCCTCGTCCCGAAGAACGAGGACGAACTGGACCCGATCCTCATGGGCATCCCGCTCCAGCTCCTCGCCTACCACACGGCCAAGGCCCTGGGCCGGGACATCGACAAGCCGCGCAACCTCGCGAAGTCGGTGACGGTGGAGTAACCCGGCCGCCCCGGACCAGAACCGCGGCCGACCGCGCCCCGTCACAAACGCCGGCGACCGCACCCCGTCACAAACGCCGGCGACCGCACCCCGTCACAAACGCCGGCGACCGCGCCCCGTCGGGAACGCGGTCGACCGCGCCCCGTCAGGGGCGCGGGGAACTGCGCGAGCGGCCACGGCGCACCCGCACGGGCGCGACAACGGAACGGACCCCCACGTGTGCCACCGGACACGTGGGGGTCCTTCCGGTGCCGCTGAGTGTCAGCCGGTGGCCGTCACCCCCCGGCCGGCGGCACGCCCGGGAACGGCCGTCGGCCAGTGCGCCAGCGCCGCGGTCGCGGCGTACCAGGCCACCGCGCCCGAGACGACGGCCACCCAGCCCGCGGCCTTCGCGAGAGCGGAACTGTCGGCGAAGGCCGCGACGGCGAGCACCAGCATCGCCAGGAACAGCAGCCCGTGCACGATCTGGCTCGGGGTGTCGCCGCCCGCGAGGGTCAGCGTGAGCGCCACCAGGGCGAACAGCAGCAGGAACAGCCCGGTCGCGTTGGCCGAGGAGGCACCCGACACGGCCCAGGTGAACCACAGGGCGCCGAGAGCCACGTACGCCACGCCGGAGCCGGCGTCGTCGCGCAGGGCCAGCAGGCCGACGAGGAAGAGGGCGACCCCGCCCACGTAATGGGCCACGGTCACGGCGTCGGAGGCACGCACGCCGTCGATCACGCCGGTCAGGCCGATCCCGAACGCCAACAGGGTTACTCCCAGGGCGAGTCGGCCGACCACGGTGGTGCTCACGATTCCCGCGGAGACTTCGTTGTCCACGGCGGGCTCCCTTCGTGCTGTGCGGTTGAGCGGTGACCGGTATATGCCCTTCACAAGGACACAAACCACCTCTACGCACGAGTAGTTTCGCGCTGCACAAAGGAAGTTGACGGAGCGTGAGCCCGCCGGGAGACGACGATCACGGGCCGCTGCGCCCGCCTCGGGGAACGACGATCACGGGCTACTGCGCCCGCTTCAGGGAATGACGATCACGGGCCGCTTCGCCCGCTTGGCGAGCCGGCCGGCGACCGAGCCGAAGATCCGGCCCACGATGCCGTGCGTGGATCCCACGACGATCGCGTCGGCCTCGTACTCGCGGCCCACCTCTTCGAGTTCGTGGCAGATGTCACCGCCGCGCTCGACCAGGATCCACGGCACTTCGGCCAGGTAGTCCGCGCAGGCCAGCTCGAGCCCGAGGACCTCGGTGCGGTGGTCCGGCACATCGACGAAGACGGGCGGCTCGCAGCCGGCCCACACGGTGGTCGGCAGCCGGTTGGCCACGTGGACGATGATCAGCCCCGAGTGGGAGCGGTGGGCCATGCCGATCGCGTAGGCGAGGGCGCGCTCACTGGAGGTGGAGCCGTCGAAGCCGACGACCACTCCGTGCCGGAAGGCCGGGTCGCAGGAAGGGCGTGGCTCCGCCGCCGCCAGGGGATCGGCCGCCGTGGGATCGGCGACCGGCCGCTTGCGGTCCGCGGGTTCGGAGAATTCGTGACCGGCCATGGCTGTCTCGGCGTCGTGATCCTTCATGGGTGGGACGACAGTGTGCTGCGGAAGCGTGCGGCGGAGCTGTGTCCGGGAAACATCTTCCCAAGCCCATACCCCCAAGGGTACGGCTGCACTCCTCCTGAGCCCAGTCCCCGCGCACGCTCCGTGAGCGGTACCCCGTGGTCCGTAGGGGTTCACCGGAGCATGCACGAGCCGCGCCCGTAACGCAATGCTTGCTGCCCCGTACAGGCGGTTTGCACAGGATTCACAGATGCGCGCCCGGTGACCGCCGCGTCGAACGGGCGTTGTACCGGGGTGAGCCACCGCCACAGGGAGTACGAGATGCCCGGACCCCGACCGCACTCCGAGCCGCACCGCGCACCGGACACCGTCAGCGACGTGATCCGCTGGGCGGCGTTCAGCTGCGTCCTCGTCCCCGTGGTCCTGCTCTGGTACGGCACCTCGCTGGCCGGCGCGGCGGGTACCGCACTGGGCCTGGCCGCGGTCACGGCCGTCTGCCGGGTACTGCTGCGCCGCTCCGAGCGGGGTGCCGCGGATTGCGCGACGCAAAGAGGCGGACGTCACACTCGGGGGCAGACACCGGTCGACTGACCGGTTTCCGCACCCTCGGACGCATCTTTTCAGCCAACTTCTGGATATCGCCCAGGAGGGGTCCCGACCATCCCCCAACCCCCGTTCCACCTGCACGGAAAGGGTCTACGGGGCGCTCTGCACCCTACGCGGTTTGGCCACTGCGACAAGGCGTACTTCCCTACGCGGCTTGTGAGTGCAACCCTTCGTGATCGAATGCTTCACGCCAAGTTGTCATGTCGACAATGTCCGGCGTGTCGAACCGGCCACCGTGAGACCGCGGTAGCCAGTAAATTTCGATCTTGACTGTCTTATGGCGGGGGACTCGTGCAGGACCGAGGGGAAACGTGCAGGAGCGACACAACCGAGGAGCCGCGACCACCGAGGGGGGCTTAGCAGGATGAGCCACGACTCCACTGCCACGCCGGAAGCCGCGGCCCGGAAGCTCTCCGGGCGCCGCCGCAAGGAGATCGTCGCCGTGCTGCTGTTCAGCGGCGGCCCCATCTTCGAGAGTTCCATCCCACTGTCGGTGTTCGGGATCGACCGCCAGGACGCCGGAGTACCGCGCTACCGACTGCTGGTGTGCGCCGGCGAGGAAGGCCCGCTGCGGACCACAGGGGGCCTGGAACTCACCGCACCACATGGACTGGAGGCGATCTCACGCGCCGGCACGGTCGTCGTGCCGGCCTGGCGCTCGATCACCTCGCCGCCGCCGGAGGAGGCGCTCGACGCCCTGCGGCGAGCGCACGAGGAGGGTGCCCGCATCGTAGGGCTGTGCACGGGCGCGTTCGTGCTCGCGGCGGCCGGACTGCTGGACGGACGCCCGGCGACCACCCACTGGATGTACGCGCCGACGCTGGCCAAGCGCTATCCGTCGGTGCACGTCGATCCACGGGAGCTGTTCGTCGACGACGGCGACGTGCTGACGTCGGCCGGCACCGCCGCGGGCATCGACCTGTGCCTGCACATCGTGCGGACGGACCACGGCAACGAGGCGGCCGGCGCGCTCGCCCGGCGCCTGGTGGTACCGCCACGCCGAACAGGCGGCCAGGAGCGCTACCTCGATCGGTCTTTACCAGAGGAGATCGGCGCCGACCCGCTCGCCGAGGTCGTCGCCTGGGCGCTGGAACACCTCCACGAGCAGTTCGACGTGGAGACACTGGCGGCACGCGCCTACATGAGCCGCCGTACGTTCGACCGCCGGTTCCGCTCGCTGACCGGCAGCGCACCGCTGCAGTGGCTGATCACCCAGCGGGTGCTGCAGGCGCAGCGCCTGCTGGAGACGTCGGACTACTCCGTGGACGAGGTGGCGGGCCGGTGCGGTTTCCGCTCCCCCGTCGCGCTGCGCGGGCACTTCCGCCGCCAGCTCGGCTCGTCCCCGGCGGCCTACCGCGCGGCCTATCGGGCGCGCCGGCCCCAGAGCGACCGGCACGGTGAGCCGGACGCCCCGATGTCCCCGGTCGGCCAGCAGGGACCGCCCGCGGGTCTGCCCGGGGGCCCCGGTCCGGTGGGCCATGTGCCCCCCATGCTGCATCCGGACAGCGGCGTGCCGATGCAGAGCCGGCGTGCCGCCGCCGGCGCGGTGAGTCTGCTCCCGGGGCCGCGCAGCGGCAGCTGACCGCCGCACCGCGCCACCGATCTCGTCCTCGGGCCCGTCCAGGGCCCGAGGACGAGGCAGGGGGCATCCCAAAAGCGCACGCCAGCTTTAGGGTGGTCGCATGAACGATCGCATGGTGTGGATCGACTGCGAGATGACCGGCCTCTCGCTGTCCGACGACGCTCTCATCGAGGTTGCCGCCCTCGTCACCGACTCCGAGCTGAACGTGCTCGGCGACGGGGTGGACATCGTCATCCGTCCGCCGGAGCGGGCGCTGGAGACGATGCCGGAGGTGGTGCGTCAGATGCACACCGCGTCCGGACTGCTCGCCGAGCTGGCGGGCGGCACGACCCTGAAGGACGCCGAGGAGCAGGTCCTCGCGTACGTCCGGGAGCACGTGAAGGAGCCGGGGAAGGCCCCGCTGTGCGGCAACTCCGTCGGCACCGACCGCGGTTTCCTGCTGCGGGACATGCCGACCCTGGAGGACTACCTCCACTACCGCATCGTCGACGTCTCCTCGATCAAGGAGCTGGCCCGCCGCTGGTACCCGCGGGCGTACTTCAACAGCCCGGAGAAGAACGGCAACCACCGGGCGCTGGCCGACATCCGCGAGTCGATCGCCGAGCTGCGGTACTACCGCGAGGCCGTCTTCGTCCCGCAGCCCGGCCCGGACTCCGACACCGCGAAGGCGATCGCCGCCAAGCACGTCCTGCCCACGCAGTGACGGGCGCGGACCGCCCGTCGCCCCTGCGGTGACGGCGCGGACCACTCCCGGTCCGTGCGGGTGTCCGCCCGGGCCCGCACGGACGCCCGCGCGAAAACCTGTGCGCGAGCACCCCTTCGAACCATGTAGACTTCTTCTCGGCCGGTCGGGGAAAGCACTCCTCGAACCACCGGTCATGGTGGGTGTAGCTCAGCTGGTAGAGCACCTGGTTGTGGTCCAGGATGCCGCGGGTTCAAGTCCCGTCACTCACCCTGTGTGATCAGCCGGTGACTCCGTCGAAAGACGGGGCACCGGCTGATTCGTTTTCCCTGACCGCCGGAGCGCACGCCCGGTGGCCGCGCGAGAACGCCCGCACCGCCGGTCGGGCCCGGGCCGACATCAAGGCCGGGCAAGAAGGCCGCGAGTGTGGCCGCGCCCGTGGACGATGCCGTGCCGGGCAGGCACGCCGGGCCCCGGCACGAACGCCGCCGTTCACGAAGACGCCCGCGCCACCAGTTCCGTCGGCAGGACCGCGTGCCGCCGTTCCAGGTCCCGGGCCGCGGCCGGTCGACGGTCGGCGACCTCCGCGAGGAGCAGGTCGATCATGGCCCGGCCCATCTCCTCGATGGGCTGGCGGACGCTGGTGAGCGGCGGGTCCATGTGGCGGGCGATCGCGGAGTCGTCGTAGCCGACCAGCGCGACGTCGTCCGGGATGCGACGGCCGGCCTCGCGAAGCACCTGCCGGGCACCGGCCGCCGTCACGTCGGAGCCGGCGAAGACCGCGTCCAGGTCCGGGTGCCGGTCCAGCAGGACCGCCATCGCCCGGCGGCCGCCCTCCTCCGTGAAGTCCCCTCGCTCGACGAGGAGTTCGTCCGCCGGGTGGCCCGCGTCGCGCAGGGCGTCGCGGTAGCCGTCGACCCGGCACTGGGCGCCGTAGACGTCGAGCCGGCCGGTGATGTGCGCTATCCGGCGGCGACCGCCGGCCAGCAGGTGCTCCACCGCCGAGCGGGCGCCGCCGTAGTTGTCCGAGTCCACCGAGGTGAGCGCCTCGCCGGCCGAGCGCGGGCCGCTGATCACGGCCGGGATCTCGAGCTGGGCCAGCAGGTCGGGCAGCGGATCGTCGGCGTGCACCGAGACCAGCAGCACACCGTCCACCCGATGGGCCGCCAGGTACTGCGCGAGACGCCGGCGCTCCCGGTCGCTGCCCGCGAAGATCAGCAGCAACTGCATCTCGGTCTCGGCGAGTCCGGCACCGACACCGCGCAGCATGTCCGAGAAGTACGGCTCGGCGAAGAACCGGGTCTCCGGCTCGGGAACGACGAGCGCGACGGCGTCGGTGCGGTTGGCCGCCAGGGCACGGGCGGCGGTGTTGGGCACGTAGCCGAGTTCGGCGACCGCCGCCTCGACCGCGGCGCGGGTCGCGTCGCTGACCCGGGGCGAGCCGTTGATCACCCGTGACACCGTGCCCCGTCCCACCCCGGCGCGGGCGGCGACCTCTTCGAGCGTGGGCCGGCCCCCGCTCCGGCTCCGCCCCGCGTGGCCTGCCATGGGCTCCGCCTCTCTCGACCGTCTCCTGGTGCTGGCCTGGAATGTAACAGCCTCGACCACCGCGGCGACCGCCCGGCGCCCGGCGGGGGGGGACTGGCGCGGGCGCCCGCGCGAAGTCCTCCCTCCGCCCCCGCAGGTGAAGCTTTTCCGCCAGACTTGGCCCACAGCTTCCGGAAGTCAGCGGTCCACTTAACGTCCCGACAACTGAACACAGTTGGCCGTGTGCGGTCCCTTGACACCCCGCTCCGAACCGGCGACTCTTCAACACATCACCTGTGGGAGCGCTCCCACAGCACCTGGCACCTACACATCCCGCACGTTCCCCGCCCGAGCCGCAGCGAGCACGAACGGGCCTTGTTCCATGCAGTTGGCCGGGGGGTCGGCACGTCAGGCAACAGGAGGAGCAATGCGCACGAGCATCCGCGGGCCGCGCAGACTGGGGGCCCTCGTGGCCGTCGCCGCGCTGACCACAGGGCTGCTGGCCGGCTGCGCCGACGACTCGGACGACGGCTCGGCGAGCGCCGGCGACGGCAACGGCGGCCGCAAGGGCGAGATCACTCTGACGATAGGCACCTTCGGCGTCTTCGGCTACAAGCAGTCCGGCCTCTACGACGAGTACATGAAGCTGCACCCGGACATCAGCATCAAGGAGAACGTCACCACCCGTACGGACGTCTACTGGCCGAAGGTGCTCACCCGCCTCCAGGCCGGTTCCGGCAGCGACGACATTCAGGCCATCGAGGTCGGCAACATCACCGAGGCCGTGCAGACCCAGGCGAACAAGTTCGTCGACCTCGGCAAGGAGGTCGACAAGTCGCAGTGGCTGGACTGGAAGCTCGCGCAGGCCACCACCAAGGACGGCAGGACCATCGGGCTCGGGACCGACACCGGGCCGATGGCCGTCTGCTACCGGAAGGACCTGTTCCAGAAGGCCGGGCTGCCGACCGACCGGACCAGGCTCGCCGAGATGTGGAAGGGCGACTGGTCCAAGTACGTCGACGTCGGCAAGGAGTACATGAAGAAGGCGCCCAAGGGCACCAAGTTCGTGGACTCGGCCTCCTCCGTCTACAACGCGGCGGTGGGCGGCGCGAGCGAGCGGTACTACGACAAGGACGGCAACGTCGTCTGGGACAGGTCCGAGGGCGTGAAGAAGGCCTGGGACGCCGCCATGAGCGCCGCGACCAGCAACATGTCCGCGAAGCTGAAGCAGTTCGACCCGACCTGGGACCAGGGCTTCGCCAACGGCACCTTCGCCTCCGTCGCCTGCCCGGCCTGGATGATCGGCTACATCGAGCAGAAGTCCGGGGACTCAGGCAAGGGCAAGTGGGACGTGGCGGCGGCGCCGGCGGCGTCCAACTGGGGCGGCTCCTTCCTCGGCGTGCCGACCGCCGGCAAGCACCGGAAGGAGGCCATCGCACTGGCGAAGTGGCTGACCGCGCCCGAGCAGCAGGCGAAGGTCTTCGCCAAGCAGGCCAGCTTCCCGTCGACCCCGTCGGCGTACGCGAATCTGAAGCCGCAGGCCGACACCACGGCGTACTTCTCCGGCGCGCCGCTCACCCGGATCTTCTCCGACTCGGCGAAGACCATCCCCGCCCAGCCCCTCGGCCCCAAGGACAAGCCGATCGACAACGCGATCAGTGACGTCGGCATCCTCCAGGTCGAGCAGAAGGGCCGGACGCCCGCGCAGGGCTGGGACGCCGCGAAGAACGAGATCAAGGACGTGCTCGGCCAGTGACCGGCTCCAAAGAGGCTCTCGCGCACCCCGCGTCGAGTGCCGAGGCCGCGCCCGGCACCCCGCCGGGCGCGGTCCGGGGCGCTCATGGTCGCGGTACGCCGGCGGGCGCCGAGCCCTGGCGCAGCCGGCTGTACCGCTGGGACACGAAGGCGTCGCCGTACGCGTTCGTGGCCCCCTTCTTCGTCCTGTTCGGGGCCTTCACCCTGGTCCCGCTGCTCTACACGGCCTGGTACTCGCTGCACGACGTGCAGTTGTCGGGGCTGGACCACCAGACCTGGGCGGGCCTGGACAACTACCGGAACCTGCTCTCCTCGGACTTCTTCTGGAACGCCCTGCGGAACACGTTTACCATCGGCCTCGTCTCGACCGTGCCGCAGCTGCTGGCGGCCATCGGCCTGGCGCACCTGCTGAACTACCGGCTGCGGGGTTCCACCATGTGGCGGGTGGTCATGCTGACGCCCTACGCCACCTCGGTGGCGGCCGCGACCCTGGTGTTCACGCTGCTGTATTCGTGGGACGGCGGCATGGTCAACTGGGTCCTGCACTTCTTCGGGGTGGACCCGGTCAACTGGCGCGAGTCCGACTGGGGTTCGCAGTTCGCCGTGTCGTCCATCGTGATCTGGCGCTGGACCGGCTACAACGCGCTGATCTATCTGGCGGCGATGCAGGCGATCCCGGCCGATCTGTACGAGTCGGCGGCGATCGACGGGGCCAACCGCTGGCAGCAGTTCCGGCATGTGACGGTTCCGCAGCTGCGGCCGACGATCCTGTTCACCGTCGTGGTCTCCACCATCGGTGCCACGCAGCTCTTCGGTGAGCCGCTGCTGTTCGGCGGAGTGAGCGGGTCCAAGGGCGGTTCCGAGCACCAGTTCCAGACGCTCGGCCTGTACATGTACGACCAGGGCTGGATCATCGGCAACCTCGGCAAGGCGTCCGCGATCGCCTGGTCGATGTTCCTGATCCTGCTGATCGTCGCAGCGGTCAATCTGCTGTTCACCCGACGGCTGAGGAAGTCCGCATGACGACCAGTGAACCGACGCTGCCCCGGGCGGCCCGCAAGG
This sequence comes from Streptomyces sp. NPDC048514, assembly GCF_043199955.1. Lineage (NCBI taxonomy): Bacteria > Bacillati > Actinomycetota > Actinomycetes > Kitasatosporales > Streptomycetaceae > Streptomyces > Streptomyces sp. NPDC048514. The sequence continues at coordinate 72,431 of NZ_JBICWT010000018.1, read as the reverse complement.
AGCGCCGGCGGGTGATGGGTGCGGGCAAGCAGTTGCACGCGGGCCCGGTGACGTACCTCGTGCTGACGGTGTTCGCCCTCGTCTCGCTGGCCCCGCTGGTGTGGACGGCGATCGCCGCCTCGCGCACCGACCGGCGGCTCGCCCAGACCCCGCCGCCGCTGTGGTTCGGCGGCAGTCTGTTCAAGAACCTGCAGACGGCCTGGGAGCAGGCGGGACTCGGCACCGCGATGTTCAACTCGGTGCTCGTGGCGGGCACGATCACGGCGAGCACGGTGGTGTTCTCGACGCTGGCCGGCTTCGCCTTCGCCAAGCTGCGGTTCCGCTTCTCCGGGCTGCTGTTGCTGCTGACGGTCGGCACCATGATGATCCCGCCGCAGCTGGCGGTCGTACCGCTGTACCTGTGGATGGCGGACCTGGGCTGGTCGAACCAGCTGCAGACGGTGGTCCTGCCGAGCCTCGTCACCGCGTTCGGCACGTTCTTCATGCGGCAGTACCTGGTGCAGGCGCTGCCGACGGAGCTGATCGAGGCGGCCCGGGTGGACGGCGCGAGCAGCGTCCGGATCGTGTGGCACGTCGTCTTCCCCGCGGCGCGGCCGGCGATGGCGGTACTCGGGCTGCTGACCTTCGTGTTCGCCTGGAACGACTTCCTGTGGCCGATCATCGCCCTGAACCAGCAGAATCCGACGGTGCAGGTGGCCCTGAACTCACTCGGCACCGGCTATGTCCCGGACCAGGCCGTGATCATGGCGGGGGCGCTGCTCGGCACCCTGCCGCTGCTGATCGCCTTCCTGCTGTTCGGCAAGCAGATCGTGGGCGGGATCATGCAGGGCGCGGTCAAGGGCTGACACGTCCCTTGCCGCGGGGGGAGGGGAAGGGTGCCGGGTCACCGTCCGCCACGCCCCTCCCCGCCCCCCCTCCCCGGCCCGTCCCTGCCCGGCCCAGCCCCTCCCCGACTCGGCCCCCTCCCCCGGCTCGGCCCTCTCCCACCGCCGAGCGGCCCCCTCTTCCTGCGGCCCCTCCCCCTCCGGGGCGGCGCCCCCCTCACCCGTCACCCGCCGGTCTCTCCTCCGACCTCCATTGGGAGCGCTTCCATGTCTGAACCCGATTCCTCCGTGACCTTCCCCGCGGCCTTCCTCTGGGGCGCGGCGACCTCGGCGTACCAGATCGAGGGGGCGGTGCGGGAGGACGGCCGCACCCCCTCGATCTGGGACACCTTCAGCCATACCCCGGGCCGGACGGCGGGCGGCGAGACCGGTGACATCGCGGTCGACCACTACCACCGCTACCGCGACGACGTGGCGCTGATGGCGGACCTGGGCCTGAACGCGTACCGCTTCTCCGTCTCCTGGTCGCGGGTGCAGCCGACGGGCCGGGGCCCGGCGGTCCAGCGGGGTCTGGACTTCTACCGCCGTCTGGTGGACGAGCTGCTGGCGCGCGGGATCACGCCGGCGCTCACCCTCTACCACTGGGACCTGCCGCAGGAACTGGAGGACGCGGGCGGCTGGCCGGAGCGGGACACCGCGTTCCGGTTCGCCGAGTACGCGCGGCTGGTCGGCGAGGCGCTGGGTGACCGGGTGGAGAACTGGATCACGCTGAACGAGCCCTGGTGCAGTGCCTTCCTGGGGTACGGCTCAGGGGTGCACGCGCCCGGCCGTACCGACCCGGCGGCCGCCCTGCGCGCGGCCCACCATCTCAACCTGGCGCACGGGCTGGGCGCTTCGGCGCTGCGCTCGGCGATGCCGGCCCGCAACCGTATCGCGATCAGCCTCAACTCCTCGGTGGTACGGCCGCTGTCCCAGGAACCGGCCGACCTGTCCGCGGCCCGCCGGATCGACGACCTGGCCAACGGGGTCTTCCACGGGCCGATCCTGCACGGTGCGTACCCCAGGACGCTGCTCGCGGCGACCGCGTCGGTCACCGACTGGTCCTACGTCCTCGACGGCGACGTCCGCACGATCAACGCGCCGCTGGACGCCCTCGGCCTCAACTACTACACCCCCGCCCTGGTCTCCGCCGCGGCGGGCAGGGCCGGTGGTTCGGGGGCGGACGGCCACGGCGCCAGCGAACACTCCCCCTGGCCGGCCGCCGACGACGTGCTGTTCCACCAGACGCCCGGCGAACGCACGGAGATGGGCTGGACGATCGACCCGACGGGCCTGTACGAGCTGCTGATGCGCTACACCCGCGAGGCCCCCGGCCTGCCTCTGTACGTCACCGAGAACGGCGCGGCCTACGACGACAAGCCCGACCCCGACGGCCGCGTGCACGACCCCGAGCGCATCGCCTACCTGCACGGCCACCTGTCGGAGGTGCGCCGCGCCCTCACCGACGGGGCCGACGTCCGCGGCTACTACCTGTGGTCGCTGATGGACAACTTCGAGTGGGCGTACGGCTACGGCAAGCGGTTCGGCGCGGTGTACGTGGACTACACGACGCTGGAGCGGACACCGAAGTCGAGCGCGCGCTGGTACGCGCAGGCGGCCCGGACGGGGGCGCTGCCGCCGCTGGAGCCGGCGGTCTGAGGCCGAAAGGGGCGCGGTCCTCCCCCCGGAGTACCGCGCCCCCGCTCGGACGACCCGTGGATCCGGGTCAGTTGAACGCCCCGAAGGCCTTCGAGAAGGCGAACGCGGACTGGGTGACGGAGCTGCAGGTCGCGTCGGCGGTGGGCTTGGTGCCGCCGGGGCACTGCTTGTCGCGGGTCGCGGACCACATGGAGAGCCCGCCGAGACCCTTGGACTTGGCGAAGTCCACCAGCTGGGTGGCGTCGTCGACCTTGAAGACCTCGGAGGAGACGTCGTTGACGCCGATCATCGGGGTGACCGCGACCGACTTCCAGGCGGCGGTGTCGGACAGCCCCAGTACGCCCTTGATCTGGGCCTGGGTGGCGGTCGCCGCCTGCACGGCGTAGGTGCCCATGTCGCCGCTGTAGGAGGCGCCGTAGTCCATCGCCATGATGTTGACGGTGCTGATCTTCACCCCGTTGGACTTGGCGTCGGACAGGAGGTTCACGCCGTCCTGGGTGAGGCCCTCGGGCATCACCGGGAGGGTGAAGGAGACGTCCAGGCCCGGGTGCTGGGCCTGGAGCCTGGCGATGGCCTGCGCGCGGCGGGTGTTGGCGGCCGTGTTCGGCAGCGCCCCGCCCTCGACGTCGAAGTCGACCTTGGTGAGCCTGAACGCGTCGACGGCCTTGCCGTAGGCCGCCGCCAGCGCGTCGGCGGAGGAGCAGGTGGTGGCCAGCTCGGAGCCGGATGCGCCGCCGAAGGAGACCCGGACGTCGCCGCCCTTGGCGCGCAGCGCGCCGATCTGGCCGGCCACGCCGTCGCCGGTCAGGTCCGTCACGCCGCCCCACTTGGGGGTGCAGCCGCCGCCGTCGGTGAGGAAGGCGAGGTTGTAGTTCTTCACACCGGTCGCGTCGGCGGAACCGAGGAGGTCGAAGGCCGGGTAGAGGGAGGTGTCGACGTAGGGGGCGAAGCCGGCGGAGGCGGTGGTGCCGCTGCCCGTGCTGCCCGAGGGGGTAGGGGTGGGGGTGGCGCTCCCGGTGGGGGTGGCCGGCTTCGTGGGGGTGGCGGAGCCGGTGGGGGCCGGCGCCCCCGTCCCGGTCTCGGTGGGGCGGCCGCTCGGCTCGGGGGTGGCTCCGTCGTCCGCGGAACACCGCTGGTCGTCGATGCGACAGCCCGTCGGGGCGCCGGTGCCGTCGACCACGAAGCCGATGGTCACCGACTTCCCCGGGGCGAGACCGGCGGTGTCCCACTTCGCGGGCTTGACGGTGACGTGCCGGCCGCTGACGGCCGACTCGCCGTTCCAGAGGGAGGCGAGCCGGGTGCCGGCCGGGAGGTCGAACTCCAGCGTCCAGGTCTTCTCGGCGCCGCCGCTGTTGTTGGTGACGACGTACTGCGCGGTGTAGCCCGTGGACCAGTCGCTGGTCCTGGTGAACGCGGCGTCCACACCTGCCGCGTTCGCGGTGCCGGTGAGCAGGACCGCGCCGCCGCCGGCCACGGCCGCGGCCACCAGGCCGCCTATCGCCTTGTTCCTGCCGCTGATCCTGCGCCGGTGCGTGGTCATGTGCCTGCCTTCGCTGTACACGGGGGTGGGGGTGCGGCAGCACGCTAGCGACCGGGAAAGGGACAAACCTCGTGTTGGGGACGGCCGTCGCAGACCTTAGGGTTCGCTTAAGGGAGCGATCGGGGGCGGTTAAAGGTCGAGACCAATTTGCCCCGCCGTCGCCTGCGTACGGCGCCCCGTCGGCCTCGCCCGGCCGGCCCCCGCCCGTCCAGCTGGAACCAGATCCGCACCTCGGTGCCCCCCAGCACCGAGGCGCCGATGCGGACGTCGCCGCCGGTGGACTCGGCCAGGCGGCGGACGATGTCGAGGCCGAGGCCCGTCGAGCCGGTGTTCCCGGAGCCGCGGCCACGGGCCATCGCCGCCTCCGGGTCGGTTATGCCGGGGCCCGCGTCGGAGACCAGCACGATGACCGCGTCCTCGCCGTTGTGCACGTCCACGGCGAAGGCGGTGCCTTCGGCGGTGTGCCGGAAGACGTTGCCGAGCAGGGCGTCGAGGGCGGCGGCCAGGTCGCCGCGGGCCACGGGTATGCGGACCGGACGGTCGACGCCGGCCACCCGCCAGGTGCGGCCCTCGTCCTCGGCGAGCGCGGACCAGAACTCCATGCGTGTGCGGACCACTTCGGCGGCGTCGCACCCGGCGCCGGGGCCGGCCGCGGCCGTCTGCGGTCTGGCGTCGCGCGCGGTGCGGATGATGGTGTCCACCTCGCGCTCCAGCTGGGCGACGGCGGCCCGGGTCTGCTCGGCGGCGGGCCCGGCGCCGAGGGAGGCCGCGTTCAGCCGCAGGACGGTGAGCGGGGTGCGCAGCCGGTGGGACAGGTCGGCCGCCAGCTCCCGTTCGTTGTGGAGGAGCTGGACCACCTGGTCGGCCATCGAGTTGAACGCGACCGCGGCGAGCCGCAGTTCCGCCGGGCCGTCCTCCGGCACCCGGGCGCCGAGGCGGCCCTCGCCCAGTTCGTGCGCGCCCTCGGCCAGCCGCCGGGCCGGCTGCACCATGCGCACCCCGAGCCGGTCGGCGACGGCGACCGAGCCGACGATCAGCGCGAGGCCGACGGCCGCGAGGACCGCCCAGGCCGTACGGACGCCGTTGGCCACCTCGGACTCGGGTACGTACACCTCGACGACCGCGATCGTGCCCGTGCCGAGCGCCACCGGCTGCAGCAGGGTGGAGCCGCCGGCGACGGCGGTCGTGGAGGCGCGGCCGAGCCTGCGCACGGCCCGTATGTCGCGGTCGGCGGCGCGCTGCGGGCCGAGGTCGATCGCGGCCCGAGCGCCGTCGGCGGGCAGATGCACTGACAGCCCGGAGTCGGCGCCGGCGGAGGCCACCACCCGCTCCAGCTTGTCCCGGTCGGTGGTGATGGACAGCGCGGGCGCGACCGCGGCGGCCTCCCGCTCGGCCCCGGCGAAGGCACGGTCGCGGGCCATCTCCTTGACGACCAGCCCGAGCGGTACGGCGAAGGCGACCACGACCATCGCGGTCACCGCCAGGCAGACCTTGACCAGGGCCCATCTCATCGCGGCGGCACCCCTTCGCCCTCGGCCGGCACGGGCGGCTCCAGCTTCACCCCGACCCCGCGCAGGGTGTGCAGATAGCGCGGCCGGGCCGCGGTCTCCCCCAGCTTGCGGCGCAGCCAGGACAGATGGACGTCGATGGTCTGGTCGTCGCCGTAGGACTGCTGCCAGACCTCGGCGAGGAGTTCCTTGCGCGGGACGACGACACCGGGGCGGCCCGCCAGGAACGCCAGCAGGTCGAACTCGCGGCGCGTGAGGTCGAGACGGACACCGTCCAGGTCGGCCTGGCGGCGCAGCGGGTCGACGGTCAGCCCGCCGACCCGCAGCACGGACGAGGGCGGGCCCTCCGCCGCGCCGGAGCGGGACCGGCGCAGCACGGCCGCGATCCGGGCGGAGAGGTGCTCGACGGAGAAGGGCTTGGTGAGGTAGTCGTCCGCACCGGCGTTGAGCAGCCGGACGATCTCGGTCTCGTCGTCACGGGCGGTGGCGATGATGACGGGCACCTCGGTGATGCCGCGCAGCATCTTCAGGGCCTCGGAGCCGTCCAGGTCGGGCAGCCCGAGGTCCAGGATGACCACGTCGAACCGGAAATGGGCGACCTCGCGCAGTGCCTCCAGTGCCGTACCGACGCTGCGCACGGTGTGCGAGGCGTCGGTCAGATGCCGGATGAGTGCCGAGCGTACGAACTGGTCGTCCTCGACCACGAGCACACTTGCCATGCGCCGCACCGTACGCCATGCGCGCGACGCCGGCCGGGCGCCTGTGGACAACTCGGGGCGGGTGCGCACGGCGGTGTCCCTGAGGCAGTATGGCCCGCGATGCGCAGAGGACTGGTCCACGTACTGGCTTGGCTGTTCGCGACGGGAGCGGCGGTCACGCTGTCGTGGTGGGGCGTGCACACGGTGATGGAGGGCACGGTGTACGACCCGCCGCGCGCCCTGCCGGTCACCGCTGCCGACGTGAGGGCGCGGGACGTGAAGCCGGCGTCCGGGGCCCCGTCCGCCTCCCCGTCCCCGTCGCGCACGCAGCGAGCGCCGTCGTCCCCCGCGCCCTCGCGGAGTCCGGCCGGCACGCACAGCCCCTCCTCCGGCAAGCCGGCGCCGGCGTCCGGCCGGGTCAAGGCGTACGACACCGACGGCGGCCGGGCGGTCTTCGAGTTGGGCGCCTCCAGCGCGACGCTGGTCTCGGCGACCCCGGGGGCGGGCTGGTCGATGCAGCTGTGGAAGACGCAGACGTGGATCCGGGTGGAGTTCGGCAGGGGCGCGGACCGGGTGTCGGTGTTCTGCACCTGGCACGACGGACCGCCACGCGTGGAGGTGGGCACCTACTGAACCGCCCCGAGCGGCGGGTGCGGGCCCGGGCAGGTCAGCGGAACACCGAGGGCGGCGGGGCCGGGGAGGCGACGGCCGCCTCGTCCGTCACGGGGAGCGCGCCGCCGCTGAAGTCGGTGAGCCGCCTGCCGTGTTCGACCCGCGCGGGGTGCGGATCGGAGGCGGCGCGGCGGGTGAGTTCGGCGAGGGGCAGCGGCAGGTCGGAGGCGACCAGGACGGCGTTGCCGAAGCGCTTGCCACGCAGTACGGCCGCGTCGGCGATCAGCGCGAGTTCGCCGAACCGGGCGGCGGCGGTGGCGATCTGGCCGCGCAGATGGGCGAGGGGCGGGCCGTCCGCGAGGTTGGCCGCGTACACCCCGGAGGGTTTCAGGGCCCGGCGGACCTCGTCCAGGAACTCGACGGAGGTGAGGTGGGCCGGGGTGCGGGCGCCACTGAAGACGTCGGCGATGACCAGGTCGGCCCAGCCGTCGGGCACTTTGGCGAGGCCGGCCCGGGCGTCCGCCGACCGCACCCGGATCCGCGCGTTCGGATCCAGCGGCAGTTCCCTGCGGACCAGTTGGACCAGCCCGGCGTCCCGTTCGACGACCTGCTGGGTGGAGCGGGGCCGGGTCGCGGCGAGGTAGCGGGCGAGGGTGAAGGCGCCACCGCCCAGATGCACGGCGTGTACGGGCTTCCCCGTGGGAGCGACGAGGTCGATGACATGGCCGAGGCGGCGCTGGTACTCGAAGGAGAGGTACCCGGGGTCGTCCAGATCGACGTGCGATTGCGGCGCCCCGTCGATCAGCAGCGTCCAGGCCCGGCCGCGCTCGGGGTCCGGCACGAGCTGCGCGAGCCCGCCGTCGACCGCCTCGACGACGGCTTCGACGGCGGCCGACCTGCGCCGCGAGTTCCTGGACCTGCCCATCGGTCCATTTTCGCAGGTGGCCGCGGCCGGCGCCTCACCGGCAGCTGTCGGCCGCCTCGATCATCCGGGCCGCCTCGCCGAGGGCCCGGCGCAGCACCACCGGATCGGTGGCCAGATCGGCCTCGCCGGGCGGCAGCAGCCAGTCGGAGCCCTCCACCGGCGGCTCGGGGTTCAGCCGCAGTCCGCGGCCGTCCGTCTCGGTGCAGGTGCTGCCCGGCACGTCCCAGCAGGCCGCCGTGCCGGCCGGCACCAGGAAGCCGAGGGTGTCGCAGCCGCCGTCGTGCAGGACGGGGCCCACCGCGTCCGCGGCCCCGCGCCGCAGGATGTCGACCGCCTCCAGTCCCTGCCGGGCCGACACCGTCACGAGGTCGCATCCGGTGTCGCCCGCCCCCGGCGAGGGTGCCGACAGCGGTGACGTACAAGGTTCGTTGCTCTGGCTGGTCGCCATGCCGGCCTCCACCACACAGCCCTGTTGCGGTCCATGGACTTAAACGCGCGAGCGCGTCAACGGCTACGGCACAAGTGCGCCGCAAAGGATGGCACTTCATGGCAGATCTCGCATGAGATATCCGATTTGTAGCCAAACACTGCGTGGCGGGTCCTTCACAGCAGGTACGTTCATGCCCGCCGGAACCAGGGCGTCACACGGACAACTCGTCCCGAACCCGCCCCGGCACCGGCATGGTTCGACGGTTCGCACGAGAGGACCCGGCCATGGCGTCGTCAACCGTGACCTCGTCCCAGCCCGAACGGCCACCCCGGCCGAACCTCGCCTTCCGGCGACTGCGCGGCAGGCGCTCACCGGCGGAGTTCGCGGCGCTCGTACGGCGTGCTGCACGCGAGATCGGTGAGCGGGTGTGCTGCGACGCGCGCTATGTCGGCCGGGTCGAGGCGGGCGAGATCCGCTGCCCCAACTACGCGTACGAGCGGGTGTTCCTGCACATGTTCCCCGGCCGCACGCTCACCGACCTCGGCTTCTCGCCGCGTTCGTCCGTCCGCGGACGGACCGCGCGCACCGCGGCGGACGCCTCCGAGGCATCGGGGGCGCTCACCGTCTGCGGGACGCGTGAGGCCGCCGAGGCCGGCCGGACCCTTGAGACGAGGGGGGCGTTCGAGCCGTATGACATGCAGGACCCGTACGACCCGCACGAGCCGTACGCGAAAGACCACCTGAACCACGAGGAGAGCGACGTGCTGCGTCGCGCATTCATGAGCGGCGGCGGTGCCACAGTGGCCGCCGCCACGTTGGGCCCGCTGGGGCTCACCAAGGACGCGGTGGCCGCGGCCCGGCCGTCGCGGCGGCCGGGAAGCTCCGAGGCGACCGCCCTGGAGGAGGCCGTCCGCCGCATCCGGCTGCTCGACGACCGGCACGGCGCGGACGGTCTCTACCGGCGCGCGGCGGCTCCGCTGCGCGCGGCCTTCGCGCTGCTGGACGCCGGCGCGACCCGGCAGACCACCGCCGACCGGCTGCACACGGGCGCCGGTGAACTCGCCATCTCCGTGGGCTGGCTGGCCCACGACTCCGGCCGCTTCGACGACGCCCGCTCGCACTACGCGGAGGCGCTGGCCACGTCCCGGATGACCGGGGATCCGGGGCTGGAGGCGCACGCCTTCTGCAACACCGCGTTCCTGGCCCGGGACGCCGGGCGGCCCCGGGAGGCGGTGCGGGCCGCGCAGGCCGCGCAGCGCGCAGCGCGTCCCCTGGGCTCCGCGCGCCTGATGTCGCTGCTCGCGCTGCGCGAGGCGGGCGGCTGGGCGGGCCTGGCCGACCGCACCGGCTGCGAGCAGGCACTGGTCCGGGCGCAGGCCCTTTTCGCGCGGGGCCGCTCGGACGCCGATCCCGAGTGGATGAGTTTCTACGGAGAGGCCGAGCTGGAGGGGCTGGAGGCGCAGTGCTGGTCCACACTGGGCGACTGGCGGCGCGCGTCCCGGCACGCGCGCCGGGCGGCCCAGCTGCAGGATCCGCACTTCAGCCGCAACATCGCGCTCTACACCGCGGAGCTGGCCGACGACCTCGCCCGCGAAGGTCGTCCCGACGAGGCGGCCGAGGCGGGGCTGCGCGTGCTGGCGCTGCTGGAGCAGGTCCAGTCGTCGCGCATCCAGACGATGCTCGCGGGCACGGCGAGGGTCCTGCTGCCGCACCGGCGGGCCTCGGGAGTGACGGAGTTCTTGGACCGGCATGCGTCCACGCCCAGGACGGGACGGCCGTAGTCCCGGCGGGCCACACGCAGTCGCCGTCCGCGGGCCCGTCGTGGCCGGTCGCGCAGTTCCCCGCGCCCCTGGAGGGTTGCCCCCGCGCACGCTTCGTGGCGCGGCTCGGTCGCCGTGCCGGGGGGCGCGGCGCGAAGACGGCCGTCCGCGGCTCCGACGTGGCCGGTCGCGCAGTTCCCCGCGCCCCTGGAGGGTTGCCCCCGCGCACGCTTCGTGGCGCGGCTCGGTCGCCGTGCCGGGGGGCGCGGCGCGAAGACGGCCGTCCGCGGCTCCGACGTGGCCGGTCGCGCAGTTCCCCGCGCCCCTGGAGGGTTGCCCCCGCGCGCGGTTCCCCGTGCCTCCAGGGGGTTGCCGTGCCGGGGGTCAGGACGGCAGGTGGCCGGTGTCGTTCCAGCTTTCGATCGCCGGTTCTCCGTATGCCCAGCCGAGTACGGACAGCGAGGTCGGGTTGAGGCGGATGCGGGCGGCGAAGGCCAGCGGCTGGCCCAGCCAGCGCGCGCCGATCGAGCGCAGGATGTGGCCGTGGGCGAAGACCAGCACGTCGCGGTCGGCCGAGCGCGCCCATGACACCACCTCGTCGGCGCGGGCGGTCACCTCGGCCAGGCTCTCGCCCTCGGGCACCCCGTCCCGCCAGATCAGCCACCCGGGCCGGACGGCCTGGATCTCGGCCGGGGTCATGCCCTCGTACGCCCCGTAGTCCCACTCCATGAGCGTGTCCCACGTGGTGGCACGGTCGCCGAAGCCGGCGAGTTCGCACGTCTCACGCGCGCGGGACAGCGGACTGGTCCGCACGTCCGCCTGCGCCAGCCCGTCCAGCGGAGCACGGTGCAGCCGCTCGCCGAGCAGCTTGGCCCCGCGCCGGCCCTCCTCCAGCAACGGCACGTCCGTCCTGCCGGTGTGCTTGCCGGACAGCGACCACGCCGTCTGTCCGTGCCGGGCCAGCAGGATGCGCGGTGCCATGGGAGACCTTTCCGGAAAGGGGGCGCCTCACGGGGCGCCGCGAGGATCGAACGGAGACCAAGCGGACGGGATCCCTCCATCATCGCCCACCGCCACCCGCCACGGCCCGGCGGGCGGCGGCCACCCCGCGCCGGCACGGCCCGGCGGGCGGCGGCGCTCGCCCCTGTGCCGGCCCGGTCCGGCGGGCGAGATCGCTCACGCCTGGGCGGGGCAACCCGGCGGGCCGTCCCGACGTCTTCGAGGACTGAGCCCGCGTGGGCCGGAACGGCCCCCCTCAAGGGCGGTCTAAGGACACCGTAAAGTGGCACGGTCGCCTCGCCGGGGCGCCGCACAGCAGAAGGGGGAGGGGCGATCTGATGTCGCAGACCGAGACACCGGACACCGAGGTGGCCGCCCGTCCCCGGTTGCGCTGGTGGACCGAGCTGCCACTGATCCTCCTGGTCTACGGCTGCTACTCGGCCGGCCGTCTCCTCGCGCGCGGCGACGTCACCGGCGCCGTCGACCACGGCCTGGCGATCCTGCGCATCGAGAAGGTGCTGCGCCTGAACGCCGAGCACCCGCTCAACCGCCTGTTCACGCGCGAGCCCTGGCTCGGGGTGCCGGCCGACTTCTGGTACGCCTCGCTGCACTACCTGGTCACGCCCGCCGTCCTGGTCTGGCTGTTCCGCGCCCGTGCCCGGCACTACCGGGCGGCCCGCACCTGGCTGATGACGTCCACGTTCATCGGCCTGATCGGCTTCACGCTGCTGCCGACCTGTCCGCCCCGGCTGCTCTCGCCCGGACACGGCTTCGTGGACACGATGGCCCAGTACAGCTCGTACGGCTGGTGGGGCGGCGAGGCCAGCGCGCCGCGCGGCATGGGCGCCATGACCAACCAGTACGCGGCCATGCCCAGCCTGCACGTCGGCTGGGCGCTGTGGTGCGGCGTGATGCTGTGGCGGTACGGCGGCACACGGCCGACGAAGATCCTGGGCGTGGCCTATCCGCTGCTGACCGCCCTCGTCGTCATGGGCACGGCCAACCACTACTTCCTGGACGCGGCCGCGGGCGTCGCCGTGATGGGCGTGGGCCTGCTGCTGGCACCGCTGCTGCTGCGGGCCGTGGAGCCGCTCCGGGCACGGCTGCTCTCGCCCGCCGCACCTGTCACGGAGGGCACGGGTTCCCCGATTGTCAGTGCCGGATGCCAGACTTCCGCGGGTGAGCGAATTCCACGGCAGCGCGCGTCGCAGCTCGACGCCGGAGGCGAACCGGACTCCTCCCCCGCGGACGCGGGCGAAGGGGCTCCGGCACCGGCTCGCTGAGCTGCGCGGTCCCGACGTACCGGCCAAGGCCCTGGACGCGCGCGCCCTCGCGGCGCTCGCCGCGAACCCCGGGTGCCGCAGGCGGGCGATCCTGGACGGCGCCGGGGTGGACAAGGCGCGGCTGGCGAGTGCGCTGGGCGCGCCGTCCGGCTTCGGTCAGTCGCAGTTCGCGCTGACCCGGGGCAACGCGTTCGAGGCGAAGGTGAAGGCGGACGGCGGCGCGGAGCTGCTGCGGCTGGCGCACGCCCACCTCGACCCGGGCGCCCCCGCGCCGGAGGGGGCCGCCGTACCCGACCTGACGGCGCACGGCCCCGAGGGCCGCACGGCGCGTACGGCACTGGCGCTGCGCGAGGCCACGAGCGCGGGCGGCTGGACGCTGCTGGACCATCCGATGCTGGCCCTGGACGTGGCGGGTTCGCTCGCCTTCCTGGAGCCGGACGCGGTGGTGGTGCACCCGGACGGCGCCTGGTCGGTGGTGGAGATCAAGTCCTTCCCGATGCTGGACGGCTCCGCGGACCCGGCGAAAGTCGGCGCGGCCGCCCGGCAGTCCGCGGTGTACGTGCTCGCACTGGAGGAGGTCGCCGCCCGCCTCGCCGCCGCCCCACGCGTGCACCACCGGGTGCTGCTGGTGTGTCCCAAGGACTTCTCCAACCTGCCCGCGGGCCGCGCCGTGGACGTCCGCAAGCAGCGCGCGGTCACCGCGCGCCAGCTCGCCCGGCTCACCCGCATCGAGGAGATCGCCGGGTCCCTGCCCGAGGGCACCTGCTTCGCGCCCGACCGGCCCGCCGAGGAACTGACGGCAGCCGTCGCGGCGGTGCCGGCGACGTACGCGCCCGAATGCCTGTCCGCCTGCGAACTGGCCTTCCACTGCCGGGAACGCTCCCGCGAGGCCGGCGCCGTCACCCGCCTCGGCCGGCCCCTGCGCGCCGAACTGGGCGGTCTGGCCACGGTCGAGGAGGTCCTGGCCGCGGCCCGTGGCGAGAGCGGAGACCCGGACGATCCGGCGGTGGCGGCGCTGCGCCGGGCGGCGGCACTGCGCGCGGAAGCCCTCCGTGCGGCCGGCCGGACGGCGGACCCGCGTGACGCGGCCCCGGCGGAGGTGGCCGGGTGTCCCTGATCACCACCCTCGCCCGCCTCGAGGCCGTCAGCAGCGGCCGGGCCCAGCCCGCCGCGACCGTCCGCCACCGGCATCTGTCCGACCGCCCGCTGGTGTTCGTGCCGCTCACCACCGCCGGTGAGGCGGGTGCCCCGCTCGGCGCGCTGGTCGGCACCGACCGGGACGCGCCCCGCCTGCTCGTCGTACCGCAGCCCCGCGACCGCGACCTGCGCTTCGCGTTCCTCGCCGAACTGGCCGACGTCCTCCTGCCGTACATCGACTCCCACGCCGAGTCCGTGGAGGCGGCCGAGCGCACCGAGACCGACCCGGAGACCGGCAAGCGGGTCAAGGTCGAGGCCGAGCTGTGCGCGGACGCGCCCCAGCTGCTGGTGCCGAGCCGCGCGGGCCTGGATCTCGTACGGCTGCTCGGCCGTTCGACCCGGTTCCGCCGCACCGCCGAGCAGGACCCCGAGGCTCCCTACCCGGCGCCGCCCCGGGTGCCGTTGCTCGGCCGGTGGCTGACCCATTACGGCGAGCGGGCCCGGGTCCCCGGCTCGTCCCTGCTGCTCGCCCTGACCGACGTGCTCGGCCGGCACTGGGCGACCGGCCAGTCCGGCCTGGAGGACCAGCACCTGGGCGCGCTGCTCGCCTGGATCGACCCGCCCGGGGGCACGAGCGGCGCCGAGGCCGCCCGGCGGGCCGAGCTGGAGCGGGACCCGGCGGGGCAGCTGCTCTGCCCGCCGGCCGGTCCGGCCACCGACCCGGCCTTCGACAACAAGCTGCTGGCCCCGGCCATCGAGCGGTACGACCGGGCGCGTACCGCCCTCGCCGCCGCCGAGGACCCGCTGGACGCGGACGACCGGCTCGCCGCGCTCACCGTGGCCGAGCGGGAGATCCGCGAGCTGGTCGACAGCCGCGCCCGGCCGGCCTGGGACGCGGTGTGGCGGGGTGTCGACCTGCTGCGGGCGCTGCCGGCGGGTGCGCACGTCGAGGAGCGCTGGACCCGTGACCGCTGGTCGTTCACCGGTCACCGCGACCGGGTGCTCGCCGGTGAGCCGCCGCAGCCGCGCCGGGACGACGCGGTGACGGCGGCGAACAAGCTGGCCACGCGCGAGCGCGAGCAGGCACGTCTGGAGGCGCAGGAGGCGCTGGACGACCCGCTGGTGATGGCGGGGCGGCGGCTGGCCGGTGAGGCCTTCGCGGGCGAGGTGATCGACGTCGTGATGACGTACAGCGAGGGCAAGCGGCCGAGCCCGCGTCCCCTGGTGACGGTCCGCACGGACGACCGGCCGCACCTCGCGGAGCGCGCACGGGTGTACCGCTCGCTGGGCGGCAAGCCCCAGTCGGCGGAGTTCGTCGGCCACGAGACCACACCCCGGACCACCGCGGCGGACGAGACCACGGAGGTCGGTGGCACGGAGGTCGGGAGCACGGCGGTCGGGGGCACGGCGGACGAGACGGCGGCGGACGGGGGCGCGCACGACAGGCGCGCGCCCGACGCAGGCGCGCCGTACGGAGGCGCGGCCGACGGGAGCGTGCTGGTGCTGCGGATCATGGACAAGATGGGCCGCGGCAAGGAGCCGGAGCCCGGTTCGGTACCGGAGAAGGGCGACCGGATCTGCTTCACCCTCTTCGAGCACGAGCAGCGGGGCGGGGCGAAGCTGCCCGGCCCGGAGGAGACGCCGTGGACGCACGGCGGCCCGCCGGGCGAGCCGGCCGCGGAGAGCCCCGACACCGTCACCGAGGAGGACGTGCTGTGAGGAGCGTCGACTTCGACCCCGCGGCCGAGGCCGCCCGCGCCACCGACGCGATCCTGCACGACACCCTGCACGGCACCGAGCGCGGCGTGGTCGTCGACTCCCCGCCGGGGGCGGGCAAGTCCACCCTGGTGGTCCGCGCGGCCCTCGAACTGGCCGGGGCGGGCCGTTCGTTGATGGTGGTGGCGCAGACCAACGCCCAGGTGGACGACCTGGTCCTGCGGCTGGCCGAGAAGAGCCCGGATCTGCCGGTGGGCCGCCTGCACAGCAGCGACACCGACGCGTACGACAAGGCGCTGGACGACCTGCCGAACGTCCGTACGTCGGCGAAGGCGGCCGACCTGAACGGCCTTTCGGTCGTCCTGTCCACGGCCGCCAAGTGGGCCCATGTGAAGGCGGACGAGCCCTGGCGGCACGCGATCGTGGACGAGGCGTACCAGATGCGCTCGGACTCCCTGCTCGCCGTGGCCGGCCTGTTCGAGCGCGCGCTGTTCGTGGGCGACCCGGGGCAGCTGGACCCGTTCACGATCGTCGGCAGTGAGCAGTGGGCGGGCCTGTCGTACGACCCGTCGGCCTCCGCGGTCAGCACCCTGCTGGCCCACAATCCGGCGCTGCCCCAGCACCGCCTGCCGGTCTCCTGGCGGCTGCCCGCTTCGGCGGCCCGCCTGGTCTCGGACGCCTTCTACCCGTACACGCCGTTCCGCAGCGGCACCGACCACGGCGACCGCCGTCTGCGCTTCGCGGTCCCCTCCGACGGCTCCGGCCCGGACCGGGTGATCGACGAGGCGGCGCGGTCCGGGTGGGGCCTGCTGGAACTGCCCGCCCGCCACACCCCGCGCACGGATCCCGAGGCGGTGCGGGCGGTGGCGGCCGTCGTCCGCCGCCTGCTGGACCGGGGCGGCGCGGCCGTCTCGGAGCGCGCACCGGATCCGGCGCCCCTGACCGCCGACCGCATCGCCGTCGGCACGGCCCACCGCGACCAGGCGGCGGCGATCCGCGCCGCCCTGACCGGACTCGGAGTGTCCGACGTGACGGTCGACACCGCGAACCGTCTGCAGGGCCGCGAGTACGACGTCACGGTCGTCCTGCACCCGCTCTCCGGCCGCCCCGACGCCACCGCGTTCCATCTGGAGACCGGCCGCCTGTGTGTCCTGGCCTCCCGGCACCGGCACGCGTGCATCGTGGTCTGCCGGGCCGGCGTGGGCGACCTCCTGGACGACTACCCCTCCACGGAACCGGTCCAGCTGGGCACTCTGGTGAAGTTCCCGGACGGCTGGGAGGCGAATCACGCGGTCCTCGCCCACCTGGCGGAACACCGTGTGAACCTGCGGCCCTGAGAGCCCCTTGCGTGAGCGCGAGACAATGGACGGTGGCCCACCTGAAGGCGGCGCCCAGCGAACCGTACGAGGAGGACGAGACATGGCGGAGCCCACGCCGCGTCGTGACGAACCGCGGCTACGCCCCGCGCCCCTGCTGTTCGAGCCGGCGGAGGCCGCCTCCGACCCCGAGCACTTCTTCGACCTGGAGTCGATCGAGGACCCGCGGGCGCTGCTGGCACGTGCCACGGAGCTGGCCCAGGCGTTCCGTGCCGCCGCCGACCGGGCCGTGGAGTTCCAGGCCGTCGCGGCGGCCCAGCTCGCCGACCCGCGCCGGTTCGACCGGCTGACCCCGGCGGACATCGCCGACCAGGCGGAATGGACCGAGGACTACGCGAAGAAGATGGTGGAGTTCGGCCAGGGCCTGATGCGGGGCGACAGCGAGGGCCGGACGACGGCGGACCCCGTCTAGCCCGTCTGGCATATGCCGGGTGGGCAAGATACTCCTCCCGGCACCCCGCTGTCCCGACTTTCGGCAACCCTGCGAAACCGCGTGCTCACGACCGGTACTTGTAGTGGTCATGAGCGGTACACCGAACGTCACCCGCGCCACCTCCGACGGCGTCGCCTGGCTCGCCTCGGCAGGTACCCATCCACGCAGCACACTGGCCCTCTGGGACGAGCACCCGGACGCCCCGGTCGTCCTGCCGTGCGGCACCGTCTTCGACGTGGTGAGCGCCCCGGCGGTCTTCGGGCGCCGGATACTGGACCGGCTGTGGGACGAGGGCCCGGGATCGGGCCCGGTCGCGGTGTTCCGGGGCCGCATGCTGCTGTTCGCCGCCCCGGGCACGGCCCACCGGCTGCCCTCGCTGCTGGCCTGGGAGGAGTGGGGCTCCCATCGGGCGGAGGCGGTGCCGCCGCTGCTCTGCCACGGCACGGGAGACGCGGTGACCGTCCCGGCCCTGACCGGCGGCGACGCGCCCGGCACCTCCCGCTGGCTGGCCGCCCCCGACACCCGGCACCCCTGGCTGCCCGGCCCCGAGGTGGTGCTCTGGGCGGCCGTACGCGCCGCCCGGGCGGCCGTGCGGATATCGATTTTTCCTCCCGCCGATCAGGATGCTAAGGTCTACGACGTCAGCAGGCGCCGCTAGCTCAGTTGGTTAGAGCAGCTGACTCTTAATCAGCGGGTCCGGGGTTCGAGTCCCTGGCGGCGCACGTTGGCGATGGCGAGTCCTGTCTGCGGAAAACGCGGATCGGCTCGCCATCGTTGTTTTGCCCGGCCCCACCCGCACCCCTGGCCCCCGCACCCCTGGCCCCCGCGCGGCCTCCCCCCGCGCCGCAGGACCCCTCACCGCGCCGCAGGTCCCCCCGCTCCGCCCCGTCGCTCCGGGGCCCGCCCCGCGCCGCGAGGCCCCCCCTCCGCAGCGCCGGCGCGGTCCGCTCGGCCGGGTCAGCCCGGTGTGATCTTCACCGTCCACGCACCCGACGCCGTACGGTCCTCCACCTCCACCTTCGCGCCCCCTCCCGGCACGGTGAAGCTCTCCCCGAGCGCGACCGGAGCGTCGGCCAGGGGCGGATAGACGGAGTTCTCCCAGCAGGCCTCGGTGCGCGGATGGGCGTCCACGACCTCGACCGGGCCACCGCCGGACTCGGCGCCGCCGCGGACGCGGTAGACCAGCACGCCCTGCCGGCAGGAAGCGCGGTCGTTCCCGGCCGTGCCGCGCGCCTCGAAGGCGAGGGCGCTGTCCGGACCGGTGCGCACGACGGCCAGCTTCACTCCGTTGCCGAGGCCGAAGGCGGGCGCGCCGCCCGTGCCCCGCACCGGGACGTTCGGCCCGGCGGGGAGGGGCTCCAGGGTGAGCCGGGTCGGCCCGGTCCCGCGCACGCACGCCACCTGGCGGGGATCCAGCCAGCCGAGCCGCCACTTGTGCCAGGCGAACAGGTCGGGCGAGAGCCCGAACTGGCTGCCCATCAGGTCCCAGTCGCCGACGTAGGTGTCCCAGTCGCCCTTGCCGTCGACCGGCCGGTGATAGAGGTCGGGCAGGTCGAAGACGTGGCCGGTCTCGTGGGCGAGGACCAGCCGGTCCGGAGGGTGCTTCTCGAACACGGTGACGACCCGGCGGATGTCCGTGCCGTCCACCCGCATGGGCGCATCGAGGTTCACGACCTTCGTGGCGTCCGAGTCCACACCGGGCGCGTCCGGGTCGGCGACGAAGTACACGACCGGGAAGCGCGAGAAGTCGACCTCCTTGTCGGCCACGGCGAACGCGTCCCGCAGATAGGCCGCCCGGTCCTCCGCGCTCCAGTCCCGCTTCATGGCGTACGACTCCGACGAGCGCGGCATGCGCAGCCAGTGCTTCAGCGGATGCGGGCGCAGCGTGAACCTGCCGTAGGAGGCCTGCTCGAAATAGCGGCTGGTGGCCGGGAAGTGGTCGGCCGTCAGCTCGGCCGGGGTGGTGCGCGGGGTGGCGTCCGGGAAGGAGAGGAAGACCAGCACCGCGTCGAGCGCCCCGGTCGGGCGGGCGTAGGCCGGGTTCCAGCTGTCCGCCCCCTCCGAGTGGTGGGCCTCGGTCCGGTGCAGGGCGCAGGGGGCCGGCGAGAACGGCTCGGCGACCGACGGGCCGGTGAGGATCGAGTTCGCGGCGAGCGCCGACAGCGTGGTGCACACGGCGGCGGTGCTGCGCAGCTTGAGCACGGACATGACCTCCGGGTGCGGTTCGCGGGGACCAGCACCCAGATTGCTGCGCTTTAATGCGGTATGCCTTGTTTGCCTGCACCAGAAGGGTGAGCGCGCCCCCATGACAGCGCCGGCGCACGCTGGCGCCCCGACACCCCGAAACACTCACGGAACGTCACAACTGGTCGCGGGCCTGAAGAACCCGTCCAGGTGCGGGCAGAAACGATCTGTCAGAACCCGTACTCCATCCGGGAGACTGGAGAGTGGCTGGAAGGGCCCGGGGCCAGCCTCTATGATCGGCACACTTTCCGGCACGGACAGAGATCGAGTGCACTGCGGGAGCAAGCGGTGAGCGGAACGTCCGAAGGGCCGACGCCCGCGGCAGACCTCGACCGGTCAGCCGTCACAGACAGTGACCACAGCACCTACCACCGTGTGTTCGCGACCGCGCCGCTGTCCATGGCGGTCGTGAACCCCGAGGGCATCGTCGTCAGCGCCAACTCCGCCTTCGGCGAGCTGCTGGGCGCCCGTCCACAGGCGCTCACCGGGCGCGTCGCGGCCGACCTGGTCGACCTGACCGCGGACGCCCGCTCCTGGCACGCCTACCGCGAGGTCCTGCGCGGCCGGCAGGCCAGGCTGCGCTGCGCCCGCCGGCTGAAGCATCCCGACGGGCACTCGCTGTGGGTGCAGATCACCGTCGCCCCGCTGGCCGGCGGGGGGCCCGGCGTGCTGCTCTCGGCCACCGACATCGGCGCGCGCCGCGAACTGGAGGCGCGACTCCGGCACTTGCAGATGCACGACCCGGTGACCCGGCTGCCCAACCGCACCCTGTTCTTCGAGCGGCTGACGGCCGCCCTGGAGGCGGAGGCGTACGAGGAGGGCGGCACCGGCCGGATCGGCCTGTGCTACCTGGACATCGACGGGTTCAAGGCCGTCAACGACACCCTCGGCCACCGCGTCGGCGACCGGCTGCTCGCGGCCGTGGCCGAACGTCTGACCCGGGTCGCCGACGAGGCCGGATACGCCCGCGCGGCGACTCCGCTCGTGGCCCGGCTCGGCGGCGACGAGTTCGCCCTGCTCGTCGAGGACTCCACCGGCACCGAACAGCTCGCCGACCTCGCCGAGTCGGCGCTGACCGCCCTGGGGGAACCCTTCGACCTGGCCGGTCAGCGGCTGTCGCTGACCGCGTCCATCGGCGTGGTCGAACGGCACGCGGCCGGTACGACGGCGACCGGCCTGATGCAGGCGGCGGATACGACCCTGTACTGGGCGAAGGCGGACGGCAAGGGCCGCTGGACGCTGTTCGACCCGGAGCGCAACGCGCACCGCATGACCCGCCAGGCCCTCTCCTCGACCCTGCGTCCCGCCATCGAGCGCGGTGAGTTCGCCCTGGAGTACCAGCCGCTGGTCGGCATGGAGGACGGGCGGCTCAGCGGGGTGGAGGCGCTGATCCGCTGGAACCACCCCCAGTTCGGCACCCTGACGCCGAATCGGTTCATCGCACTGGCCGAGGAGGACGGCTCGATCGTGCAGCTGGGCCGCTGGGCGCTGACCACCGCCTGCCGGCAGGCCCGCCGCTGGCAGCTGGACAACCCCGGCGAGCCGCCCATCTTCGTCAGCGTGAACGTGGCCGTGCGCCAGGTGTGGGACTCCGACCTGGTGGCCGATGTGGCGCAGACCCTCGCCGAGACCGGGCTCGCCCCGCACCTGCTGCAGCTGGAGCTGACCGAGTCCGCCGTGATGGGCTCGGCGGGCCGCCCGCTGCAGGCCCTGCAGGCCCTCAGTGACATGGGCGTGCGCATCGCCATCGACGACTTCGGCACCGGCTACTCCAACCTCGCCTATCTGAGCCGCCTGCCGGTGTCCGTCCTGAAGCTGGACGGCTCCTTCGTGCGCGGCTTCCAGTACGAGGGCGACAAGAAGGCGATCGCCCCCAACCCGGCCGACGAGGTGATCGTGGAGGCGATGATCCAGCTGGCCCACCGTCTCGGCCTGACCGTCACCGCCGAGTGCGTGGAGACCTCGGCGCAGGCCACCCGGCTGCGCCGGATCGGCTGTGACACCGGCCAGGGCTGGCTGTACTCCCGCCCGGTGTCGCCGGATCGTATCTCCGAGCTGCTCGGAGAGCAGACCTACGCGGTCGGCAATCCGTAGGCGTCCGCGATCAGCTCGTAGGAGTGCAGGCGGATCGCGCCGCGATGGGCGTGGGAGGTGAGCATCAGCTCGTCGGCGCCCGTGCGCTTCTGCAGGTCGTCCAGGCCGGCCCGGACCTCGTCGGCCGTGCCGTGCACGATGTTGGCGCTCCAGGAGGTGATGAACTCCTCCTCCATCGGGCTGAACTCGTGCCGCTCGGCCTCCTCGGGGTCCGGGAACAGGCCCGGGCGGCCGGTGCGCAGCCGGAGCATGTTCAGCGCCACCGAGCGGGTCTGCCGGCGGGCCTCCCGCTCGTCGTCCGTGGCGAGGGCGGAGACGCCGATGAGGGCGTACGGCTGGTCCAGGACCGCGGAGGGGCGGAAGGTCTGCCGGTACAGGTCCAGGGCAGGGACGGTGTTCTGCGCGGAGAAGTGGTGCGCGAAGGCGAACGGCAGGCCGAGCATGCCGGCGAGCCGGGCGCTGAAACCGGAGGAGCCGAGCAGCCAGACCGGCGGGCGGTGCGGGGACTGCACGCCTCCCGGGGCGGTGCCCTGGACCGGGCCGGGGATCGCGTGGATACGGCTGTACGGGTGGCCGTCGGGGAAGTCGTCGTCCAGGAACCGGATCAGCTCCGCGAGCTGCTGGGGGAAGTCGTCCGCGCCCTCGTCGAGGGTGTCGGTGCGGCGGAGCGCGGCCGCCGTGGCCCCGTCGGTGCCGGGGGCCCGCCCGAGGCCGAGGTCGATGCGGCCCGGGGCGATGGCCTCCAGCGTGCCGAACTGCTCGGCGATCACCAGCGGGGCGTGGTTGGGCAGCATGACGCCGCCCGAACCGAGCCGGATGCGGTCGGTGTGGGCGGCGAGGTGGGCCAGGATCACGGCGGGCGAGGACGAGGCGACGCCGGGCATGGAGTGGTGCTCGGCGACCCAGTACCGGTGGAAGCCGCGGGACTCCGCCAGCCGGGACAGCTCCACGCTGGTGCGCAGGGCGTCGGTGGCGGTACTGCCCGCGCCGACGGTCACCAGGTCCAGTACGGAGAGGGGGACGGGGGCGGTCCCGTGCGTCGTGCCCCGGATCTCGTCTGCCGACACGGTGTGGGCCTCCTGATTGTGGCGTGCTCTGACCACCCGCCTTAACAGGAGGCACTCCCCGCTTATTCCGGCACCGCCCGCACGCCCCGACCGGGCGGGGCACCCGACGGTTCCTCCCTGACGACCGAGCCGGTTACCGGAGGCTCTTCCGGCCTGCCGAGTCGGATGGTGGGTGGGCCGGCTGGGGTACAGGGGCGGATCCCAGGGGCCAGGGGCCCCCGGGGCCAGGGGCGGAACCCCCTGGGGTTCACAGGCGCATCCCCGGGGCCGGGGGTGCCGGTGCTAGGCCTGTACCAGGGGCTGGCGGGTGAACAGCTTTCCGAGTGACGGTGCGTTCACCCGTCGGTCCGCCAGCCTCAGCCCTTCCCACACGGTCACCTGGTTGGCCGTGAGCACCGGCTTGGACAGCGCCTTCTCCAGCAGCGAGAGGTGCGCCGCCGTGTGCAGCGCCGTGTCCGGCAGCAGCACCGCCTCCGCGTCGGAGACGTCCGCCGCGCGCGCCAGCGTGAGCACGTCCTCCTCCTCCCAGGTGCCGACCTCCGCCGCCGTCACGATCCCGGAGGACCGCGTGCCGGTCACCTCCAGCCCCCCGGCCCGCAGGAACTCCGCGAACAGCGTCGCCACGTCCTCCGGGTAGGTCGCCCCCACGGCGACCCGCCGTACCCCGAGCTCCCGGGCGGCGTGCACGAAGGCGAACGACGTCGAGGACGCCGGCATCCCGGCCAGCCGGGCCAGCGTCCGCACCTGCTCCTGGGCGCCCTCCCAGCCGTGCACGAAGCTGCCGCTGGTACACGCCCACACCACCGTCTCGGCACCGGCCAGCCGCAGCCCCTCCATGCCCGCGGCGAGCCGCTCCGCGGAGCCCATCTCCCGCAGCGCGTCCACCCGGTGCGCGTCCTCGCCGATGTCCGTGTGGGCCAGGTCCAGCCGGATGTCGCTGCCCAGGAGCTGCTCCATGCGCGGATAGTCGTCCTCGGCGGAGTGGCCCGGGTAGAGAAATCCGAGTGCGGTCATGTCCAGCCTTCCTGCGTCTCCTCGGGCAGTACGGGCCTTTCGCGTGCGGCCACGTCCAGCAGGGCCTGATAGGGCCCCACGGCTCGGGTACCCAATCGGCGCAGGGCCGCCCACATCGTGACCTGGTTGGCGGAGAGGACCGGCATGCGCAGCTCGGCCTCCAGCTGGGGGATGACGTCGTAGGTCGGCAGATTGGTGCAGGAGATGAACAGTGCGTCGGCGCCGCCGGGGCGGATCGCCCGCCGCGCCATGTCGACGACGTGCCGGTACGGCACCTGCCAGATCTGCCGGGTCAGCCCCATGAAGGCGCAGCCGGCGACTCCTACGCCGGCCTCGGCGACGTACTCCCGGAGCGCCCGGGTCACGGACACCGTGTACGGCGTGACCAGCGCGACCCGCTGGACGCCCAGCTCCGCGAGCGCCTCCAGCAGGGCCCCGGAGGTGGTCACCGAGGGCAGGGCCCCGGCCCGGGTCATCGCCTCGCACATGGCCCGCTCCCCGGCGATCCCGCCGACGAAGCTGCCGGAGGTGCAGGCGTAGGCCACGGCCTCGGGGGCGACGGCGGTCAGCGCGCGCACGGCTTCGCCGAGCGTCTCGTGCTCGCTGACCAGCCGGGCCAGGTCCAGGCTCACCTCGACCGGCACGAACGGGGTGCGGGTCAGATGCAGCGACACCTCGTCGGGCACCCAGCGCCACAGCTCACGGTCGAGGGCGAAGTCGAAGGGAGCCACCACGCCGACCCCGCGCTGGGGGCGGGGACCGCCGAGAAAGGAGACGTCCATGGTCGGCACCGGCCTCACGCTGGGAGACGAGTGGTCAACGGATCGTGGATACGCCCGTGTTGACGAAGGTAGGTTCGGGTGCGAGCGTGGTCAATCCGCGCATGTCAGACGCCGGGAGCCGCCCCGCATGACACCGACCCCGCCGACCCGCCCCACCCTGCTCGTCCTCGACGCCGAACCGCCGCCCCGGCTCGGCCGCCTCACCGGCCGTGCCCGGATCGTGCACACGGACGCGGCACACCTGGCCGAGCGGCTGCCTACGGCGGACGCCCTGCTGGTCTGGGACTTCGCCTCGCACGCCGTGCGCGAGGCCTGGCCGGGGGGCGGGCCCAGGCCGCGCTGGGTGCACACCGCGAGCGCGGGCGTGGACCATCTCATGTGCCCGGAGCTGGCCGCGTCCGACACGGTGGTCACCAACGCGCGCGGGATCTTCGACCAGCCGATCGCCGAGTACGTGGCGGCCCTCGTCCTGGCGGTCGCCAAGGATCTGCCGCGCACGCTGGAGTTCCAGCGGGAGCGGGCCTGGCGGCATCGGGAGGGCCGGCGGGTGGCGGGCACGCGGGCGTGCGTGGTCGGCTCGGGACCGATCGGGCGGGCGATCGTCCGCATGCTCAAGGCCCTGGGCGTGACGACGGCGCTGGTCGGACGGGTGCCGCGGACCGGTGTCCACGGCCCGGACGATCTCGACCGGCTGATCTCCCGCGCTGACTGGGTGATCGCGGCGGCCCCGCTGACCGAGCAGACGTACCGCATGTTCGACGCCCGCCGCTTCGGGGTGATGCAGCCCTCCGCGTTCTTCGTGAACGTCGGCCGCGGGCAGCTGGTCGACGAGGACGCCCTGGCCGAGGCGCTGGTCCGGCGCTGGATCGCGGGTGCCGCGCTGGACGTGTTCGCCGCCGAACCGCTGCCCGCGGACAGCCCGTTGTGGGGCCTGCCGGAGCTGATCGTCTCCCCGCACATGAGCGGGGACACGGTCGGCTGGCGCGATGAACTGGGCACGCAGTTCGTCCAGTTGTACGAGCGGTGGGCGGCGGGCAGATCACTGGTCAACGTGGTCGACAAGAAGCGCGGTTACGTGCCCGGTCACTGACCCCATGGAGGGTGCATGCAGCAGCTCACCGACCTGACCGCCGTTCAGCTTCTCGCCGGTTACCGCAAGGGCGAGTTCGGTCCCGTGGAGGTGACCGTGCAGGCGCTGGAGCGGGCCCGCCGGATCCAGCCGGAGGTGAACGCCTTCGTGCGGCTCACCGAGGAGGACGCGCTCGCGCGGGCCCGCGCGTCGCAGGAGCGCTGGCGGCGCGGGGAACCG
Organism: Streptomyces sp. NPDC048514; assembly: GCF_043199955.1. Lineage (NCBI taxonomy): Bacteria > Bacillati > Actinomycetota > Actinomycetes > Kitasatosporales > Streptomycetaceae > Streptomyces > Streptomyces sp. NPDC048514. Next base: position 46,982 of record NZ_JBICWT010000018.1, on the reverse strand, counting down.
GCGGGGCTGCTGGACGGGGTGCCGGTGACGGTGAAGGACATCCTGCTGCTGCGCGGCCACCCGACCCTGCGCGGTTCCAGAACCGTGTCGGAGCAGGGGCGCTGGGACGAGGACGCGCCCTCGGTGGCCAGGCTGCGCGAGCACGGGGCGGTGTTCCTCGGCAAGACGACGACCCCCGAGTTCGGCTGGAAGGGCGTCACCGACTCCCCGCTGTCCGGGGTGACCCGCAATCCCCACGACCCGACGCGCACCGCGGGCGGCTCCAGCGGCGGCAGCGCGGCGGCCGTGGCGCTCGGCGCGGGCCCGCTGTCGCTGGGCACCGACGGCGGCGGCAGCATCCGGATCCCGGCCGCGTTCTGCGGGATCTTCGGCCTGAAGCCGACGTACGGCAGGGTGCCGCTGTATCCGGCGAGCGCCTTCGGCACGTTGTCCCACGCGGGGCCGATGACCCGGGACGCGGCCGACGCGGCCCTGCTGCTCGATGTCATCGGCGCCCCCGACGCGCGCGACTGGTCGGCGCTGCCGCCCGTGCCGGGCTGCTTCCCCCAGGGGCTGAAGGGTGGCGTGCGGGGGCTGCGGGTGGCGTACTCGCCGACCCTGGGCGGGCAGGTGGCGGTCCGGCCGGGGGTCGCGGCGGCGGTACGGGGGGCGGTGGCCCGCCTGGCGGACCTCGGGGCGTATGTCGAGGAGACCGATCCCGACCTCAGCGACCCGGTGGAGGCGTTCCACACCCTGTGGTTCAGCGGCGCGGCCCGCCTCACCCAGCGGCTGTCGCCGCAACGGCGGCAGCTCCTCGATCCCGGCCTGCGGGAGATCTGCGCCCGGGGTGCCCGGTACAGCGCGCTGGACTATCTGGCCGCGGTGGACGTCCGGATGGACCTCGGGCGGCGCATGGGCCGCTTCCACGAGACCCACGACCTGCTGGTGACGCCGACACTGCCGGTGACGGCGTTCGAGGCGGGTGCGGAGGTGCCGGCGGGTTCCGGGCTGCGGCGCTGGACCGGGTGGACCCCGTTCACCTATCCGTTCAACCTGACGCAGCAGCCCGCCGCCACGGTCCCGGTCGGGACGGACGGGGACGGGCTGCCGGTGGGGATGCAGATCGTGGCCGCCCGGCACCGGGACACCCTGGTGCTGCGGGCGGCGCACGCGCTGTACGAGGCCGGGGTGGCGCCGGGCGGGGGCCGCCCGGGTCAGTCGTCGGTCTCGGCGGTGCGGTAGTCCTGATACTCGCGGGCGTCGAGGAGGTCGTCGAGGCCGGCCCGGACGGCCGGCCCGATCTCGAGCAGCCGGCGGGGAACGCGATGCCACCCGAACGAGCGGGGACGGCGGGCGCCGGCCGGGGAGGTTCTCACACGCGCCGGAATGCGAGCTTCTCCCCCGCCGCTCCCGTCCGCCACAGGTCGTTGCACGCCTCGGCCATCTCCGGCAGCCCCTCCACCACCTGCCCCCAGACGATCCCGGGCACCCAGCCGACGTCGCCGTTGAGCAGCAGGTTGTTGCGCTCGTAGAACAGCGCCAGGTCGACCACCGTGCTGCCGGGGCGGACCTCGCGGTCGTAACCGTAGGCCTTGGTCCCCAGTTCGGCGCCCGCGAAGGAGAAGTAGCAGAGGTCGCCGGGGATCGGGGTGACGGTGGGGTTCTCGAGCGGGGGTTCCGTGGAGGCGAACGGCGGGAAGAGGGCGTAGATCTCGTTGCGCGCGTACTTGGCGTGGTAGACGTCTCCCGCCAGCGGCAGCGCCTCCCACACCGCGGCACAGGTCAGCGGCGCGCGGTCGTCCAGCAGTCGTGCCGTGCAGTGCACGCCCCGCCGGGTCAGGGAGATCTCGATGTGACGGTCGGTCATGCGCCCTCCTGTATGCCCGCTTCCAGCCGTGTCGGTCGTCCCTTCGTCACTGTAGGGCCGGGACGCCCGCCGCGGCGGCGGGATCGGGGGCACCGGCGAGGTATGTGAGAGGGCCGAAAACGATCCGCATGGGCGCAGTCGGTCTGGGTAAGCGCGCGCCCATGGCTCCACAGGGCAAGACCTCACCAAGCGCGGTCAGAGGCATGCGCCGCCGCTCACTTCTCGCCGGGGCGGCGGTGGCGGGTGCGACGGGTGTGCTCGGTGCCATGGCCGGCTGCTCACGCGTCGACAGCACGGCGGCGAGCGGAGGCGGCCGGCTCCTGGAAGACCTGCGGCGCAAGGGCACCGTGCGCATGGGCATAGCGAGCGAGCCGCCCTACGCCTCCGTAGACGACCGGGGCGAACTCACCGGCGAGGCCCCGGCCGTGGCCGGCACCGTCTTCCGCAGGCTGGGGATAGGACGCTTCGAACCGGTGCCGGTCGAGTTCGGGGCACTCGTCCCCGGGCTGCTCTCCTTCCAGTTCGACGTGATCGTCGCGGGGATGTTCATCAACAAGAGCCGCTGCCAGGCGGTTCTCTTCTCGGACCCGGACTACGAGTCGAAGGACGCCTTCCTCGTCCGCAAGGGCAACCCGCACCGGATCCGCTCCTACCAGGACGTCGCCGAGCAGCGGCTGCGCATGGGGACCGGCATCGGCTACGCCGAGTTCGACTACGCCGTGGACAACGGCGTGCGGGCGGGCACGATCCAGACCTACGGCGACCAGATAGCCGGCATGGAGGCGCTGGAGGCGGGGCGCATCGACTGCTTCGCGGGAACGGCCCTCACGATGATCGAGGCCCTCAGGACGGGCTCCCACCCCAAGGTGGGGATGACCGAGCCGTTCACCCCGCAGGTCGCCGGCAAGCCGCAGCGGGACGGCGGCGGCTACGGCTTCCGGCTGGGCGAGACCAGGCTCCGGGACGCCTTCGACCACGAGCTGCACAAGATGAAGCGGAGCGGCGAACTCCTGCGCATCGCCAAGCCCTTCGGCTTCACGGAGGAGTTCATGACGGATCTGACCGCCGAGGAGCTCTGCGCGAAATGACCGGACCGTTGTGGGAACTCCTCTTCAAGGGAGCATGGGTCACCGTCCAGCTGATGGTCTACAGCGCCGCGCTGGCGGCCGCCGTCGCGTTCGGCATCGGTATGGCACGCACCTCGCGCCTGTGGATCGTCCGCTTCCTGACCGGTGCCTACGTGGAGTTCTTCCGTGGCACCTCGGCACTGGTGCTGATGTTCTGGCTGTTCTTCGCCCTGCCCCTGTTCGGCTGGCAGCTCGCCGGTCTGTGGGCGGGCACCCTGGCCCTCGGCCTCTCCTACGGCGCGTACGGCTCCGAGGTCGTGCGGGGCGCGCTGCAGGCGGTGCCGGCCGCGCAACGCGAGGCGGCCGTCGCGCTGAACTTCACGCCCTGGCAGCGCATGCGCAAGGTGCTGCTGCCCCAGGCGGTACCGGAGATGATGCCGCCGTTCAACAACCTGCTGATCGAGCTGCTCAAGGGCACCGCGCTGGCCTCGCTGCTGTCCATCGGTGAACTCACCTTCGAGGCCAAGCTCGCCCGGCTCTCCACCGGTGAGAGCGCCCAGGTCTACGGGAGCATCCTGCTGATGTACTTCGTGATCGCGTTCCTGGTCACCCGCGTCATGCGGTTGCTGGAACGCCGCGCCAAGGCCTCGGTCGGCCAGGTGCAGGAGCGGGACGGCCGGTTCCTCCGCGGCCCGTCCGTGCCGGGGCGCGGTGCCCGGCCCACCGTGGTCGGGGGTGGCGGCCGATGAACGACTGGTCGTGGGAGTACGTCGGCGACGTCATGCCGCAGCTGCTGCACGGGCTGCGGATCACCGTCGAGGCGACGGTACTCGGCTCCCTGGTGGCCTTCGGCCTCGGTCTGGTGTGGGCGGTCGCCCTGCGTTCGCCGACCCGACTCGTGACCTGGCCGGTGGGTCTCTTCGTCGAGTTCGTCCGCAACACACCCCTGCTGGTGCAGCTGTTCTTCCTCTTCTTCGTGCTGCCGTCCTGGGGGATCGGCTTCGGGGCGCTGACCACCGGGGTCATCGGTCTGGGGCTGCACTACTCGACGTACACCGCCGAGGTCTACCGCGCCGGTATCGAGGCGGTGCCGGAGGGCCAGTGGGAGGCGGCCACGGCGCTGAGTCTGCCGCGCGGCCGCACCTGGATCGCGGTGATCCTCCCGCAGGCCTTCCGCCGAGCGGTGCCCGCCCTCGGCAACTACGTGATCGCGATGTTCAAGGACACTCCGATGCTCTCGGCCATCACGGTGAGCGACATGCTGTTCGAGGCCAACAGCATCGGCGCGACCACGTTCGACTACATGGAGCCGATCACCGTGGTCGGTGTCCTGTTCATCGTGATCTCGTATCCCACCTCTGTCCTCCTGCGAGTCCTGGAGCGTCGTCTTGTCCACTGACAGCAACCTGTCCGAAGCAGCGGCCGGCCCCACGGTGGACGACGGGGAGCTGATCCGCTTCGACAAGGTCACCAAGTGCTTCGGCGCCCACACCGTCCTCGACTCGCTCGACTTCACCGTCTCGGCCGGCAGACACGTGACGCTGATCGGTCCCTCGGGGTCGGGCAAGACCACGATCCTGCGGCTGCTGATGACCTTGACCAAGCCCGACGAGGGCACCATCAGGGTCGGCGGCCGGTACCTCACGCACGAGGAGCGCGGCGGCAAGCTCGTCCCGGCCGGTGAGAAGCACGTCCGTGAGGTGCGGAAGAACATCGGCATGGTGTTCCAGCAGTTCAACCTGTTCCCCAACATGCGGGTCATGCGGAACATCACCGAGGCCCCGGTGCAGGTCCTCGGTCTGTCCAGGGACGAGGCGGAGGAGCGGGCGCGCGGACTGCTCGACCTGGTGGGCCTGACCTCGCACGCGGACAAGTACCCGAGCCAGCTGTCCGGCGGCCAGCAGCAGCGGGTCGCCATCGCCCGCGCCCTCGCCATGCGGCCCCAGGTCCTGCTGCTCGACGAGGTGACCTCCGCGCTCGACCCCGAGCTGGTGACCGGGGTGCTCGACGTCCTGCGCGACATCGCGCGCACGACGGACATCACCATGCTGTGCGTCACCCATGAGATGAATTTCGCGCGCGACATATCCGACGAGGTACTCATGTTCGACTCGGGTCGGGTAATCGAGTCCGGGCCGCCGCAGAAGATGTTCACCGACCCCGACCATGAGCGCACACAGCAATTCCTGAGCGCGATTCTGTGACCGCCCCGGGTGATCGTGTGAAGGGCGGCCGGCTTCTCCTTCACTCGATCGCCCGTTCGGGCATTGCACTTCCGGACACCTCCCGAAGTCCCCATGGCGTCCGGCTCCGGACGGATTAAGAATTCCGCGCGGCACCGGCAAGAAGGTGTACACGAGGGCGGTGAAGGAGAAGAACCCCCGGGGCAGGCAGACCCTCTGCACCTTCGGTTACGTCAACTCCACCTGGGACGACACCAACCCGGTGCGCAGTGAGGCGAAGGTCTGCGTGAAGGCCCCACGACCTGATCCGCCCGGGCAGAGGCTCACACGCCGGCTAGGGGGACGGGGGAGCGGGAAAGGGGCCTTCGCCGGCCGGAGGGCCTGCCCGCCCCGGCCGACCCGCGTGGCACCTATGCCCATGGCATATGCCGAAGACCTGCGCCGCAGTTGGGGCGGCGCACGTCCAGGGGCCCGATCTCGCCAACCCCCTCTCCGGAAACAGCCTTTGACGGCTATCGTGGAGACGATCCGCCGACCGGATGCACGGCAAGGCGAGGGGACCGTCATGAGGATCGAGCCGACCGCCCCGTACCACTCCGCGCAGGAGGCCCTGCGGGTGCTGGAGACCGTGGCGTGGCACTCCGCCGGCGTGACCGAAATCGATCTGGCCCGCCGCACCGGCCTCGGCTCCGAGCGGCTGACCACACTGCTGCGCATGCTGCGCCGCGAGGGCTACGTCGAGCAGATCACCGACGGCGCGTACGTCACCGGGGACACCCTGCGCCGCCTCACCTCGACGCACGACCGTGAGCGGGCTCTGCGTGACAAGCTCCAGCACACCCTGGACCGGCTGCGGGACTCGGTCGGGGCGGCCGTCTACATCAGCCGGTACGTCGACGGCGAGGTGAAGGTCACCCAGTACGCGGCGGGACCCACCACCCCGGCGGTCAACGAGTGGGTGGACTTCCGTTTCTCCGCGCACGCCACCGCCGTCGGCAAGAGCCTGCTGACCCAGCTGGACCACAACGCCCGCCGGGACCACCTCTCCCGGCACAAGCTGGCCCGGCTCACCTCGCGCACCATCACCAGCGACAGGCTGCTGCTGTCCCGCCTGGAGTCCCAGCCGCCGACGGTGCCGGTGCTGGATCTGCAGGAGTACGCGGTCGGCACGGTCTGCGCGGCCGTCCCGATCACGGCGGGCTCCTCGGTGGGCTGCCTGGCGCTCTCGCTCCCGGTGGAACACGCGCACCGGCTGAAGCGGGCCGCGGACACACTGAACCGGAACGCGGCGCCGGTGCTGCTCTCGCTGACGATCTAGGGGTGCCGGCGGGTGGTCACGAGCACCGTCCCGGACCAGGTAGTATTTTCTTCGTCGCCGGCCGCGAAGAGCGGAAGGCGAGAGTCATGCGCCGCTAGCTCAGTTGGTTAGAGCAGCTGACTCTTAATCAGCGGGTCCGGGGTTCGAGTCCCTGGCGGCGCACAGATGAGGGGCCCTTCGCGAGAGCGAGGGGCCCTTCGGCGTCCTGCGCGGTCAGCCGCCGGTACGCCTCCTCCCCCGGCGGCCGCCACCAGACCGGATCGGCGCACGCGTGGCCCTCGCGCCTGAGCAGCGCGCGGTTGATCTTGTTCGTCGCCGTCACCGGCATGCGCGGCACCACCCGGACGAACCGGGGTGCCATCTTCGTCCCGAGGTCGGCCTGCGCCCGCAGGAAGGCGGCGAAGCCGGCCGGCTCGAAGGTGCCCGCGATCGTCGCCATCACCTGGTCCCCGGTGACCGGATCCGGCACCCCGTACACGGCGACGGCCTCCGCGCCCTCGTACCGGGCAACGATGTTCTCGATCATCGCGGCGGCCAGGTTCTCGCCGTCGACGCGGATCCGGTCGTCCCCCCGGCCCGCGAAGTACAGATAGCCGTGGGCGTCGCGGTAGAAGAGGTCGCCGGTCCAGTAGGCCTCGTCCCGGCGCCGTTCGGCCTCCGCGGCCGGGTTGCGCCAGTAGCCCTCGAAGGGGTTCGGCGCCCGGTTGACCAGCTCGCCGATCGCCTCGTCGCCGTTGAGCAGCCGGCCGGCGGCGTCCAGGACGGCGGGCGGGCACTCGCGTCCCGTGGCCGGATCGAGCACCACGAGCCCGGGACCGGCCGGTCCCACGGCCCCCGCCGGGGTCCCCGGCGCCCACTGGATCGCCGCCCCGCCCTCGGAGGAGCCGTAGCCCTCCACCAGCCGTGTCCCGAAGCGCCGCTCGAAGGCCGCCGCGTCCGCCGCGCCCGCCTCGGTGCCGAAGCCGAGCCGCAGCGGGTTGTCCCGGTCGTCGGGGCGCGGCTCGGTGGCCAGCAGGTACTGGATCGCGCGGCCGACGTAGGTGAAGTACGTCGCCCGGTACCGGCGCACGTCCGTCAGGAATCCGGACGCCGAGAACCTGCGGCGCAGGGCCACCCCGGCGCCGGCGGCCAGGGCGGGTGCCCAGTCCGCGATCACCGCGTTGCCGTGGAACATCGGCATGCAGACGTAGTGCACGTCGTCCGCGCCGACGCCGAACCGCCGCACCAGGGCCCGCCCGGCCGCGGCCAGCCGCCCCTGGGAACAGATCGCGGCCTTGGGGGCGCCGGTGGAACCGGAGGTGAAGTAGAGCAGGAGCCGGTCGGCGGGGGTGGCCCGGGACGGATCGGGCACGGCACCGGCGTACGGGGCGAGGAGGGGGCCGTACTCCTCGCCGTCGGTCACGAGGATCCGCGGTCCCCGCCGCCCGCCTCCGCTGCCGCGCGGGGAGGCCCAGGACAGGTCCAGACCCGCCAGCAGGGGCAGGTGGGCCCGCTCGGTGACCAGGACCGCGCACTCGGTGTGCCGGATGTCGCGGGCCAGCTCGGGCCCCCGGCGGGTGGGGTTGATCCCGGCGACGGCCGCGCGGGCCAGGGCGGCGGCCCCCAGCCACAGCGGGAACTCCTCGGTGTTGTCGAGCAGCAGCCCGAGGTGCGGTGCGGCACCGGCCGGCAGCAGCTCGGCCAGCAGTGCGGCCCGGGCGGCCGCTCCCGCGGCCGCCTCGTGCTGCGTCAGCGTCCTGCCCTCGCACCACAGCCCCGGCCGGTGGTCCCCCCACCGCGCCGCCACCAGCTCGGCGACCGTACCCGTCGTGGACTCCATGGCCGGGCACGGTAACTGACGGCGCGTCAGATGTGGAGGGATGTGGCGGCAGGGTCCCCCCGGGGCCGGGTCCGCCGCCCCGGCCGGCCGGAGCGGCGGGAACCGCCCGGCAGGCCGGGGCGCCGGCCCCGGGGGAACCCGGCGCCTGCGATCCGCGGTGATCCGCGGATCAGAAGGTGACGTCCGAGCAGGCGTAGAACGCGTTGGCCGTGTCGGCGATCGTCCACACCGCGACGACGACATGGTGCCCGCTCAGACCGGACGGCAGGGTGCCGCTGTGGCTGAGCGTGGCCGGCGGGCGCTGGCCGTTGTACGGCACCGTCAGGAACGGCGTGAGGTTGAGGTCCGAGCGGGCGAGGTTGTGGTTCTGGTTCCAGCCCGGCTTGGTGACGTAGTACTTGAAGTCCGTCGTGGCGTGCATGGCCGTGAACTGCCAGCGGAACGTGTACGACTGGCCGCCCGTCACCCTGGTGGTGGGCCAGGCCGCGCCGGACGGGGTCTTCGGCGAGCTGAGCTGGGCGAACTGGCTCAGGCCGGCGTTGCAGATCTGGCCGTCGGCGGGTCCGGCGGCCGGGAAGCCCTTGGGGCCCTCGACGCTCTGCGGCTCCCACTGGATCGAGCCGCAGTTGGTCACGGTGCCGTTCTGGCAGAGCTTCTGCCTGCTGATGGGGAGGTCGGTGTAGCCGTGCCCGCTGGCGCCGCCGGTGGAGAGCGCGAAGGCTCCGGCGGTCACCGCACCCAGCACGACTGCGGTCAACTTGGTCTTGGTGCGCATGCTGCCGCTCCTGGAGAACGTGGGGTGTTCAGTGAGCTGTGCAGGGAGTAGGTCTAGACCAAGTCTCAGATTATTGCGACGAGTTGAACATGTCCATACCAATCGCAGGGCCTCCTACACCGGCTCGCCACGCCCCGAGCAGAACGCCACCGTCAGGTCACGCACCAGCACCTTGCGTTCGTAGTCGTCCAGTTCGACCAGCCCGCGCATGGTGAGCCGGGTCACCGTGTCCTCGACCGAATCGACCACCGAACTGAGCACGCTGGCCCGCTGCCGCGCGTCCAGGGCGGCGATCCGGCGCCGGTGCATCGCGCCGGCCACCTCGGGGGCGTACTCCACCCGCAGCGGCTGCACCGAGAACACCTCCACACCGACGCCCGCGGCCTCCGTCGCCACCAGCCGGGTCAGCGCGTCGCCGGCCGCCGTCACCCCGCCCCGGGTCCCGCCGGCCGGCTCCACCGGCACCCGGGCCAGCGCCGCCTCCACGCACTCGCGCAGGTACGTCTCGTGGTCCTCGATGCCGAGCACGGCCCGCGCGGTGTCCCGCACCCGCCACACCACCAGCACGACCACCCGCAGGGCCAGTCCGTCGGGGTCCGTGGCGGTCATCGCCTCGCTGCGCCAGTGCCGCAGCCGCACGTCCACCCGGCGGCGCAGGACCAGCGGATTCACCCACAGCAGACCGGTGCGCCGGACCGTCCCGCGGTACCGGCCGAACAGGCCGAGCACCCAGGCCCGCCCGGTCCGCCCCCGGGTCAGCCCGCCGAAGCCGAACAGGCCGAGCGCCCCGGCCCCGGCGTACACCGCCCACTGCGCCGGACCGAGGCCGGCACCCGCAGACGCCGGCAAGCGCAGCGCATGCGCGGCGAGCGGCGGCAGGAGGCCCGCCCACCAGGTGGCGGCCAGGCAGCCGGTGACTCCGCAGGCACCGGCGAGCACCCCGGCCGCCCCCGGCAGCGCCCGCGCCGGGCGCTCCACCAGCTCCGGGTCGACCTGCGGGAGGGGCCGTCTGCGCACCGCTACCGGGCGGCGGGTGCGGGGCTGCTCGCCGGTGCCCTGCCGGCGCCCCACCACGGCCGGCTTGACCGGCACCGGCACCGAGCCGATCTCGTCCCGGAACAGCAGGTGCACGGGAATCTCGGTGGTGGCCTCGTTCTGGATCAGCCGGACCGGCCGGGTGCCCGGGACCGCGGCACCCTCCGGTGGCCCCTCGGATTCGGATGGGATCTGTGACGTGGTCGTACTCATGGGTGCCTCCAGCCTCCGCGCCAGATGCGTCATGAACAGGGGGATGAGATGTACCGCAGGCCGGCCCCGGCGCCCGGGGCCGGCCGGACCGCCCGGGCCGGCTAGGCGAACAGCCGCCGCCAGGTCTCCGGCCCCGGGTAGCCGTCCGCGGCACCGCCGCGCCAGCCCTGGGTGCGCTGGAAGGCCTCCACCGCACGCCGGTCCGCCTCGCCCCAGTGCGGACCGGGCCCGAGGGGGTAGAACCTGCCGAACCCCTTCCTCGCCAGCTGGACGCCCAGCTGGGTGACGTAGTCGTTGGTTTCCCCCGGGCGGAAGAGGTTCCGGCCCGGATATCCGGGCACCCCGTGCGAGGCGGGGCGGCCCGGAGCGGCCGTGCCCGGGGCGACGTCCTTGCCCCGGCCCGTGGCGAGCAGCTCCCAGGTTCGCGGGCCGGGCAGCCCGTCGGCGTCCGCGCCGGACCAGCCCTGGGCCAGCTGGAACGCCTGGGTCGCGCGCCGGTCCGCCTCGCTCCAGACCGGCCCGGCTCCCCGGATGTAGAAGGAGCCGGCGCCCCTGGCGGTCAGCATCCGGGCGAGCAGGGTGACGTACTTGTTGTCGGCGCCGGGGCCGAAGTAGGCCGCGCCCGGGAAGGGCACCTGCGCCTTCGCGTCGGTCGCGGCCGCGCCCGCCGTGGCCGCGGTCACGCCCTTGTAGCGGTACGGGACGTACTTGCCGGCGTTGCTCCAGTAGGGATACGGGGTGGTCTGGCTGCGGGTGTGCGGGGGCGTCTGCTCGTAGACCGTGTAGTAGGTGTGCGTGTAGTCCGTCCAGCCGCCGAAGATCACCACGTGGGAGCCGCTCTCGGGGTTGTCCGGGTTGTGGTAGAGCAGGATGTCGCCGGGTTGCAGCGCCTCCTTGGTGATCTTCACGCCGAACGAGCCGAGGCTGCCCGTCCATTCGTTGCCCGGCAGGCCCCAGGCCATGGAGACGTAGCCCGAGCAGTCCTGCCGGTATCCGTCGGACCAGTAGGCCGACATGCTGTACGGCACCTTCGCGGCCACCCAGACCTTGGCCCGGTTGATGATCTCGGTCCGGGTGGTGGCGGGGATCGGTGCCGCGCCGGGATCGAGGGGCTTGCCCGCCGGACCGTGCAGCGGGGCCTTGGCCCCCTGCGGGGTGGCGGGTTCGCCGTCCGCGGGTACCGCCTCACGGTGCGGCGAGTGGCCGGCGGTGAGGGCCGCGGCCGGGGTGGCCACCCCGAGTGCGGCGGACACGGCGGCCACGACCGCGACCCCGCAGGCGGCGGGGTGGCCGCCGAGGCGGCCGGGGGGCAGCCGGGGGCTGACCCGCCGCCAGTGGACGCAACCGGGGCAGCCGCAGTCGCTCGCGGGGTCGAATTCCTCGAACACCGGAGCGGTCATGCGATCTGCCTCACATTCGGGGGAGATTTGTCCGCGAGTGTGCACGTTGATCAGTTTTCCAACTGTCGCGAGGACGCGCATGTTGACGGTCCGAATGATGTACGCGGCCCATCCCGGACCCCTCCCCGACCACCCGGGGGTGGTCGGAAGCACCCCTGGAGGTCCGGTAGAGTTTTCCCGTCAGCAGGCGCCGCTAGCTCAGTTGGTTAGAGCAGCTGACTCTTAATCAGCGGGTCCGGGGTTCGAGTCCCTGGCGGCGCACAGACCGAAAGGCCCTTCGCGAGAGCGGAGGGCCTTTCGCATGGCCAGGATCTCCCCCGCCGGAACCGGGCCCTCCCCCCGATCGGCCGGTTACGCTCTGGCCATGGCAGCCCGGGACCTCCAGGAACGGATCAAGAAGCTGATCGTCGACCGGCGGCTGCCGTCGGGCGCGCCCCTGCCGACCGAGCCGGAGCTGATGGAGTTCCTCGGGGCCGGCCGGAACTCGGTGCGGGAGGCACTGAAGGCGCTGCAGGCCATGGGCATCGTGGAGATCCGGCACGGCTTCGGGACCTACGTCGGCCCGATGTCGTTCGCGCCGATGATCGAGGGCCTGGCCTTCCGTACCGTCGCCGGGCACTACCGCGGCGAGGACTCCCTGCTGCAGCTGCTGGAGCTGCGCGAGGCCGTGGAGACCGGGCTGGTCTCACGCCTGGCCGGCCGGCTGCCGGAGGCGGACCTCGTCGAGCTGGACACGCTCGTGGACCGCATGGAACAGCAGGCCGCCCAGGGCGCCGGCCTCGCCGACACCGACCGCGCCTTTCACGCCACCCTCTACCGGGGGCTGGACAACGTGCTGCTGAGCGAGGTGCTGGAGGCGTTCTGGGACGCCTTCCACCGCGTGCGGCGGGACCTGGTGGAGGTGCCGCAGGACCCGCGGGTCACCTGCCGTCAGCACCGGGAGATCCTGGACGCGGTCCGGTCCGGCGACTCGCTGCGGGCGGAGGAGGCCATAAGAGACCACTTCGGCAACCTCCGCACCCGGCTGACCACCACCGGCGCACCCCGGCCCCCCGAGCCCCGGGCACGCCACGACGAACGGGTCTGAGCGGCGTACGCGACGGGGTCAGCGGCCGGTGCCGGTGAGATAGGCGGAGACCACCACGTTCGCCGTGTAGGTGCCGTCGGCCCGGTCGAAGGTGCCGCCGCAGGTGAGCAGGCGGAGTTCGGCGCGGCCCGGCTCGTGGGGGCCGTAGGCCTGCCGGGCGTCGAAGTCGTCGCGCGGCAGGACGCGGACGTCGTCGATGGTGAACTGGGCGATCGTGCCGTCCGAGCGGAACACCCGGACCGTTTCGCCGGGCTGGAGGGTGCTGAGCTTGTAGAAGACGGCGGGCCGGGTCGCGGTGTCCACGTGGCCGACCATCAGGGCCGGACCCGCGGCGCCGGGTGCGGCGCCGGCGCCGTACCAGCCGACCACGCCCGGCTGGTTCAGGGGCGGCGGGTCGACGGCGCCCCGGGCGTCCAGTCCGCGGGCCACCACGGGCGCCTGGAGGCCTAGCTGGGGGATGTCGATGCGCTGGGGCCGCGCGTCGCCCAGCGGCTTCACCGGCGGCGGCAGCAAGGCGGGGTCGACGGGGCGGCCGATGGTGAACACGTCACCGGCGGTGGGCCCGCCCGGACTCCGCACGTCGGTCACACCACGCCCCCACAACCACAGGCCGAGCAGCAGGACCGCCCAGGCCAGGCCGGTGACGAGCCGCCCGGTGCCGGAGCCGGGGGCGGCCTCGCGGTCGTCGGTCATGGCCGGTGATCAGCGCGTGCCGCGGCTCCGGCGGGTACGGAACCCGACGGCGACCGCGGCGATCCCGGCGAGCGCCAGTCCGGTCACCTCCTGGAGGGTGCCGGGGCCGGACCCGCTGGTGGCCACCGTGGCGAAGTGCGCGGTGCCGCCGCCACCCGCGTGGACCGGGGCGACGGGCGAGGCGGAGTCGGAGGGCGGCCGCAGGAGCTGCTGGAGCTGGCCGAGCTGCCCCAGCCCGCCGCTTCCCCCGGCCGCGACCGTGATCCGGCCCGTCAGCACGCGGCCGGAGCAGGTGACCTTCACGTCGTAGGTGCCCGGCGTGACGGAGGTGCGGACCTGGGTCTCACCGGCCAGGCTGCCCTGGCCGCCGGTCAGCAGGGCGTCGGCGACGAAGGCGCCCGAGGTGGCGGTGCCCTGCCCGCCCGTGCAGCCGCCGGTCTGCACGGTGACGTCGGCGCCCGGCGCCGGGGCGGCGGGGGTCACGGAGACCGAGCCGCCGTCCGCGGCGTGCGCCGCCGGGGTGAACGCGGCCACGGCCAGGATTCCGGTACAGAGAGTGAGGCTTAGTGAGCCCATCGTGAACCTCCAGTACGAGGAGGTTCCCCCGGCCGGAGCGCTCCCGCATCCTCACAGAGCGCTCCAGTGCGCCGAACGGGTGACACCCGGTTTCGGCCCGGCCCGCGGGCCGGGCCCATGGGCTCAGACGAGGTCGACGAGGTCCGCGATGGAGTCCACGACCTGCGAGGGCCGGAAGGGGTAGCGGTCGACGTTCCTGGGCTGGGTGACGCCGCTGAGCACCAGGAAGGTGCGCATCCCCGCCTCCAGGCCCGCGAGCACGTCGGTGTCCATGCGGTCGCCGATCATCGCGGAGGTCTCGGAGTGGGCCCCGATCGCGTTCAGTCCGGCCCGCATCATCAGCGGGTTCGGCTTGCCGACGAAGTACGGCTTCTTGCCGGTCGCGGCGGTGATCAACGCGGCGACCGAGCCGGTGGCGGGGAGGTCGCCCTCGGTGGAGGGGCCGACGTTGTCGGGGTTGGTGGCGATGAACCGGGCGCCGTCGTTGATGAGCCGGACGGCCTTGGTCAGGGCCTCGAAGGAGTAGGTGCGGGTCTCGCCGAGGATCACGAAGTCGGGCTCGTGGTCGGTGAGGATGTAGCCGATGTCGTGCAGCGCGGTGGTCAGGCCGGCCTCGCCGATGACGTAGGCGCTGCCCCCGGGCCGCTGGTCGTCCAGGAACTGGGCGGTGGCCAGGGCGGAGGTCCAGATGTTGTCCACCGGCACGTCCAGGCCCATGCGGCGCAGCCGGGCGTGCAGATCGCGCGCCGTGTAGATGGAATTGTTGGTGAGCACGAGGAAGGGCCGGCCGGACTCGCGCAGCTTCTTCAGGAAGGCCTCGGCGCCGGGGATCGGCACGCCCTCGTGGATCAGGACGCCGTCCATGTCGGTGAGCCACGATTCGATGGGCTTGCGGTCTGCCATGTGGTGCGTCTCCTGGCGTAGGTACGGTCGAAGCGGGGGCGCCGGAACCACGGCGTACCGACGCCCCCAGCCTAGTCAGGACTGTGTCAGGCGTACCCGGTCGATCACCCGGTACCAGTTGTTGCCGCCGGTGCAGCGGAAGCGGAAGCGGACGCGGGCGGCGGTCGCACCGGCGCTACCGGTCTCCGGCGAGCAGGGCGGGCAGTGCGGCGACCGAGTCCAGGACGTGGGTGGCGCCGGCGGCACGGAGGGCGTCGTCCCCGTGGGCTCCGGTGCGCACCCCGGCGACCAGGCCCGCGCCGGCCCGTACGCCGCTGAGGACGTCGTACGACGTGTCCCCGACGACGGCGACCTGCCGTACGTCCTCGGCGGCCTTCGTCCGGAGGAACGCCTCCAGCACCATGTCGGGGAAGGGCCGGCCGCGCCCGCCGGCGTCGGCCGGGCACAGGGTGAGCGGCACGAGGTCCTGCCAGCCGAGGGCGCCGAGGATGGCGTCCTGGGTGACGCGGGCGAAGCCGGTGGTCAGTACGACGCCGCGACCACTGGCGGTCAGTTCCTCGACGGCCTCGCGGGCCCCGGGGACCGGGGCGATCAGCCCCTCGTCGACCAGGTCCCCGTACGCCTTCTCGAAGGCGCTGTTGGCGCGCTGGGCGCGGTCCTCGGCCCCGCACAGGTGCCGGAAGACGGAGATCTTGGACTCGCCCATGGTCGCGCGGACGTAGGCGAGGTGCTCGGCGTGCTCGGGCGATCCGTCCTCGACGCCGAGTTCGGCCGCGGCCGCGGCGAAGGCGCGCTCGACGAGGCCGCCGTCGGCGACGGTCGTGCCGGCCATGTCGAGGACGACGAGCCGGATGCCGTGGTCGGTCATGGTGGTGTTCTCGCGGTCGGTCATGGGGTCGGTCACCAGCCCAGTTCGTTCGCTGTGGTCTCGGCTATCGCGGGGGCGCAGGTCATGCCGCGCCCGCCGGGCCCGGTGACCAGCCACACCCCCTCGCGCACCTGCTGCCGGTGCACCACCCGGCCGGGCTCGGTGCACTGGGCGTACACCCCGGCCCAGCGGTGCCGGACGCGCGGCAGCGGCCGGCCGAGCAGGGACTCGACGACTCCGGCCAGGTGCTCGTACGGCTCCTCGACGGTGTCGAAGGCGAAGGGGTGCTCGTACTCGTGGGTGTCGCCGATGGTCAGCCCGCCGTCGGCACGCTGCACCATGAGCAGCTGCATCCGGTGGGCGGCGGCGGTCTCGGCCTGCGGCTGCCCGGCGTTGAGCCGGTCCAGCGCCGGGGAGGCGTAGGCGGGGTAGTAGCGGAAGCTGTCGGCGTCGGCGACCGAGGTGGTCAGCGGCTCGCCGAGGGGGTCGGTCTGCATCATCTGCAGCCGGACGCGGCGCACGGGCAGCTCGGGCCCGGCCAGCTCCCGGACCAGGCCGCCGAGCCAGGCGCCGGTGCACAGCACCACGGCGTCGGCGTGGTGCACGTCCCCGTGGTCGTCCCGGACGGTCCCGACGCCGGTCACCTCGCGCACCTCGCGCCCGGGCAGAAACGTGTAGTTCGGGGATTTCAGCAGTTCCTCGCGCAGGGCGAGCTGAGCGGTGCGTGGCTCGACGGCCGCGTCGCGCTCGCAGTACAGCGCGGCGGTGAACTCGCCCCGCAGGGCCGGGTTGAGCGCGCGGGCCTCGCCCGGCGTGAGCAGCTTGTAGCCGCGGGCGGCGGCGTCGGGGCGGGCCACGGCGGCCTCCGCGACGGCCAGTTCAAGGGGGCCGCGCACGGGGGTGAGGGAGCCGATGGCCCGGAACCCGAGGCCGGGTACCCGGCCGCCGATCCCCTCCCACAGCTCCCGCGCCCTCAGCGCGGCCTCCAGCTCTTCCCCACCGGCGCGCCCGCTCACCCAGATCTGGCCGAAGTTGCGCAGCGAGGCGCCGCGCGCCTCGGCCTCGCGCTCGATCTGAACGACCTGGTGGCCGCGTTCCACTGCCTGCCAGGCGTGCA
This sequence comes from Streptomyces sp. NPDC048514, assembly GCF_043199955.1. Taxonomy (NCBI): domain Bacteria; kingdom Bacillati; phylum Actinomycetota; class Actinomycetes; order Kitasatosporales; family Streptomycetaceae; genus Streptomyces; species Streptomyces sp. NPDC048514. Next base: position 30,082 of record NZ_JBICWT010000018.1, on the reverse strand, counting down.
TGGTGCCCACCACGCCGGCTCCGACGACTGTCACTCTCACGACGGCAGCGCTCCTCGGGATTCGGGAACCGGAGACATCCGGCTGTCAACGAGAGCGTGAACGACCCATCACGTTTGGGCTAGACCCGTTATCCTTTCGTTATCAAGAGGGGAGGGTCGCGGGAATTGCTTCTCAGCCGCTCAGGTGGGCCGTGGAGGGTTGCTTCTCAGCCGCTCAGGTGGGCCGCGGAGGGTTGCTTCTCAGCCGCTCAGGTGGGCCGTGAAGGAGAACCGGTCCCCCCGGTACAGGCCCCGGACCCGCTCCAGCGGGCGGCCTGCGGTGTCCCGGGACACCCGGTGGATCAGCAGCATCGGCAGGGCGGGCGGGGTGCCGATGAGCAGTGCCTCCCGGGGGGTGGCGAGCACGGTCTCGAGCCGCTCGTCGGCGTCGCCGAAGGCGACGCCCTGGGCCTCCAGGTAGAGGTAGAAGGAGGAGTCGGGGTCGAACTCGCTGTCCAGCCGGGGCACGCGCTCGACGCTGACGTACGTGCTCTCCAGGCCGACCCGCTCCTCGTCGGCGAGCAGCACCCGCTCCAGGTGCCAGACCGGCTCACCCCGGCTCAGCCCGATCTCGGCGGCGAGGGCCTCCGGGCAGGGGAAGCGGTCCAGGGTGACGAGCGTCCGCCCGGGCGTACGGCCCTGCCGGCGCACACCCTCGGTGTAGCTGGCGAGCGACAGCGGCTGGGCCAGCTTTGGCCCGGCGACGACGGTCCCCCGTCCCCGGCGCCTGAGCCGCCCCTCCAGTACCAGCTCCCGCACGGCCTGCCGCACGGTCTCGCGGGCCACGTCGTACCGCTCGGCGAGATCCCGTTCGGTGGGGATGACGCTGCCCTCCCCCAGTTCGTCCAGCAGCGCCGCGATCCGCGCCTTCACCGCGTAGTACTTGGGGATGCGCCCGTGCTCGGGAATGCCGGAGCGTACGGGGGCGCCGGGGGCCTGGTCGTTGGGGTAGTCCACGCAGGGATCGTCGCAGAGGGGCCCGGCCGGCGGCCGTCGGACCCCGGCCCGGTGGCGTCCGGCGGCCGGCGGGCCCGGCTCAGCGGCGTTTGCGGGCCAGCAGAACGGCGCTTCCGGCCACGCAGAGCAGGACGACGGCGGCCGCGAGCAGCCCGTCCACCAGCGCGACGCCGGTACGTGCCAGCTCACGGTCCCGCTCGCCGGCCTCCGCCGCGTCCGCGGCGACGGGGAGGGAGGAGTCGGGGCCGGTGGAGGCGGACGGCGTGGTCTGCGCGGTGCCGGACGGGGAGCTCTGCACGCCTCCGGTGTCCGGGGCGTCCGGGGCGTCCGGGGTGTTCCGCCCGTGGTCCGTGCCGTCCGTGCCGTCCGCGTTTTCCGTGTTGTCCGTGTCGTCCGTGTCGTCCGTGTCGGCCGTGCCGTCCGTGTCGGGTGCTTCCTGGACCCGGCCATCGATCCCGAACCGGTAGGCGTTGGACTCGCCGACCCAGTTCCCGTCCTGGCCCCGGCGCTGGACGGCGGCGGCGTTGACGGTGACCTGTTCGCTCGTGGCGTCGGAGGCGAGCGCGAGCCGGACCCGGACGCTGACGGTCCGGCCGGCCGGCACGGTGAACCCGGCGAAGCCGGTCCCGTCGAGCACCCCGACCAGTTCCTGCTCGTCGGTGCTCTCCAGCGTCACCGGCCGGGCCCGGGAGCCGTCGTAGAAGTACAGCTCGGCCTGGTCCGGGCGCAGGGCACGCCGGTCGTCGACGAGTACGACGACCGGATGGACGGCCGTACAGGTGGCGTGCGTGGTGTTGGTGAGGTCGATGTACCAGGTGCCGAAGCCACCGCCCGCCCGGAAGGAGGCGGGGCCGCCGTGGATCCGGGTGGCCAGTGGAAAGGCACGGTCGCCGGGGGCCGCGCAGGACGTCGGGGTGTCCGCCTGGGCGGCGGCCGCCGGCACGGGGACGAGGACGGCGGCCGCGGCGAGGCAGAGGGACACGGATGTGCACGGTCGCATGAACACATGACCATGCCGGTCCTCCGGGGCGGTACGGGGCCGCCACTCCGGAAACGGGCCGGAAGTCCGCTCGATCGGCGGACCTCCGGGGTCGCGGGGGAAGGCGGGCGGGTCAGGACGACAGCGTGACCAGCCGGGTGTGGTCCTTCGAGTCGACGCACGCCTGGTAGGGGTCGGGGTCGCCCTGCCGTTCCCGGCACTCCCACGTGACGCCCGCCGCGCGGACCTCGACGGGTCTGCCCGCCCTGCCCTGCCAGACCTTGGTGTAGGCGGCCGCCGCCTGCAGCGCGGCGGCGCAGGGCACGCTCCCTGAGGCCGACACCGCGAGCCCGGAGGACCGGTCGGTACCGCAGTAGGCGGATTTCGGTGCCGTGCCGGAGTCGGCGAACGACTGGGCCGGGGCGGCGAGGCAGAGGGCGGCGGTGCCCATGAGGACCGCGGCCGTTCGCATCTTGATCGAGTGCACGTCGTACCTCCTGTGTCCGGTGATGCTCATCTTTCTGGCTACTGGTCGTTCCGGCCTCCGGAAGACGGGGAGAGGGACCCGAATGGCCGTTCCGGCCTCCGGAAGACGGGGAAAGGGGCCCGGACAGCCGCGCGCTCCCGGCGCTTGCCGGGAGGGCCGCCGCGTCGTCCGGTCAGCCGTCGGCACGCCCGAACAGCGGCCCCAGGAGCAACTGCGCGGCCCCCTCGGCGACGACCCGTTCGCCGCCCGTGGCGAGCCGTACCGGTACCGTCCCGCCGAGCGTTCCTTCCCGGCGGGCCCGGGCGCCGAGCACCTCACCGACCCCGCGGACGAACGCCTCCGGCGCCGCGGCGACCGTCCGTCCGCCGAGCAGCACCAGGTCGATGTCCAGCAACCCCACCAGGTTCCCGGCGCCCACTCCGAGCACCCGCGCCGCCGTACCGGCCTCGCCCCGGGCCACCGCGGCCAGGCACAGCACCTCCACGCAGCCCCGGTTCCCGCACTCGCACAGCGGCCCGTCGAGCTGGATGACCTGGTGCCCGAACTCACCGGCCCCGGTCCGCGCCCCCCGGTGCACGCTGCCGCCGATCACGAGTCCCGCCCCGAGGCCCGTCCCGAGATGCAGATACGCGAAGGATCCGCCCTCGCCCGCCACCGACAGCCCGAGAGCGGCCGCGTTGGTGTCCTTGTCCACGACGACCGGCACCCCCAGCCGCGAGACGAGGGCGTCCCGCAGCGGGAACCCGTCCCACTCGGGGAACCCGGTCACCCGGTGCAGCACCCCCCGGGTGTGATCGAGCGGCCCCGGCAGCGCGACCCCCACCCCGAGCAGCGTCCCGGCTCCGGCCGGCCCCCGGCCGCCCGGGCCGGAGCGGCCCCCGGCGTCCGGGCCGGCACCGTTCGCCCCGGCCGAGTCCGGGGCGCCGTCCCGGCCTCCCCCGCCCAGTCCGTCCGTCACCAGTGCCTCGACCGTCCGGGCGACCATGCCGAGTACGGCGTCCGCGCCCGCGCCCAGGTCCAGTTCCCCGTGCCGCTCCCGCACCACGGCGCCGTCCAGATCGACGAGGACCACCCGCAGCTCGTCCCGGTCCAGGTGCACTCCCACCGCGTGCCCCGCCTCCGGCACCAGCCGCAGCACGGTCCGCGGCTTGCCCCCGGTGGACGCCCGCCGGCCGGCCTCCGCCGCCAGGCCCTCCTCCCGCAGCCGTGCGGTGATCTTGCTGACGGCCTGCGGGGTCAGCCCGGTGCGCTCGGCCAGCTCCAGACGGCTGATGCCCTCCTCCCCCGCGGCGCGCAGCAGCCCCAGCACCAAGGCGGTGTTGTGACTGCGCACCGCGCCCAGGTTCGCTCCCGCCGGTCCGCCGTCTCTCGTCCTGTTCACGCCACCATTGTCCCCTCCGCTTGCACTTTGGCAACAGCGTTGCCAAAGTGGGTGACATGACTGCTACTCCTCTCCGCGTCGGCCTCGTCGGCTACGGCCTCGCAGGCTCCGTCTTCCATGCCCCGCTGATCGCGGCCACCGAGGGCCTCGTCCTGGACACGGTGGTCACCTCCAGCCCGGACCGGCGGCGGCAGGCCGGCGCCGAGTTCCCCGACGTGCGGTTCACCGCCACTCCGGAGGAGCTGTTCGACCGGGCGGACGAGCTGGACCTGGTGGTGATCGCCTCCCCGAACAAGACGCACGTGCCGCTCGCCACGGCCGCCCTGAAGGCGGGCCTGCCGGTGGTCGTGGACAAGCCGCTCGCCGGCACCGCGGCGGAGGCCCGCGACCTCGCGGCCCTCGCCGACGAGCGCGGCCTGCTCCTGTCGGTCTTCCAGAACCGCCGCTGGGACAACGACTTCCTGACCCTGCGCCGGCTCGTCACGGACGGCGCGCTCGGTGACGTCTGGCGCTTCGAGTCCCGCTTCGAACGCTGGCGCCCCCGGCCCAAGGGCGGCTGGCGCGAGTCCGGGGACCCGGCAGAGATCGGAGGTCTGCTCTACGACCTCGGCAGCCATGTCGTCGACCAGGCGCTGGTCCTCTTCGGCCCGGTCACCGAGGTGTACGCCGAGACGGACGTCCGCCGCCCGGGCGCCGAGACCGACGACGACACGTTCATCGCACTCACCCACGCGAGCGGCGTCCGCTCCCACCTCTACGTCTCCGCGACGACCGCCCAGCTCGGCCCGCGCTTCCGGGTGCTGGGCTCCGAGGCGGGCTATGTGAAGTACGGCCTCGACCCGCAGGAGGCGGCCCTGCGCGAGGGCGGTCGCCCCGGCACCGCCGCCGAGTGGGGCACGGAGGACCAGGCGCTGTGGGGCCGCATCGGCTCCGGGGAGTCCCCGCTGTCCGGCGGCGGCACGCCCGTACCGACCCTGGCGGGCGACTACCCCGCGTACTACGCGGCCGTCGCCGCCGCCCTGACCGGCGCCGGCCCGAATCCGGTGCCCGCACAGGAGGCGGCCGCCGCCCTCGGCGTACTCGAAGCCGCACGCACGTCGGCCCGGGACAAGGTGACGGTGACCCTCTGATGTCCCAGCAGCGGAACGCCCCGAAGTCCAACCCGGAGAACGCCCCGAAGTCCGGTCCGCGGAACGCCCCGAAGTCCAACCCGGAGAACGCCCCGAAGTCCGGTCCGCAGAACGCTCCGAGCGTGGCGGAGCTGGAGGCACAGGAACGCCGGCTGGTCTTCCCGCGGTTCACCCACGACGACGCCTGGGCTCTCGGCTCGCTGCTGGTGGAGCTGGCCCGGGAGCGCCGGGCGCCGGTGGCCATCGGCATCCACCACGCCGGCCGGCAGCTCTTCCACGCGGCGCTGCCGGGCTCGACCCCGGACAACGACGTCTGGATCGACCGCAAGCGCCGGGTGGTCGAGCGCTACGGCGCCTCCTCCTATCTGGTCGGCAGCCGCTTCCGGGCCAAGGGCACGACGTTCGAGGAGTCCTCCCGCCTCGACCCCGACGTCTACGCCGCCCACGGCGGCTCGTTCCCGGTCGGCGTCGAGAACGCCGGCGTCATCGGATCGGTGACGGTCTCGGGCCTGCCCCAGGTCGAGGACCACCGGCTGGTGGTCGAGGCCCTGGAGCGGTTCCTGAACGTGTGACACCCGCGGGGATCACGTCGGTGGGCCCCTCCGGGCGGGAAAGGCTGAAGACGTGATGATCACGGCCACCCGGAGGGACCGGACCCATGAGCACCTTGCAGGACAGGATCGGGCGGTACGGCGTCTGGAACGTCGGGCTGCGCTCCGAGGACCCCGCGCGACGCGGTGAACTGGGGGAGGCGGCGGCCGAGCTGGAGGAACTCGGCTACGGCGCCGTCTGGCTGGGCGGCAGCAGCGCCGCCCGGCACGCCCTGCCGCTCCTCGAGGCGACCGGCACCCTGACCGTCGGCACCAGCATCCAGAGCATCTGGGATTACGGGGCCGAGGCGAGTGCGGCGTCCTTCGCCGAGGCGGACGCCGCCCACCCCGGCCGGTTCGTGCTCGGCCTGGGCGTCAGCCACGCCAAGCTGGCCGAGCGGTACCGCCGCCCGTACTCGGCGCTGGTCGCCTATCTGGACGCACTGGACTCGGCCGGGGTGCCCGCGGACCGCCGGGTGCTGGCCGCCCTCGGGCCGAGGACGCTGAAGCTGTCCGCCGAGCGGGCCGCGGGTGCGGTGCCGTACCTGGTCACCGTGGAGCACACCGCCCGGGCACGCGAGATCCTCGGCGCCGGCCCGCTCCTGGCCCCGGAGCTGAAGGTCGTCCTGGAGACCGACCCGGACCGGGCCCGGGCCCTCGCCCGCGGGACCCTCGCCATGTATCTGGCCCTGCCGAACTACACGCGGAACTTCCTGCGCCTCGGCTTCACGGAGGACGACCTGGCCGACGGCGGCAGCGACCGGCTCGTCGACGCGCTGTTCGCCTGGGGCGGGGAGGACCGGGTGCGTGAACGCGTCGACGCCTTCCACGCGGCGGGCGCGGACCATGTCGCCCTCCAGGTGGTGGCCGAGGAGACGGGGGACGCCCTGCCGAGGGAGGAATGGCGCCGGCTGGCCGCTCTGCTGGGGTGACCGGTCCCACCAGGAGGGGGCCCGGTCGACCACGCGGCCGGCCACGGAGCCGCGACCGGCGCGCGCCCCGTCCTCGGGTCAGGCGTCCTTCAGTTCCTGCCGCTGGCGGCCGAGTCCGGCGATCTCCAGCTCCACCACGTCGCCGGCCCGCAGGTACGGCTTCGGCTCGGGCTGCCCCATCGCCACGCCCGCCGGCGTGCCCGTGCTGATGACGTCTCCGGGGTAGAGGGTCATGAACCGGCTGACGTAACGGACGACTTCGCCCACGGGGAAGATCTGCTCCGCCGTCGTCCCGTCCTGCTTCAGCTCCCCGTTCACCCACAGCTTCAGGGAGAGCGCCTGCGGGTCCGGTACCTCGTCGGCCGTCACCAGCCACGGTCCCAGCGGGTTGAACGTCTCGCAGTTCTTGCCCTTGTCCCAGGTCCCGCCCCGCTCGATCTGGAACTCCCGCTCGGAGACGTCGTGCGCGAGGGCGTACCCGGCGACATGCGCGAGCCCCTCCTCGGCCGAGTCCAGATAGCGGGCCGTACGCCCGATGACGACGGCGAGTTCGACCTCCCAGTCGGTCTTCGCCGAGCCGCGCGGCACCAGCACGGTGTCGTTCGGCCCGACGACCGTGTCCGGGGCCTTGAGGAAGACGACCGGCTCGGCGGGCGGCTCGGCGCCCGTCTCGCGGGCGTGGTCGTGGTAGTTGAGCCCGATGCACACGATCTTGCCGATGCGGCCGACCGGCGGCCCGATCCGCAGGCCCTCCGCGTCCAGGGCGGGCAGCCCACCGGCCTCGGCGGCCGCCCGCACCCCGGCGAGCGCCGCGTCGTCGGCGAGGAGCGCGCCGTCGACGTCGTCCACGAGGCCGGACAGGTCACGCAGGGTCCCCTCGGCGTCGAGCAGCGCGGGCCGCTCCGCCCCCGCCGTGCCGACTCGCAGCAGCTTCATGGTCACCATCTCCCTCGATCGCGGGCGCCCGGCCGACGGGTGCAGCCGCCGGAGGACTGGCTGATCCTCCAATTCCGTTGTCCACTCCGCAAGACCCTGTTCAGGTACTGGACCGTAACCCCCCGCCGTCAGCGCTCCTGAGCGGCCCGCTCGAGGGCACTCCAGGTCATGCTGGTGACGATGTACAGCGCCGCGGCGAGCGGTACGCAGGATGCCGGACAGCGGCGGCACCTTCTCCTCGGCGTGCAGGTCGAGCACGGCTCGGCGCAGCCGCTCGGGATCGCCGGCGTGCCGCGCCCGCAACGCGTCGATCCTGGGCCGGACCGCGGCTCCGGCCCGCCCGCCACGCACGGCGGCCCGGGACAGGGTGGAGGAGGAGCCGGACGAGCGCGGTGACCAGGACGATCGCGGCGGCGGTCGGGAGCACCGCACCCGGCCGGCGCTCAGGCCGAGGCGGGCTCCAGCGGCACCCGGCCGGTGCTCAGGCCGAGGCGGGCTCCAGCGGTTCGAGCAGCCGCCTGGGGCTGAGCAGCGCGCGGCTGACCGGGTCGGCCGGATCGCGGTCCAGTCCCGGGCCCGGCTCCATGAGCACGTCCGCGACGGGTACGACGACGCGGCAGGCGGGGCATTCACCGTACGGGCCGAGTTCCGTGCCGCAGTCCGCGTGCCGGAAGTAGCGCAGCCGGGCCTCGCCGAAGTGCTCGCGCCCCCACAGGCCCAGGGCCCGCAGGGTGGGCCACAGGGCGAGGGCGCGCTCGGTGGGGACGTACTCGTCCCGCGGCGGCGACTGCCGGTACCGGCGCTTCTCGAGGATGCCCTCGGCGGTCAGGGACTGCAGCCGGGCGGCCAGGACGGCGCGCGGAATGCCGAGGTGGACCAGAAAGTCGTTGTACCGCCGGACCCCGTAGAGCGCGTCCCGGACGACGAGCAGCGTCCAGCGCTCGCCGACGATCTCGAGCGCGCGGGCGATCGAGCAGTCCTGTGTCGCGTAGTCCTTGCCCAGTGCCATGCCCTCCACTGTAGCCACTTTCCGACCAGTCGGTTCATTCACCGAACCCAGGGTGTACGGTGGCCTCGACAGGTCGGTTCAGTGAACGAACCGGAAGCCGAAGGCCCTGGAAGGACAGGACTGGCCATGACCGGGCTCCGCTCCCTCACCGCCCCCGCCACCCCGAGAACCGGCACCGCCCGGGACACCCCGCTGCGCCCCCGGGCGACCCTCACCCTGACCAGCGCGGCGACCGCCGTGACCCTGATGACGTACACGGCCCCGATGGTCACGCTGCCGGACACGGCGAGCGCGCTGCACACCCCGCTGTCCGCCCAGGCCTGGCTGCTGAACGGCACCCCGCTGGGCCTCGCCGCGCTCCTGCTGGTGGCCGGCAGCCTCGCCGACGACCACGGCCGCCGCCGGATCTTCCTGGCCGGCACCCTGGCCCTGGGCCTCACCACCGTCCTCGGCGCCTTCACCACGAACACCTGGCAGTTCACCCTCGCCCGCATCGCCCAGGGTGCGGCGAGCGCGGCGATCCTGGCCAGCAGCCTGGGCCTGATCGTGCACGCCTTTCCCAGTCCGCGCGGCCGGCTGCACGCCACCGGGGTGTGGGGCGCGTTCGTCAGCGGCGGCATCGCGGTCGGGCCGCTGGTCGCCGGCGCGCTGCCGACCTGGCGGGTGGCCTACGGCGTCCTGGGCGCCGCCGCGCTCCTCGTGGCCGCGTTCGGCAGCCGCGCGCTGACGGAGTCCCGGGCCCCGCGGGGCGGCCGGCCGGACGTGTCCGGTGCAGCGACCTTCGGCCTCGCCCTGGTGGCCCTGGTAGCGGCCCTGACGCTGGGCCGGGACGGCTGGCTGCGGGCGCCGGTGGGCCTGCTGCTCGCGGCGGCCGTGCTCCTGGTCGCCGCGTTCGTGGCGGTGGAACGCCGGGCGGCGGCCCCGATGATCGACCTCGGCCTGCTGCGCCGCACCCGCTTCCTGGCGTCCTCGGCGGGCGGCCTGTTCACGGGCCTCGCGGTGATCGGCATGTTCAGCTTCCTGCCGGCCCTGCTGCAGCAGACGATGGGGCTGTCGCCCCTGGCCACGGCCTGGCTGTTCCTGCTCTGGTCCGGCCTGAGCTTCGCGGTGGCTCTGCAGGTCAAGCACCTGGCAGGCCGGGTCTCGTCGCGGGTTCAGCTCGCGCTCGGCTTCGCCCTGCACACCATCGCCGTGGTGACGATGCTCGGCGCGATCGGCTCCGGCTCCTGGGTCCGGCTGCTGCCCGGCCTGATCATCGGCGGCCTGGGCAGCGGCCTGCTGAACGGGGCGCTGCCGCTGCTCGCCGTCGAATCGGTCCCCCGGGAGCGGGCCGCGATGGGCTCGGGCGCCCAGCAGACCTTCCGCTACATCGGCTCCTGCGCCGGCGTGGCCCTCACCATCGCCCTGGTCACGTCGTCCGGCACCCTGGCCGGCGGCGCGAACCTCGCCTTCGTGGTCTCCGCGGTCCTGGCGGCGACGGGAGCGGTAGCGGTACTGACCCTACGAGAACGCCCCACCGAGTAGCCCCGGGAGTGGGCGGCCGCCCCCGCAGGGGGGCGCGGGAAACTACACCACCAGCCACAACCCGCACAGACAAACCGGCGGACCGCCCCCGCAAGGGGGCGCGGGGAACTGCGCGACCAGCCACCCACAACCCGCACAGACAAACCGGCGGACCGCCCCCGCAAGGGGGCGCGGGGAACTGCGCGACCAGCCACGCACCACTCGCACCCGACAGCCGCCCCGCACCCCCACGGCGCCCCCGGCCCCCCTCAGATCGTGGCCGCGTCGATCACGAACCGGTACCGGACGTCACTGGCCTGCACCCGCTCGTACGCCTCGTTGATCTGCTCGGCGCCGATCACCTCGATCTCCGCGCCCAGACCGTGCTCGGCACAGAAGTCCAGCATCTCCTGGGTCTCGGCGATCCCACCGATGCCAGAGCTGCTGACGCTGCGCCGATGCCCGAACAGCGACTGCAGGACGATCTGCACCGGCTCCTCCGGAAGGCCGACGTTCACCATCGTGCCGTCCGTCCGCAGCAGGGACAGATACGCGGCGAAGTCCAGCGGCGCGGACACCGTGTTGAGGATGATGTCGAAGGTGCCCGCCAGCTCCTCGAAGGTGTCCGGGTCGCCGGTGGCGTAGTAGTGGTCGGCACCCAGCCGCAGACCGTCGTCCTTCTTGCGCAGGGACTGCGACAGGACGGTGACCTCGGCGCCCATCGCGTGCGCGATCTTCACGCCCATGTGGCCCAGTCCGCCCAGGCCCACGACGGCGACCTTCTTGCCGGGGCCGGCGTTCCAGTGCTTCAGCGGCGAGTAGGTGGTGATGCCCGCGCACAGCAGCGGCGCGGCCTCGTCCAGCGGGAGTCCCTCGGGCACACGGACGACGTAGTTCTCGTCGACCACGACCTTCTCGGAGTAACCGCCGTAGGTCGGCTCGCCGTCCTTGCCGGTGTCGTTGTAGGTCCAGGTGGGTCCGCCCTTGAGGCAGTACTGCTCCAGGCCGGCCTTGCAGTTGTCGCACTCGCGGCAGGAGTCGACCATGCAGCCGACGCCCACCCGGTCACCGACGGCGAACCTCGTCACACCGGAGCCGACCTCCGAGACGACGCCGGCGATCTCGTGGCCGGGGACCATCGGGAAGATGCCGGGGCGCCAGCCGTCCTGGGCCTGGTGGATGTCGGAGTGGCAGATACCGGCGAACTTGATGTCGATCAGGACGTCGTGTTCGCCGACCGCGCGCCGCTCGATGGTGGTCCGCTCCAGCGGGGCCTTCGGTGCGGGCGCGGCGTATGCAGCGACAGTGGTCATGCCGGGGGTCTCCTAGCAGGGGGGGGTTGGTTTCCGGCCGTCGTCCGGCCGGATACGTCTTCCACCCTGCGCCTTCCCCGCGATCGCCGCCCAGCCCACCGCTTTGCGTACGACTGCTGTGCCTACCACTGGCGGGGTCAGGATCCTGTGCCTACGACCATGAATACTGGAAGGCATGGAGAGCAGGGACGAACAGCCGCGGGCGGCGGCCGCCGGACGGCCCCTGGACCGGCGGGCCGAGCTGAGCGAGTTCCTGCGCAGCCGGCGGGCCCGGCTGAAGCCGCAGGACGTGGGGCTGCCCGACTTCGGCCGGCACCGCCGGGTGCCGGGGCTGCGCCGTGAGGAGCTGGCCCAGCTGGCCGGGGTCTCGGTGGCGTACTACACCCGCCTGGAACAGGGCAACGGCCGGAACGTCTCGGCGGAGGTGCTGGGCTCGATAGCCCGGGCGCTGCGGCTGACGAACGCCGAGCACGCCCACCTCACCCATCTGGCCAAGCCGAAGGCGCACAAGAAGAAGGCGGTGGCACGGCAGCAGCAGGTGCGGGCGGCGCTGTTGCAGCTGCTGGACACCATGGACGGCGTACCGGCGTACATCGTGGGCCGGCGCGCGGAGATCCTCGCCTGGAACCGGATGGCGGCGGCCCTCTTCGGCGACTGGGCGGAGCTGCCGCCCGCCGAGCGCAACTGGGCGCGGCTGGTCTTCCTCCGCCCCGACTACCGGGACCTGTTCGTCGACTGGGAGCAGAAGGCGATCGACATCGTGTGCGCGCTGCGCATGGACGCGGGCTGCGATCCGGACGACTCGCGCCTGTCCGCCCTGGTGGGGGAGCTCTCCGTGAAGAGCGAGGAGTTCCGTCGGCTGTGGGCGACGCACGACGTCAAGGAGAAGAGTCACGGCGTGAAGCACCTGCACCATCCTCTGGTGGGTGACCTCGCCCTGAACTTCGAGAGTTTCCGTCTGACGGACGGCTCGGAGCACTCCCTGGTCACCCTATCACGCCGAACCGGACTCCGGTTCCGCCGAGTCGCTCCGCCTGCTGGCCAGCTGGGGCGCGGACGCGACGCGTGCCGCGACGCGTTGAGGGGCACACCGGAGGCGGTTCTCCGGTGTGCCCCTCGTCGGGGAGCGCTACGGCCTACTTGCCGAAGTACGCGTCGTAGATCGTGATCTCCGACGTGTTGCCCTTCCTGTCGGTGATCTTGGCGCGGAACGAGACGGACTTGTTCTTCGCCGGGTTCTTCACGGTGATCCTGCCGTTGCGGACGTCGGTCTTCCTGAAGTTCTTGCCGTCGTAGGAGACGTACACGGCGAGGGACTTCAGATTGCGGCCCGCGGCCGCGCCTTCCACGGTGACCGGGAAGGTGACCTTCTTGCCGGCCGCGACCCGGCTGTCCAGGCCGGTCGTGGCGCCGAAGCGCAGCGCGGAGGCGGGCAGCCGGGCGGTGCCGCTCGACGGCTTCGTGGAGCGGAAGGTCCAGGCCGCGTCGATCCGTGTGGAGGCCCGGGCCACCTTCGCGGACCGCTTGACCGAGGTGGTGAGCTTGTAGGCCGCGTCACCGGCGGGCACCTTGAAGGTCTTGTCGCCGTACAGCGGGTCGTCGGTGGTGCCGACCTTGGTGCCGTTGCGGTACAGGGTGGTGTGCACCGAGGTGAGGACCGAGTATCCGGCGTGGCCCGCGGAGTCGGCGAACAGCGGCAGCGAACCGGAGATCTCGTTGCCGGAACGGGAGAGGCCGAAGTCCTTGCCGACGTGCGGGCCGAAGACCGCGGTGTTGACCGTCCTGGTGTAGGTCTTGCCGGCCTTGACGGCGAACTGGTCCAGCGAGTAGGCGGCGTCGGTGACCGGGAAGCCGTCCGGGTCGAGGCCGCCGTCCTGCTCGAACTCCAGCTGCCAGGCCACCCCGCCCCGCGCGGACAGGTGCAGGGTGCGGGTTCCGGGCAGCTTCTGGCTGATGCTGATGGAAGTGGCCCCGGAGCTGCCGGGCAGCCAGCCGACGGCGCTGATCGAACCGGTCTTGCCGCTCGCGGGGGCACCGAGCCGGGCCTTGACCGTGGCCAGGTCGCCCGCCTTGTAGTGCTTGGTGTAACCGGTGGCGAGCCGCTCGACCGCGCCGCCCGAGGTGACGTCGTACTGCTCGCCCGCGCCCCTGATCCAGTGGGCGTCCCACTGCTGGCGCAGCGTCCCGGCGGGCAGCGCGGGACCGAGGTGGGCGGTGCGGAAGTTTTTGTACGAGTCGAGGAACCAGCCGTAGCCGTACTCGCCGTCGCCGATCGTGACGTCGTAACTCGGCGCGGCGAACTGCGGTGTGAGGCCCGAGGCGGGGACGGTGATGTCCACCGGCCTGGCCTTGCGCGCGTCGACGGTGATCGTCTGCTTCCCCGCGACGGTCAGCTTCGGCCGGACGATCCAGTCGAGGCCCTTGGTCCCGTCCTCGGGGTCCACGTAGATCGCGGTGTTGAGGATGTACGCGCCCTTCGGCGCGCGCGCCTTCACCGTGCCGGACTTGTCGTACGGGCTCAGCGAGACGCCGGCGGCCAGGCCGCCCACCCCGCTCAGGTCGGCCGCGTAGTACGGGGCCGGCTTGCCGTCACGGCCGATGAACTTCAGCGTGACGTCGTACGACTCCACCTCGCGCTGGACCGCGGCGGCCGTGCGGACGCTCTGGCCGCCGCCCGTCGCCGTCACGTACGCGGAGTAGGCGCCGTCGACCGTGCCGCCGAGCCTGGTGTCGGCGGTGAGGCCGACCGAGGCCGTGCCGTGCGCCGGGACGGTCACCTCGGTCGCGCCGAGCCTGAAGAAGCCCGAGGGGGCCGCCCTGCCCTTGGGGTCGGTGGCGGTGCTGCCCAGGGCGAGCGTGACGTCCTTGTCGCCGAGGTTGCGGTACGTCAGCTTCCTGGAGACCGGCTTGTCGTCGGTGTGCGGCCACTGCTGCACACCGAAGTTCACCGACACCGGGTCGGCGACGACCGACTGCCTGATGGCCTTGTCGACCTGGATCCGGCCCGTCCCCTGCTGGAACGGGGTGTACTTGCCGCCCTTGGCGGAACCGGTCAGGGCGCCCTTGAGCTGGGCGTAGCCCCAGTCGGGGTGTTCCTGCTTCAGGATCGCGGCGGCGCCCGCGACGTGCGGGGTGGCCATCGAGGTGCCGGAGATGGTCAGGTAGCCCTCGGGCTTCTCGCCGACCTCCTGGTCGATGACGCTGCCCTTGGCCGCGGCGGCGGTGATGTCCACGCCGGGCGCGGTGACGTCCGGCTTGACGGCGCCGTCGCCGACGCGCGGTCCGGTGGAGGAGAAGTCCGCCAGCTTGTCCTTCTTGTCGACGGCGCCGACGGTGAGCGCGGCGTCCGCGCTGCCCGGCGAACCGATCGACTGGGGGCCGTCGTTGCCCGCGGCGATCGCGAACAGGATGCCCTTCTCGGCGGAGAGCTTGTCGACCTCCGCCTCGAGCGGGTCGGTCTCGGGGGTGTCGTAGCCGCCGAGGCTGAGGTTGACGACGGAGGCGCCCTGCGTGGCAGCCCACTCCATGCCGGCGAGGATGCCGGAGTCGTCACCGGAGCCGGTGTCGTCCAGCACCTTGCCGTTGAGGATCTCGGCGTCGGGGGCGACGCCCTTGTACTTGCCGCCCGACCTGGCGCCGGTGCCCGCCACGATGGAGGCGACGTGGGTGCCGTGGCCGAAGTGGTCGGTGGCGTCCGCGGCGGCGGTGAAGTTCCTGGACCCGACCACCTGCCCCGCGAGGTCCGGGTGACCGGTGTCCACACCGGTGTCCAGGACGGCGACCTTCACGCCCTTGCCGGTGTAGCCGGCCTTCCAGGCGGTCGGGGCGCCGATCTGCGGGACGGACTTGTCGAGGGAGGCCTTGCGGACCCCGTCGAGCCAGACGTGTGCGATGCCGGCGGCGGTCCCGTCCCCGTCGGTGACCGCGTCCCACAGCCGCGCGGTGTCCGCGGCCGGGGTCTGCACGGCGTCCGCGTCGAGCGCCGCCAGGCTGCGGCGCAGGGTGCCCGCGTCCCGGACGCGGGTCTTCGCGATCGCGGCGGAGCCGCTGTAACCGACGATGACCTTCAGGCCGGACCGCTGCGCCCTGCGGGTGGCGGCCTTGTTCAGCTCCGTGATGTCGAACAGCCGGCGGTCGAGCTTGCCGGAGGCGACCAGGCGGGCCGCGTCGGCCGGGACGACCAGTGTGTGTCCGGCGGCCCGGCGGACCTGGAACGGTATGTGTTCGCGCCCCTCGGCCCGCTCCAGGCCGAGGACGCGGCCCTTGGCGTCGAGGGCGACCCGGTCACCGGTGATGAGGGTGACGTGGTGCCCGGCGGTGCGGGCGGAGGCGGCGGCCGGTGCGGGTGCTGGTCTCGCCAACGCCGGGCTGGTCATTCCCGCTGCGAGGGCGACGGCCGCGGCCGTCGCCACCCCGGCCGCTGCTGCTCTTTTCACTTGTCTGCGCAAGTTCTCCCCCTGGAGAAGAGGTACCGGGCGAATTCCCCGTTCACCCGGCCGGGGGAAGCCTCGTACGTATGCACGCCGACCCCCCGGGGTCACGCAGTATGCCGGGGGACGATCGGAGGGCTCAAGGGAGGAGAGGGGGATGGGGAGGTGCCCGGGGAAAGTGTTACGCGGTCTCCGGGGCGTCGTTACACGTTCGCGAACTTGCCGATGTTTGAGGGGAGTTGAGCGTCGTCCGGCGCCGGCGTCCTCCTGTGCCGCGAACCCCGGAAAGCACCGATGCCGCCCCCTGGGGGGCGGCATCGAGAGGCGGTGGAGGGGTCGGCGTCAGACGGCCGAACCGGCCTTCCACTGGGCCCAGTCCATGTTCCAGCCGTTGAGGCCGTTGTCCGGGGAGACGGTCTTGTCACCGGTGTGCTGGATGACCACGACGTCCCCGAGCAGGGAGTGCTCGTACACCCAGGCGGCCGGCGTGCCCGGGTCGCCTGCGCCCTTGGCGTCGGGCAGGCCCACACAGCCGTGGCTGGTGTTGACGTTGCCGAAGATGGACTTCGCGCCCCAGTAGTTGCCGTGCAGGAAGGTGCCGGAGCTGGTGAGGCGGATGGCGTGCGGCACGTCCTTGATGTCGTACTCGCCCTTGCCGTCGTCGTCGGTGAAGCCCACGGTCGCGCCGTTCATGCGCGTCTGCTTGAACTTCTCGGACATCACCATGACGCCCTGGTACGTCTTGTTCTCCGGCGAACCCGCGGAGATCGGGATGGTCTTGACGACCTGGCCGTCCTGCGTGACCTTCATCTGCTTGGTCTGCGCGTCGACGTAGGAGATCTGGTTGCGGCCTATGTGGAAGGTGACCGTCTTCTGCTGGACGCCGTAGACGCCGTCGGCGCCCTGGACGCCGTCGAGCGCCAGCCTCAGCGTGACGGTGGAGTTCTCCTTCCAGTACGTCTCCGGACGGAAGTCGATGCGGTTGGCGTTGAACCAGTGCCCCACGACCTCCTGACCGCTGCTGGAGGTGACCGTGATGCCCTTCTGCACGGCGGTCTTGTTGGTGATCGCCTTGTCGAAGTTGAGCGACACCGGCATGCCCACGCCGACGGTGGACCCGTTGTCCGGCGTGAAGTTGCCTATGAAGCTGTTGGCCGGCGAGACCGTCGTGAAGGACGCGTTCTCGTGGGCCACCCGGCCGTCGGAGTCCTCGGCCTCCGCGGAGAGCTTGTAGGTGGTCGACCGCTGCAGCTGGGCGCTGGGCTTCCAGCTGGTCCTGTCGGCGGACAGCGCGCCGGCCACGGCCTTGCCGTCGGCCGTGGTCATGGACACGTCGGTGAGGGTGCCCTTGGCGACCCGGACGGCGGCCGAGTTGTTGATGGAGGCGTTGTCGGAGCCGTCCTTGGGCGTGATCGTGATCTGTGCCTGGGACGACTTCTGGGCCGCCGCCTCGTCCGTCCTCGCCTGCGAGCTGTCGCCGCCGTCGGACGCCTTGGCGTTGCCTCCGCCGGAACAGCCCGTGAGTGCCAGCACACTACCGAGCAGTGCGGACGCGACCATCAGGTCCCTGCGCCGCTTACTGTCCGTCATCACACGCTTCTCCATCGTTGCCGAAATCGAACCCCGAGAATCCCCGTGGCGAACCATCCACGCTACGGACGATCCGTCCCTTTTCACATGGTTCGCATGTGTTAGGCGCACCACGTCCGCCCGAGGCGGGTGGTGCGGAAGTCGTCCGTGCGCCCCCTGGGACGACGAAACCCCGGACGGCGGTTGCCGTCCGGGGCCCAGGGTGCCCCGGGACGCTCAGCCGATGCCGTCCTCGTCGTCGTCCGCCCCATCATCCTCGTCGAGGTCCCAGTCGGGCGAATCCGGGTCGTACTCGATCCGTTCGCTGGACCAGGACGCCTGCTGCAGCTCCACGCCGGGCACCCCGCTGACCAGGTCGAACGGGTCCACGAGGTAGGCGAGGGCCTCCGCGGTGTCTTCCGTCACAGCCTCCTCGGCCTGGGTCCGCTCGTCCTGCGGCAGGTCCGGATCGGCGGCGAGCCGGCGCAGCGCCGCCTTGGTCACCTCGCCCTCGTCCTCCACTTCCAGGACGAGTTCCACGCGAAGTCGTACAAAACGTGATGTCTCTTCAGTGCTCATGCCGGGAGCGTACGACCGAAACCTCCCGTGACTTTCCCGTGACCCGCGACTTTCACTAACATCGCCTCACCCGGCCAATTCACCAGCGTCACAAGGGGATCGATATTCCGTGTCATCCGCTCGCCGTCCGCTGCTGACCGCCACTGCCGCGGGCACCCTGCTCTGCGCACTGTGGTTCGTCCCGTCCGCGAACGCGTCGCAGGACTCCCCGGCGGGAGACACGGCGCCGAGGTCCGTCGCGGCGTTCTCCACGGCACACGTCACCGAGCAGGCCAGAGCCGTCCCGGCGGCCACCACCGAGACCGCGCCGCAGACGGCGGACGAGACCGAACTCGCCGACACCGGAAGCCCGGACACCACGCCATACGTCGTGGGCGGCACCCTCTTCCTCGGTGTGGGCGCCGGATTCGTGGTGTATTCGGTGCGCCGCGAACGCCTGGGCTTTTAAATTCCTTGACGAATCTTTGACAGGGCCCACATAGTTCGCGCATGAAGAGATCATCGGGCGTGCGGCTGTGCGCCGGCGCAGCTGTGAGCGTGCTGTCGCTCGCCCTTGTCACGGGCTGTTCGCAGGGGTCCAAGGACTCCGGGGGCGGCAAGGGGACGGACGGGAAGCCGGCCGCGAAGGCGCTCGGCACCGCCGAGTTGAAGAAGCTGGTCATCGCCGACGGCGACGTGCCCGGATTCGACGTCGGGGCCGTCCCCGCCGGCCGCGCCAAGCCGATCACCACCGACAGCGCCGAGTGCCGTCCGCTGGCCCGCGTCCTGTCCATGCAGCCGCCGGCCGGGACCGCGACCCAGGCGGACCGGATGGCCACCGAGAAGCAGGCGAAGGACCCCACGGACGACGCCACGTCGCTGGACGACATGGCCGACGGCAAGTTCGCGGACGCCCTCAACAAGTCCATGGACCGGGACGTCACCTCGGTCAGCCTGTTCTCGTACGACGGCGACGGCGCGACGAAGGCCCTGGCCGCCGTCTCCTCGGCGGTGAAGGCGTGTGCGGGCGGCTTCACCGGCAAGCAGGCGGGCACCACGGCGAAGTTCGCCGACGTGCAGCAGTCGAAGCCGACGGCCGCCGGGGACGAGTCGGTGGCGTTCGCGATCGTCACCGAGGACGACGGCGACAAGGCTCCCGTGCACGGCGAGGTGGTCCGGCACGGGAACACCCTGGCGTCGTACTACACGATCAACCTCGGCGCGATGATGGCCAAGAAGCCGTACGCGGTGTCGCCCGCGGTGGTCAAGGCCCAGGCGGCCAAGCTGAAGTGACGTAGCGACGGAGACGGAAGGGGGCCCCGCCGGACGGCGGGGCCCCCATGTGTCTCTCCGTCGCCCTAGCGCAGCGGGCCGGTGACCGTCTCCACCGCCGCGACCAGGTCCCCGGCGCGCACGAAGGCGTCGGCGGCGGCCAGGTCGGGCGCCAGGAACCGGTCCGGGCCGGGGCCCTGGACACCGGCGGCCCGGACGGCCTCGATGACCGCCCGCGAGGCCGGTGCCGGGGTGAGGCCCTCGCGCAGCTCGACGGCGCGGGTGGCCGCGTACAGCTCGACGGCGATGATCCGGCCGAGGTTGTCGACGGCGGTGCGCAGCTTGCGCGCGGCCGACCAGCCCATGGACACGTGGTCCTCCTGCATCGCGGAGGACGGGATGGAGTCCGCGGAGGCCGGTACGGCGAGCCGCTTCAGCTCGCTGACCAGCGCGGCCTGCGTGTACTGGGCGATCATCAGGCCCGAGTCCACACCGGCGTCGTCGGCGAGGAAGGGCGGCAGGCCGTGGCTGCGGTTCTTGTCCAGCAGCCGGTCGGTGCGGCGCTCGGCGATGGAGCCGAGGTCGGCGGCGGCGATGGCGAGGAAGTCCAGCACGTAGGCGACGGGTGCGCCGTGGAAGTTGCCGTTGGACTCGACGCGGCCGTCGGGGAGCACCACCGGGTTGTCGACGGCGGAGGCCAGCTCGCGCTCGGCGACCAGGCGGGCGTGCGCGAGGGTGTCGCGGCCGGCGCCGGCCACCTGCGGGGCGCAGCGCACCGAGTAGGCGTCCTGGACCCGCGGCGCGTCGTCCTGGTGGTGACCGGTGAGCTGGGAGCCCTTCAGCACGGCGAGCATGTTGGCGGCGGCGGCGCCCTGCCCCGGATGCGGCCGGATGGCGTGCAGCTCGGGGGCGAGCACACGGTCCGTGCCGAGCAGCGCCTCCAGGCTGAGGGCGGCGGTGATGTCGGCGGACTTGTACAGGGTGTCGAGGTCGGCGAGGGCCATGACCAGCATGCCGAGCATGCCGTCGGTGCCGTTGAGGAGGGCCAGACCCTCCTTCTCGCGCAGTTCGACCGGCTGGATCCCGTGCTCGGCGAGCAGCTCGCCGGCCGGCCGTACGACCCCGTCGGGGCCCTCCGCGTCCCCCTCGCCCATGAGGGTCAGGGCGCAGTGGGACAGCGGGGCCAGGTCGCCTGAGCAGCCGAGGGAGCCGTACTCGTGCACGACGGGGGTGATCCCGGCGTTCAGCACGTCGGCCATGGTCTGCGCGACCTCGGGCCGTACGCCGGTGTGCCCGGAGCAGACCGTCTTCAGGCGCAGGAACATCAGCGCCCGTACGACCTCCCGCTCCACCCGCGGGCCCATGCCGGCGGCGTGCGAGCGGACGATGTTGCGCTGCAGCTGGGCACGCAGCTCCTGGCTGATGTGCCGGGTCGCCAGGGCGCCGAAGCCCGTGGAGACGCCGTAGACCGGCTCCGGCTTGGCCGCCAGCGCGTCCACGATCTCCCGGGCCGCCGCGAGGGCCGCCACCGCCTCGGCCGACAGCTCGACGCGGGCACCGCCGCGCGCCACGGCGAGCACGTCGGACGCCGTGACACCGGACGTCCCCACCACCACAGTGTGCATATCCATATTCAGGAGCGTACGCATTGAATGTGAGGATGTCACTAGTGGTGCACGGGGGTGACCCTTACCGTTCGGTGTGGTCTTCGCCTCATGGGCGGCGGCCGCGGAAGCGGCGCCGTTCGCCGCGCGCGGGCGGCGCTTCGTCGGCCAGCCGTACGACCGGATCGTCCGGGCCCTCGCGGCCCGCCACCACCGGCCGGCCCGCGCGCAGCGCCTTGGCACGGTACTGCGCGGCGTCCGCCAGCCGGAACAGCCTCCGGGCGTCCTCCACCGGCCCTATCGGGTCGTCGGTCGAGGCGACGCCGCAGGCCACCCCCTCCCCCAGCTCCAGCTCCGCCGCCCTGCGGCACAGCTCGTCCGCGGCGTTCACCACGTCGTCGGCGGACGGGCCGACCGCGAGCAGGCAGAACTCGTCCCCGCCGAGCCGTGCGGACAGGGCGCCGGGCACCATGGCCCCGCACAGCGAGAGCACCGAGCCGAAACGCTCCAGCAGACGGTCGCCGACGGAGTGCCCGAGGGTGTCGTTGACCCGCTTGAGCCCGTTGAGGTCGCAGACGACGAGGCTGACGGCCACGCCCTCCGCGCGGTGCCGCTCCACGGCCTCCTCCAGGCCCACGTCCACGGCACGGCGGTTGGCCAGTCCGGTGAGGGCGTCGGTGAACGCGAGCCGGCGGGCCTCCTCCAGCCGTTCGGTCTGCGCGAGGCCGGCGGCCACGACCGCGGCCAGTACGGTCGCGAACTCGGCGTCGCCCCGGCCGAACACGGGCCGGCCGACGGCGCGGGCGACGTACAGCTCGCCCCAGGCCCTGCCGTGCAGCACGACGGGGGCGACGACGCAGCAGCCGCGGCCCCTGCGGCGCAGCGCGGCGACCCGCTGATGGAAGTAGCCGGGGACGCCGGCCGCCGTGCCCTCGGCGGTCTCCACCCAGGCGTTGGGGCCCCCGCCGCCCGCCCACCGTTCGTGCAGGAACTCGGTGATCTCCGGGAACTGGTACACCGGGTAGGTCTCGGCCTCCGGGAACTCCTCCTCGTCCGGCCGGCGCTCCCCCACGTTCACGAGGACCCGCAGCCGGCCCAGCTCCCGCTCCCACACGGACAGTGCGGCGAAGCTGCCGTCCAGCGCCCGGCAGGCGCCGAGCACGGCGGCCTGCCACGACTCGCGCGGAGCGCGGGCCGCCGCCATCCCCTGCGCCAGCGCCACGACGTCGGCGAGCCGCTTGTCGTCACCCATCACCCCAGGCTAGGAGAAACGGGATGATTCGGGATATCGGTGCGGCGATCAGGTGGCCGCCCCCACGGCACGCCGCCCACCAGCCCAGCCGGCCCGTCCACCGAGGCGGCGTCCCGCCGGGCGGCCCGTCCGCCGCCGGTCCGGGGTTCCGCCCGCTGGGCCGGTTCGCCGTGGGTCGACTCGTGCGCCGGAGCTGCGGGCGGGGCCACTCCGAGGGACCGTCACGTCACTCGCCCGGCCACTGCGGCCTGCGCTTCTCGTTGAACGCCGCCACCCCCTCCGCCCGGTCGCCCGAGAACGCCACCGAGCGCCACGCCGCGTCCTCCACCTCGAGCCCGGCCCGCAGATCCAGCCCGTGCCCCAGGCGCAGCGCCCGCTTGGCGGCCCGCAGGCCCACCGGCGAGTTCGCGGCGATCCGGGCACCGAGGGCGAGCGCCTCCTCGCGATCCCGGCCCTCCTCCACCAGCTGGTCCACGAGACCCAGCCCGGCCGCCTCCGCCGCCTCCACCCGGCGCGCGGAGAAGATCAGCTCGGCCGCCCGCGCCGCCCCGATCCGCCGGGGCAGCAGCTGCGTACCGCCACCGCCCGGAATCACGCCCACCGACACCTCCGGCAGCCCCACCACGGCCGTGCGGTCGGCCACGATCAGGTCGCAGGACAGCGCCAGCTCGAAGCCGCCGCCCAGCGCGAAGCCGTGCACCGCCGCGATCGTCGGCATCGGCAGCTCCAGCACCCCGGTGTACGCCCCGCGCGCCACCGGCCGCTGCCGCACGAGGTCCGCGTCACTGAAGGAGTTGCGCTCCTTCAGATCGGCCCCGACACAGAACGCCCGTTCGTGCGAAGAGGTCAGCACGACCACGCGCGCGTCCCGGTCTGCGGCCAGCGCCGTGCACGCGCCCGCGAGCGAACGGGCCATCTCCGTCGAGACGGCGTTCATGGCCTTGGGCCGGTCCAGCACCAGCTCCGCGACCGGTCCGTGCCGCCGCACCAGCACGAACTCCCCGAACCGCTCCTCGCTCATGACACCCTCCCGGTTAACGCGGGTTAACTCACTGTCGGCCTGATCATCGCAGTCGTACCCGATCCCGGGAAGTCCAGGGGGCTACGCCCGTTCGAGTGACATCCCGGCCGTCTCACCGCACACCGCCCACGGGAGCGCATAGCGTGCGCTCGCCACGGCGCGCCCGGGGGGCGCGCGGCGGGGAGGGAACCGATGACACCGATACCTGCACAGTCCGGTACGGAGCGGGAGAGCGGGCCGGCCGAACCGGTCGGCGGCGGTACGGCCGGCGTACGGCGCGGGCGGCACCGCAAGCCACACCCCCGCAAGGTGGTGCTCGCCGCGGGTGGCCTCGCCCTGGCCGCGGGGGTCCTCAGCCTGGTCCGGGTCGCCCCGGAGTCCGGTGTCGGTGCCCCGGGGACGGCACAGGCCGAGTCCCGGCAGGCCCCGGGCGGCGGCGCCACGGATCGCCCGGCGCGCAGCTCCGCCGGCGTCGCCGCCGGCCCCACCGCGCCGCCGTCGGCGACCTCCGCCATGGGCGGCAGGCATCCCGCCCCGACCGGCGCCGGCAGCGGGACCCGCACCGGCCCGAACACGGGCACCGGCTCCCCGGACCCGGCCGCCCCGGGGACCGCCGCGCCGTCTCACGACCCCGCCGTCCCGGCCACCGGCCCGGCCGGGTCCCCGCCCGCTCCCGGCGACGGCACGCCGCGTCCCTCGGCGACGGCATCCGCACCGCGCCCGGCACCGACGACCCGCGCCCCGGACCCGACGCCGACACACGGACACGGACACGGCACGCCGAGCCCGGACCCGGGCGGGATGTGCCTCCCGGTGATCAGCCTGTGCGTCGACGTGTTCGACCGGTAACGGGCCCGGAGGCGGAAGCCCCAGCAGGCGCCGGAGGCCCAGAGGCTCAGGTGGTCAGGTGGTCAGGGTGGTCAGGAGGTCTGGGACCGGTCGTCGCGGCGTGCGAGCAGCCACGGTTCGACCACGCCGAGGCCGCGCACCGGGCGCTGCCACATCGGCTGGAGCGCGAAGCGGTAGGCCGGGGGCTCCTCACCCTCCTTCTCGGCGGCCGCCGCGGCCTCCGCCGCCTCCGCCTCCGAGGCGGGCGCCTCCCCGGTACGGATCAGCTCCTGCGCGAAGGCGCTGTCCACCAGCACGGCGTCACGGGGCGCTATCGAGGTCAGCCGGGACGCGAGGTTCACCGTCGTACCGAACACGTCCCCCATACGCGTGGTCACCGTGCCGAACGCCATGCCGACCCGCAGCTCGGGCATGGTCTCGTCGTTCGCCAGCGTCTCGACCAGCCGCAGGGCGATGTCCGCTGCGACCCCGGCGTCGTCCGCCGCGTACAGCACCTCGTCGCCCAGGGTCTTGATGAGCCGGCCGCCGCGCGCGGCCACCAGGTCGGCGGCGGTCGTCTCGAAGGCCTCGACCAGTTCGCCCAGCTCCTCCTCCTCCATGCGGCGGGTGAGCCGGGTGAACCCGACGAGGTCGGCGAAGCCGACGGCGAGCCGCCGGTCGACCATCTCCTCGTCGTCCGCCGACTGCACGACCCGGCCGGCCGAGGCGGCGAGCTGCCGGCGCCAGACGTAGACCAGGAACTCCTCCAGTTCGGGCAGGAGCAGTTCGACGATCGGGTAGGTCACCTCGGTGCGGGTCATGCCGGGCTCGGGCGGCTCGGTCAGGCCCTCCAGGAAGGAATCCATCTGCCACTCCGCCAACCGGGCGGTGGTCTGCCCGGTCGACCGGGCCACCTGCACCGCCATGGCCTCGCTGAGCAGCCCCGCCTCCACGAGGCCGGCGAGGCGGCGCAGGGCGAGTACGTCGGCCTCGGTGAGGGCCTTGGCCTGACCTATGTCGGCGAATCCCATGGCCCGCCAGAACCGCGAGGCCAGTTCCATGGAGACACCGGCGCTGCGAGCGGCCTGAAAAGGGGTGTAGCGGCGCTCGGCACCCAGGATGAGCTGCTCGAGACGCAGGGCAAGCGGGTCGTCGCCGGTGTCGGCGGCGTGGGCGTCCCCCCGCTCGAGGGGAGGGTCCACCCGGCCGTCCGCGCCCGCGCCGGAGCCCGTGTCGTCGACGGTCACGCCTGCTGCCCTTCCGATCTGCCGCGGTCAGGATCGACCGGCCTCAACTCTACGGCAGGTGTGCGCCAGCTCACTCCGTTGGGTTGGGCCGGTGCGGGGTCCGCGTCCGCGGGCGGCCGGCGTACTCCGACCGCGGACCCGCCGTGGCCGTTCGCGCCGTTCCCCGCACCCCTGCGGCGGCCGCCGCCGGATCCCGACCGCGGACCCGCCGTGACCGTTCGCGCCGTACCCCGCACCCCTGCGGCGGCCGTCGTTCGCGCCGTACCCCGCGCCCTTGGGGGCGGCCGGCTATGCCGGGCGCAGGTGGACGATGTCTCCCGCGCCCACCGGCTGCTGGACGCCCTCCTGGGTGGCGATGACCAGGCGGCCGTCTCCGTCGAGGGCGACCGCCTCTCCGACGAGGGAACGGTCACCGGGCAGCTCCGCACGTACGACCCGGCCGAGGGTGGCGCAGCCCGCCGCGTACGTGTCCTGCAGGCCGCTGGCGCCCGGGTCGCCCCCTGCCGTCCGCCACCGCCCGTACCAGTCCTCCAGCGACCGCAGCACGGCCCGCAGCAGCGGGTCCCGGTCCGTGGTCCGCGCCCCGGCCAGTGCCAGCGAGCCCGCCTGCGGGACCGGCAGCTCCTCCGCGCGCAGCGAGACGTTGACGCCGACGCCGACGACCACGCCGTCCTCGCCCGCCCGCTCGGCGAGGATGCCGCCCGCCTTGCGCTCCTCCCCGTCCACGGTCACCAGCAGGTCGTTCGGCCACTTCAGTGCCGTGTCCACGCCCGCCGCCCGGGACAGCCCCGTCGCCACGGCCACCCCGGTGAGCAGCGGCAGCCACCCCCAGCGGGCGACCGGCACCTCGGCCGGCCTCAGCAGCACGGAGAAGAAGAGGCCGGAGCGCGGCGGTGCCGTCCACCGGCGGTCCAGCCGCCCCCGGCCCGCCGACTGCTCCTCGGCGACGAGGACGGCACCCTCGTCGGCCTTCCGGGCATCGGCCAGGGCGACCAGGTCGGAGTTGGTGGACCCGGTCCGGCGCACCACGTCGATGCCGCGGTAGAGCCCGCCCTCGCGCACCAGAGCCCGCCGCAGCGCGGCCGCGTTCAGGGGCGGACGGTCGAGGTCGGACCAGCGGCCGTCGTTGTCGTCTGATGCATCTCGGGGCGTCATGCAAGCCACCCTAGGTGTGGCAAAGGACGCAGTGCTGATCTCCGGGCCCGCCACTACTCTACGGATGAGTAACCGTCCCCCCTTTTGAGCAGGCAGGGAGCCGCATCCCGATGTCCGAGCCGGAAGAGCGTCAAGAGATCCAAGGGATCGACATCCACACAACCGCGGGAAAGCTCGCGGATCTCCAGCGCCGCATCCACGAAGCGACGCACGCCGGCTCGGCACGTGCCGTCGAGAAGCAGCACGCGAAGGGCAAGCTGACGGCCCGTGAGCGGATCGAACTGCTACTCGACGAAGAGTCGTTCGTCGAGCTGGACGAGTTCGCACAGCACCGTTCCACCAACTTCGGCCTCGAGGCCAACCGCCCCTACGGCGACGGTGTCGTCACGGGCTACGGCACCGTCGACGGCCGGCCCGTGGCCGTGTTCTCGCAGGACTTCACCGTCTTCGGCGGTGCGCTCGGCGAGGTCTACGGCCAGAAGATCGTCAAGGTGATGGACTTCGCGCTGAAGACCGGCTGCCCGGTGATCGGCATCAACGACTCCGGTGGCGCGCGGATCCAGGAGGGGGTCGCCTCCCTCGGCGCCTACGGCGAGATCTTCCGCCGCAACACCCATGCCTCCGGTGTGATCCCGCAGATCAGCCTGGTCGTCGGCCCCTGCGCGGGCGGCGCGGTCTACTCGCCGGCCATCACCGACTTCACGGTCATGGTCGACCAGACCTCGCACATGTTCATCACCGGCCCGGACGTCATCAAGACCGTCACCGGTGAGGACGTCGGCTTCGAGGAGCTGGGCGGCGCGCGCACCCACAACTCCACCTCGGGCGTGGCGCACCACATGGCGGGCGACGAGAAGGACGCCATCGAGTACATCAAGCAGCTGCTGTCGTACCTGCCGTCCAACAACCTCTCCGAGGCGCCCGTCTTCCCGGAGGACGCGGACCTCACCACCACCGACGAGGACCGTGAGCTGGACACCCTCGTCCCGGACAGCGCGAACCAGCCGTACGACATTCGCACAGTGGTCGAACACGTGCTGGACGACGCCGAGTTCTTCGAGACGCAGGCCCTGTTCGCGCCGAACATCGTCACCGGCTTCGGCCGGGTCGAGGGCCACCCGGTCGGCGTGGTCGCCAACCAGCCGATGCAGTTCGCCGGCTGCCTCGACATCGACGCCTCCGAGAAGGCGGCCCGCTTCGTGCGGACCTGCGACGCCTTCAACGTCCCGGTGCTGACCTTCGTGGACGTGCCCGGCTTCCTGCCCGGCGTCGGCCAGGAGCACGAGGGCATCATCCGGCGCGGCGCCAAGCTGATCTACGCCTACGCCGAGGCCACCGTGCCGCTGATCACCGTCATCACGCGCAAGGCCTTCGGCGGCGCCTACGACGTGATGGGCTCCAAGCACCTGGGCGCCGACCTCAACCTCGCCTGGCCGACCGCCCAGATCGCCGTCATGGGCGCCCAGGGCGCGGTCAACATCCTGCACCGCCGCACCATCGCCGAGGCGGAGGCGAGCGGGGAAGGCCCCGAGAACGTGGAGGCGGTGCGCGCCCGGCTCATCCGGGAGTACGAGGACGCCCTCCTCAACCCCTACGTCGCGGCCGAGCGAGGCTACGTCGACGCGGTGATCATGCCGTCCGACACCCGCGCCCACATCGTCCGCGGCCTGCGTCAGCTGCGTACGAAGCGGGAATCCCTCCCTCCGAAGAAGCACGGCAACATCCCCCTCTAGCCCGGCCGACCGAGAGGAAGCCCGCCATGACGATCAAGGTCGTACGAGGCAATCCGACCCCGGAGGAGCTGGCCGCCGCACTGGCGGTGGTCCGCGCCCGCGCCGCGGCGGCCGCGGTCCGGCCGTCCGGTGCGCAGGGCCCGAGGGACGCGTGGTCCGACCCGTCCCGGATCGCCTCCCGGCGCCTGCCGCGGCCGGGCGCGGCGACCTGGACCCGGTCGTACTGGCCGAGCTGAGGGCCGGTCGTACCGGCCGAGCCCAGGGCCGGCCCATGCGGGGCGCGGGCAGCCGCGCACCGCACTCCGGTGCCGGTGCCGACCTGAGTAGCTGTACTCAGGCGCCGCGCCCGGCCGGGCTGCACGCTGGTGGGATGCTGTGGTCAGACCCCGAGGACGAGCCGCCGAAGGAACTCCGCGACATGCAGGAGATGCTGCGGCGGCTCGGCCTTCTGATGGCGCTGGCCATGGTCGTGGCGATGATCGTGATCGGCGTGAGGTGAGTGCGGCGGGCCCGGGTGGCTAACCTGATCGCATGACTGCAACGCGCCACAGGCGACTCGTGCTCGCCTCCCAGTCCCCGGCCCGGCTCGGCCTGCTCCGGCAGGCCGGCCTCGCGCCCGAGGTGATCGTGAGCGGGGTCGACGAGGACGCCGTCACCGCGCCCACCCCGGCCGAGCTGGCGCTCGCGCTGGCCGAGGCGAAGGCCTCGGTGGTGGCGGCGCGCCCGGAGGTGCAGGGCGCCCTGGTGATCGGCTGCGACTCGGTGCTGGAGCTGGACGGGCGGGCGCTCGGCAAGCCCGCCGACGCCGAGGAGGCCACCGCGCGCTGGAAGTCGATGCGCGGCCGGGCCGGGGTCCTTCAGACGGGGCACTGCGTCTGGGACACGGAGGCCAAGCGCTACGTCTCGGCGACCGCCTCCACCGTCGTCCGGTTCGGCGAGCCGAGCGACGAGGAGGTCGCCGCGTACGTGGCCTCCGGCGAGCCGCTGCACGTCGCCGGGGCGTTCACCCTGGACGGCCGCTCGGCGCCGTTCATCGAGGGCATCGACGGCGACCACGGCAACGTGATCGGCATCAGCCTGCCCCTGGTACGCCGGCTCCTCGCCGAACTGGGTGTGGGCATCACCGACTTGTGGGCGACGGCGGGGTGACCTGAGCGGAGGCCGTGTCCTGCGGCTCCTCCTCGCCGTCCCGCCGGGCCTCGCGCTGCCCCGGAAGCCGCTGGGCCGGCGCGGCCTGCTCCGGCTCGTCCCGCGCCCGCGGATCACCGCCCGCGTCACCGCCGCCGGAGGCCGCCTGGCGCGGGCCGTCGGCGCGGTCGTACGTCATCAGGAGCAGGACGATCAGCGCGAGCACCACGACCATGAACAGGAACGCGGTCGGGCCGATCAGGCCCCAGGCGAACGCGCCCAGCAGACCGTGCACCACGGCCGCGCTGATCAGCAGGATGCGCCCGAAGCCGGCCGGGGCGCGGTTCCGGATCGCGACCAGCAGGGCCACCAGGGCGCACAGGGCGAAGTAGAGACCGAAGACGACTCCACCGATCTTCGAGGACGTCGACATGACATCGGGGTCGAGGCCGGCCAGGGACATCTTCTGCCGGTCGACGACGACGCCGAGGAACCAGTTCACCGCCGCGATGCCGAGCGCCTCGGCGAGGAGGACGACCGCCACGACCCACGCCACCGGTCTACGCACCACCGGTCCCCACCCACTCTCCAGCCAGCGATCTGTTACCTCAGGTACGTTCGAGCCATCGCGAACGCTACTAACGGGTAAACCGGGGGACAAGGGTTCGGGCCGCAGCAAAGAATCATTGGGCCATTCGTAGGGACTCGACAAAGAATCAGAGTGGCCCGCAGCACCCCGCC
Organism: Streptomyces sp. NPDC048514; assembly: GCF_043199955.1. Classification (NCBI taxonomy): domain Bacteria; kingdom Bacillati; phylum Actinomycetota; class Actinomycetes; order Kitasatosporales; family Streptomycetaceae; genus Streptomyces; species Streptomyces sp. NPDC048514. Next base: position 288 of record NZ_JBICWT010000018.1, on the reverse strand, counting down.
ACAGAGACCTTGGCCACATGACAGGGCTAGGGTTTCCCGCAGGAGTCCTGCGTACCGCGGTGCGACTTGGACTTTCGCGGGTCGAGCGAGCCTCGAATCACGCTCCGTGTGGGCAAGCTCACCATTGGGGACGGGTCGAAGTGCCGTGTCGGCAGTCCCTAAACTCGGCTTGTTTCAAGGAGGGAGCCTCAATCGTGCGCAAGGTGCTCATCGCCAACCGTGGCGAAATCGCTGTCCGCGTGGCCCGGGCCTGTCGGGATGCCGGGATCGCGAGCGTGGCCGTATACG
>NZ_JBICWT010000017.1:0-203708 GCF_043199955.1 Streptomyces sp. NPDC048514 | reverse complement strand
GTCGTCTTCGCGATGTTCTCCGGCTTCCACTTCTGGTGGCCGAAGATGACGGGCAAGATGCTCGACGAGCGCCTGGGCAAGATCACCTTCTGGACGCTGTTCATCGGCTTCCACGGCACCTTCCTCGTCCAGCACTGGCTGGGCGCCGAGGGCATGCCGCGTCGTTACGCCGACTACCTGGCGGCCGACGGCTTCACCGCCCTGAACACGGTCTCGACCATCAGCTCGTTCCTGCTCGGCCTGTCGATCCTGCCGTTCCTCTACAACGTGTGGAAGACGGCCAAGTACGGCAAGCCGGTCGGCGTGGACGACCCGTGGGGCTACGGCCGCTCGCTGGAGTGGGCGACCTCCTGCCCGCCGCCGCGGCACAACTTCCTCACCCTGCCGCGGATCCGCAGCGAATCCCCGGCGTTCGACCTGCACCACCCTGAGATCGCCGCGCTCGAGCAGCTCGAGCACGCCGGTCACGGCACCGCCGTCGCGGGCAGCAAGGAGGCCGGCAAGTGAAGATCCAGGGTCGGATGTTCATCTGGCTGAGCGTCTTCATCCTGATCATGGCCATCGTGTATGGCGTGTGGTCGAAGGAGCCGGCCGGTACGACGGCGCTCTTCCTGGCCTTCGGCCTGAGCGTCATGATCGGCTTCTACCTGGGCTTCACCGCCCGGCGGGTCGACGCGGGTGCCCAGGACGACCAGGAGGCCGATGTCGCGGACGACGCGGGCGAGCTGGGCTTCTTCAGCCCGCACAGCTGGCAGCCGCTCATGCTGGGCATCGGCGGCGCGATCGCCTTCCTCAGCGTCGCGGTCGGCTGGTGGCTGATCTACTTCGCCGCACCGATCATCATGATCGGCCTGTTCGGCTGGGTGTTCGAGTACTACCACGGTGAGAACCGCACCCAGTAGCACGCGGGAACACGCACCGGGAGCCCGGACCCTCCGTCAGGAGGGTCCGGGCTCCCGCCTTTCCGGCCGGACCGGCGGGTCCCTCCTCTGCCGCAGCGCCGTTCGCTCGAACGGGTTACTCGCCGCGCCTGTACGGCAAGCACCTCATAGCGTGATCGTATGAATCACACTCCGCGCACCCGCACCGTCGTCAGCTGCACCCTGCTGGTGACCGCCCTCGGCGCGGGCGTCACCGCTTGCGGTTCTGACGGCAACCCTCTGTCGGCCAGGCCGTACGACGCGGCGGGCCTGATCTCCTTCAACGGCCCCACCGGTGCAGGGAAGCGGGCCGACCCGGACAAGCCCCTGGAAGTCACCGCCCAGAGCGACGGCCGGATCACCGACGTCACCGCTCAGGACTCCACAGGGCGCTATGTGGCGGGCGAACTGGCCGCCGACGGCAGCCGGTGGCACAGCACCTCCCCGCTGGCCGCCAACGCCCACTACACGGTCTCGGTGAGCACCGAGGACGAGGACGGCGCGCCCGGCCGCAAGGTCCTCTCCTTCGACACCAGCATGCCCACCAGCAAGAAGCGCCTGGGCGTCACGTTCGGGCCCGACAAGGGCACCTACGGCGTCGGGCAGCCGATCACCGCCCAGCTCGACCAGGCGATCAAGGACAAGGCACAGCGTGCCGTCGTGGAGCGCGCCCTCAGGGTGGACTCCGTGCCCGCCGTGCCGGGCTCGTGGTACTGGGTGAGCGACAAGGAACTCCACTACCGCCCGCGCGAGTACTGGCCCGCCCACGCCACCGTGCAGGTACACAGCAACCTGGACGGCGTAAAGATCAGCGACCGGCTGTGGGGCGGCAGGTCCAAGGCGCTGGCGATCACCATCGGTGACCGCGTCGAGGCCATCACGGACGCCTCCACGCACCAGCTCACCTACTACAAGAACGGCCAGCAGGTCGATCAGATCCCGGTCACCACGGGCAAGCCCGGCTTCGAGACCCGCAACGGTGTCAAGGTCGTCCTGGAGAAGCAGTACTTCGTACGCATGCGCGGCAGCACCGTCGGCATCGCCGAGGGCAGCTCCGACTCCTACGACCTGCCGGTCTACTACGCCACCCGGGTCACCTGGTCAGGCGAGTACGTGCACGCGGCCCCCTGGTCCGTCGGATCCCAGGGGTACGCGAACGTCAGCCACGGCTGCACCGGTATGAGCACGTCCAACGCCGAGTGGTTCTTCGACAACGTGCACCAGGGCGACATCGTCAAGGTCGTGAACTCCAACGGCGACCCCATGGAGCCCTTCGGCAACGGCTTCGGCGACTGGAACCTCGACTGGAAGAAATGGCGCACCGGCAGCGCGCTGACGGACAGCGGCGCGGACGGTCCGGCACCGGGAGACGTGGCAAGGCTCCGTCCGACGGCCGTGTGAGCGCCCGCAAGGGGCGCGGGGAGGCGCGCGAGAGGTCACGTGGCCGCTCGCGCGCACGAACCGCGCGCCGCGGTCTCTCAGGCGCTCAGCAGCCTCTTCTGCCGCAGCAGGGAAGCCAGCGCGGCGGCGAACTCCACCGGATCCACCGGCAGGGTGACCGCCGCCTCGGCCCGGCTCCAGGTGGCCAGCCAGGCGTCCTGCGGCCGGCCCATCAGCAGCAGCACCGGCGGAGCCTGGAACACCTCGTCCTTGATCTGCCGGCACAGGCCCATGCCCCCCATGGGCGCGGACTCGCCGTCGAACACACAGACGTCGATGCCGCCCTTGGCCAGCTCGGTCAGCACCGCGGCCGGGGTCGCGCACTCCACGAACTCGACCTGGGGCACGTCCGGAGCCGGCCGGCGCCCGGTGGCCAGCCGTACTTGCTCGCGGGTGTTGGAGTCGTCGCTGTAGACCAGCACCGTGGCGGTCGGCTGCATTGTTCCTCCGGGACGTCAGCGTCGTACGGACAGGACGGACAGGGCCGTTTGGGCGGATGTTACTCCCATGAACACCACGTCAGCACCGGTTCGGCAGGCAGCAACACTCCGAACGGCACCCCCCGGAGTGAGGGCGGGATAAGCGACCGACATAATGTCGGTCGTGGCGACAGCAACGACAGTAGAAACCGGGCACGCGCACCCGTCGGTCAACCGGCCGAACCTCACCAGCGTCGGAACCATCATCTGGCTGAGTTCCGAGCTGATGTTCTTCGCGGCCCTCTTCGCGATGTACTTCACCCTCCGGTCGGTGACCGGACCGGACCACTGGAAGGAGATGGCGCACGCGCTGAACGTGCCCTTCTCCGCGACGAACACCACGATCCTGGTGCTCTCCTCCCTCACCTGCCAGCTCGGCGTGTTCGCGGCCGAGCGCGGCGACGTGAAGAAGCTCCGTGGCTGGTTCATCCTCACCTTCATCATGGGTGCGATCTTCATCGGCGGTCAGATCTACGAGTACACGGAGCTGGTGAAGAAGGACGGCATCTCGCTGTCCTCCGACCCGTACGGCTCGGTGTTCTACCTGACCACCGGGTTCCACGGCCTGCACGTGACGGGTGGTCTCATCGCCTTCCTGCTGGTCCTCGGCCGCACGTACGCGGCGAAGAGGTTCACGCACGAGCAGGCGACCGCCGCCATCGTCGTGTCCTACTACTGGCACTTCGTCGATGTCGTCTGGATCGGCCTTTTCGCCACGATCTACCTGATCAAGTAGCCGGGACCGCTCCCGCACATCCAGAAGCATCGACGCAGAAGATCCTGACACCGGGGTAATCCGTGAAAAAGCTCTCCGCACGACGACGCCATCCGCTGGCGGCGGTCGTCGTCCTACTCCTCGCGCTGGCGGCCACTGGGGGGCTGTACGCCGCGTTCGCGCCCGCGAGCAAGGCGCAGGCCGATGAAACCGCCCAGTCCCTGACCATCAAGGAGGGCAAGAAGCTCTACCAGGTCGGCTGCGCAAGCTGCCACGGCACCGGTGGCCAGGGCTCCTCCGACGGGCCGAGCCTCGTCGGTGTCGGCGCCGCGGCCGTCGACTTCCAGGTCGGCACCGGGCGTATGCCCGCCGCCACCTCGCAGGGCGCCCAGATCCCGAGCAAGAAGGTCGTCTACACGCAGGCCCAGATCGACCAGCTCGCCGCGTACATCGCGTCGCTGGGCGCCGGCCCGAGCGTGCCGACCAAGCAGCAGTACGGTCCGGCCGGTGCGGACATCGCCAAGGGTGGCGAGCTGTTCCGCACCAACTGCGCGCAGTGCCACAACTTCACCGGCAAGGGCGGTGCCCTCACCAAGGGCAAGTACGCCCCGAGCCTGGAGGGCGTGGACCCCAAGCACATCTACGAGGCCATGCAGACCGGCCCGCAGAACATGCCTTCCTTCCCCGACACCACGCTGACGGAGAAGAACAAGAAGGACATCATCGCGTACCTGCACGCGGTCAACAGCAGTGACACGGACAACCCGGGTGGTATGGAGCTGGGCGGCCTCGGGCCGGTCAGCGAGGGCCTGTTCGCCTGGATCTTCGGACTGGGCGCGTTGATCGCGGTCGCCGTCTGGGTCGCCGCTCGGACCGCAAAGGCCAAGAAGTCATGAGTAGCCAAGACATTCCAGAAGAGAACCTGCCCGCTGAGCAGGAGCACGCGCACGGCGCGGTAAGCGTCGCGGACGAGGAGAACCCGTTCGCCGACCCGGGACTGCCGCCGCACGAGCACCGGATCCAGGACATCGACGAGCAGGCCGCCAGGCGGTCCGAGCGCGCGGTCGCCCTGATGTTCACGGTGTCGATGCTGGCCACCGTCGGCTTCATCGCCTCGTACGTCGCGATCCCGCACGACAAGACGATCTTCGTCTTCCCGATCGGTCACCTCAGCGCGCTCAACTTCGCGCTCGGCCTGACCCTCGGCACGGCCCTGTTCTGCATCGGCGCGGGCGCGGTCCACTGGGCCCGCACCCTGATGTCCGACGTGGAGATCGCCGACGAGCGTCACCCGATCGAGGCGTCGCCCGAGCTGCGCACGAAGGTCCACGACGACTTCCGCGAGGGCGCGAAGGAGTCGGCGATCGGCCGCCGCAAGCTGATCCGCAACACGATGTTCGGCGCGCTCACCCTGGTGCCGCTCTCCGGTGTCATGCTGCTGCGCGACCTCGGGCCGCTGCCTCACAGCACGCTGCGCCACACCCTGTGGGCCAAGGGCAAGCGCCTGGTCAACATGAACACCAACCAGCCGCTGCGTCCCGAGGACGTCGCCGTCGGCTCGCTCACCTTCGCCAAGCCCGACGGCCTGGAGGAGAAGTCCGAGGAGTTCCAGACGGAGATCGCCAAGGCGGCCCTGATGATCGTCCGGCTCCAGCCGGGCAACATCAAGGACAAGCGCGAGCTCGACTGGGCGCACGAGGGCATCGTCGCGTTCTCGAAGATCTGCACCCACGTCGGCTGCCCGATCTCGCTCTACGAGCAGCAGACGCACCACGTGCTGTGCCCGTGCCACCAGTCCACCTTCGACCTCTCCGACGGCGCCCGAGTGATCTTCGGCCCCGCCGGCCACGCCCTTCCGCAGCTGCGCATCGGTGTGGACAGTGAGGGTTACCTCCAGGCGCTCGGCGACTTCGAGGAGCCCGTCGGTCCTGCATTCTGGGAGCGCGGATGAGTACTGCAGCGAACGAAACGAATCCATCCGCCGACGCGGCGGGCCGCTCTCGCGGCAAGGCACCGGCCGGCGAGCGAATCGCCGACTGGGCGGACGGACGGCTCGGGATCTACTCCCTGGCCAAGTCCAACATGCGCAAGATCTTCCCCGACCACTGGTCGTTCATGCTGGGCGAGGTCTGCCTCTACAGCTTCACCATCATCATCCTGACGGGTGTCTACCTGACACTGTTCTTCCACCCGTCGATGAACGAGGTGGAGTACCACGGCTCCTACGTCCCGCTCCAGGGACAGCTGATGTCGGAGGCGTTCAGCTCGACGCTGCACATCTCCTTCGACGTGCGCGGTGGTCTGCTGGTCCGGCAGATCCACCACTGGGCGGCGCTGATCTTCCTCGCCGGCATGTTCGTGCACATGATGCGCGTCTTCTTCACCGGCGCGTTCCGCAAGCCGCGTGAGATCAACTGGCTGTTCGGCTTCCTGCTGTTCGTCCTGGGCATGTTCACCGGCTTCACCGGTTACTCGCTCCCGGACGACCTGCTCTCCGGCACCGGTGTCCGCTTCATGGAGGGCGCGATCCTGTCCGTGCCGATCGTCGGCACGTACCTGTCGTTCTTCCTCTTCGGCGGCGAGTTCCCCGGCCACGACTTCGTGGCGCGGTTCTACTCGATCCACATCCTGCTGCTGCCGGGCATCATGCTCGGCCTGGTGGTCGGCCACCTGATCCTGGTCTTCTACCACAAGCACACGCAGTACGCGGGCCCCGGCAAGAGCGAGAAGAACGTCGTCGGCATGCCGCTGCTGCCGGTCTACATGGCCAAGGCCGGAGGCTTCTTCTTCCTGGTCTTCGGTGTCATCGCGGCCATCGCGGCGATCGCCCAGATCAACCCGATCTGGGCCATGGGCCCCTACCGCCCGGACCAGGTGTCCACCGGCGCCCAGCCCGACTGGTACATGGGCTTCGCCGAGGGTCTGATCCGCTTCATGCCGGGCTGGGAGATCAACCTCTGGGGTCACACGCTCGTCCTGGGCGTGTTCATCCCGCTGGTGCTCTTCCCGCTGGTCCTGGCGGCGATCGCGGTCTACCCGTTCATCGAGTCCTGGGTCACCGGCGACAAGCGCGAGCACCACATCCTGGACCGCCCGCGCAACGCCCCGACCCGCACCGCCTTCGGTGTCGCCTGGGTGACGATCTACATGATCACCCTGGTCGGCGGCGGCAACGACCTGTGGGCCACGCACTTCCAGCTGTCGATCAACGCCGTCACCTGGTTCGTCCGGATCTTCTTCGTCGTCGGACCGGTCATCGCGTTCATCGTCACCAAGCGGATCTGCCTCGGTCTGCAGCGCCGCGACCGCGACAAGGTGCTGCACGGCCGCGAGACCGGCATCATCAAGCGGCTGCCGCACGGTGAGTTCATCGAGGTGCACGAGCCGCTCAGCCAGGAGCAGCTGCACACGCTCACCGCGCACGAGCAGTACCGGCCGGCCGAGATCGGTCCGGCGGTCGACGAGAACGGTGTCGAGCGCAAGGTGAAGGGCTCGGAGAAGCTGCGCGCGAAGCTCTCCACCGCCTACTACGGCGAGGACAGCCAGATCACGAAGCCGACCGTCGAGGAGTACAAGGAGATCACGAGCGGCCACGGCCACCACTGATCCCCGCGTCGCCACACCACGGCCAAGGGCCCCGTCCGGGTTACGGACGGGGCCCTTGGCCGTGCTCCGGGCTGGATAGGGTGGTGTACGACCTTGCAGGACTGTGTACGAGGAGCGGCTGATGAGCGCTGTGACCCCCGCTGGAGGCGACACCGCGGCGGGCCGTTCCTGGCCCGTCCTGCTGAACGGCCTGCTGACCGGCCGGGACCTGTCCGCCGACGAGGCCGCGTGGGCGATGGACCTGATCATGCGCGGTGAGGCGACCGACGCCCAGATCGCGGGCTTCATGGTGGCGCTGCGGGCCAAGGGCGAGACGGTCGAGGAGATCTCCGGTCTCGTCCGGACGATGTACGAGCACGCCAACGTGATCGAGGTGCCCGGCCCGGCGGTCGACATCGTCGGCACCGGCGGCGACGGCGCCAAGACGGTGAACATCTCCACCATGTCCTCGATCGTCGTCGCCGGCACCGGCACGAAGGTCGTCAAGCACGGCAACCGCGCGGCCTCCTCCGCCTCCGGGTCCTCCGACGTCCTGGAGCAGCTCGGGATCAATCTGAACCTGACCCCGAGACGGGTCGCCGAGGTCGCCGAGGAAGCCGGCATCACCATCTGCTTCGCGGTGAAGTTCCACCCGTCCCTGCGCCATGTGGCGGCGGCCCGCGGCCAGCTGGGCATCCGGACCACGTTCAACGTGCTCGGCCCGCTGACCAACCCGGCCAAGGTGCGCGCCCAGGCGGTCGGGGTGGCCGACCCGCGGATGGCGCCGATCGTGGCCGGGGTCCTCGCCGAGCGGGGCAACTCGGCACTGGTCTTCCGGGGCGACGACGGCCTGGACGAGCTGACCGTCACCGCCACCTCCCGGGTGTGGGTGGTCCGCGACGGCAAGGTCTCGGAGGAGACCTTCGACCCGCGGGACGTGGGCATCGGTCTCGTGCCGGTGGACGCCCTGCGCGGCGCCGACGCGGCCTACAACGCGGCGGTCGCGCGTCGCCTGCTGGACGGCGAGCGGGGGCCGGTGCGGGAGGCGGTCCTGCTGAACTCGGCGGCCGCGCTCGTCGCGCTGCGGCCCACGGACGCGCCGCTCGCCGACCAGCTGCGCGCCGGCATCGCCGAGGCGCGGGAGTCGGTCGACTCGGGCGCGGCCAAGCGGGCGCTGGAGCGCTGGGTGGCGGCGAGCAACGCCTGACCCCGGGGCGGTCTGCGGCACGGCGCAGTCCATATGCCGGACTGCGCCTTGCGCGCCGAAGATCGTGTGGCAGGATACTGAACCAGGTCATGAGTGACAGTCATGAGGCCCCGGCCGACTGTCCGGCAACCCTCCGTCCGTGGCGGGGTGCCCCGGGTGAAGACCAGGTCGCGGACAGCAAGGTCTGCGGCAAGCGCGGACCCCTCGCGCGCTCGTGACGAGCGCGGGGCCAGGGGTCCTGGTCATCGAGGGAGCCCCCCGTGAGCAAGCGAATGCGATAGGGCCGCAGAGCCCCGCCTCCGCACAGCCCTTTTCCCTCGTCCGCGCTCGAGCCGTGTCCGCTCGCGCGACGAGTCCCACCTGCTCGCACGGGAGTTCACCCATGTCCGTCATCACCGCTGCCGCCGACCAGCTCGTCTGTGCCCCGCTGCCCGTGCTGGGCCGGGACGTCACCGTTCCGCTCGTGACGGGCGGCGAGGTCGGCTACGCCGCCCTGGACTACGCGGCCAGCGCCCCCGCCCTCCAGCGCGTCTGGGACGACGTCGCCGCCTACGCGCCGTACTACGGCAGCGTCCACCGCGGTGCCGGCTACCTCTCGCAGCTCTCCACCGACCTGTTCGAGAACGCCCGCACGACGGTCGCCGCGTTCCTCGGCTGCCGGGAGGACGACCAGGTGATCTTCACCCGGTCGACCACCGACTCGCTGAACCTGCTGGCCCGGGCCCTGCCCGCCGACTGCCAGGTCTTCGTCTTCGAGACCGAGCACCACGCCTCCCTGCTGCCCTGGCAGGACGCCCAGGTCAGCTACCTCAACGCCCCGCGCACCCCCCGGCAGGCGGTGGAGACCCTGGAGCGGGCCCTCGCCGAACGCGACCCGCACGGCCCGGCCCTGGTCTGTGTCACCGGCGCCTCGAACGTCACCGGGGAGCTGTGGCCGGTGCGGGAGCTGGCCGCCGCGGCGCACGCGCACGGCGCCCGGATCGTTCTGGACGCCGCCCAGCTCGCCCCGCACCACCCGGTGGACGTCCGTGACCTGGACGTCGACTGGGTCGCGTTCTCCGGGCACAAGCTGTACGCCCCCTTCGGCTCCGGCGTGCTGGCCGGCCGTGCCGACTGGCTGCGGGCGGCCGAGCCGTACCTGGCGGGCGGGGGCGCCAGCCGCAAGGTCTCCCGGCGCACCGACGGGGGAGTGGACGTGGAGTGGCACGAGAGCGCCGCCCGCCACGAGGCCGGCTCCCCGAACGTCATCGGCGCCTACTCCATCGCGTCGGCCTGCAAGGCGCTCACCGAGGCCGGCTGGGACTCGCTCGTCGCCCGGGAGCAGCACCTGGTCCGCACCGTCCGCGAGGGCTTCGCCGAGGTGCCCGAGGTGCGGATCCTCTCCCTGTTCGGCGACGACGCCCCGCGCGTCGGCGTCATCTCCTTCGTGGTCGAGGGCTGGAACAGCTCGCACTTCGCCGCCGCCCTCTCGGCCGAGTACGGCATCGGCGTCCGCGACGGCCTGTTCTGCGCCCATCCGCTGGTCCGCACCCTGCTGGGCAGCGACCCGCAGGCCCAGGGCGAGTGCGGCGCACCGGAGGCGGCCCCGGGCGAGAAGTCGCTGAACGCCATCCGCGTGAGCTTCGGCGCGGGCACGCCGGACGAGCACGTGGAGCGGTTCGTGGACGCCGTGAAGGAGCTGGTCCGGGACGGTGCGAAGTGGCGCTACCGCACGGAGGACGGCCGCTGCGTCCCCGCGGTCTGAGCCCAGGAGGGGCCGCCCGGGGCCGCCCCGGAGGGGGCGGGCGGCGCCGTGGCGGCGGCCGGCACGCTCCGGTCGCCCGCGGTCGTCGCCCCCGGCGCCCGCGGTCGTCGACCCCGGTCCCGGGCGCCCGCGGGTGCCGTCCCCGCGCCGCCCCGGGCGCCGGCGTCCCCGCGCCGCCCCGGGCACCGGCGTCGCCGCGCTGGACGTGGCCGGCTAGTTGTCCAGGCCGATCGCGAACGCGGCTTCCAGGTCGTGCTGGGAGTAGGTGCGGAACGCCACGTGCGTGTCGGTGCCCTCCACGCCCGGGATCCTGCTGATCCGGCCCGGGATCACCTCGGCCAGGTCCTCGTGCTGCCGTACCCGGACCATGGCGATCAGGTCGTAGGTGCCCGTGACCGAGAAGACCTCGCTGACGCTCTCCAGCGCGGCGATCTGCTCCGCGATCTCGGGGATCCGGTCCACGCTGGTCTTGATGAGGACGATCGCGGTGATCACGGTTGGTTCTCTCCCTCGGGAGCCGGGGCCGGTGCGGCCTTCACTCTAGCCCTCCCGTCTCCCGCCACGGCCCTCCCGAGGCGGCCCTTCGGGCCCCTCCGGCTGCCGTAGCGCGCCCAGGCGTAACCGAAGCCGAGCCCGAAGCCCACCAGGTGGGCGAGGTAGGCCACGCCGGGGCCGTCGGAGGCGCGGCCCGCCGCGAGCCACTGCAGGGCCGCCCAGCAGGGCAGCACGACCCAGGCGGGGAAGCGCAGCGGCAGGAAGAACAGGAACGGCAGAAGACTGGTCACGCGCGCGCGGGGGAACAGGTAGAGGAACGCTCCGAGGACCGCCGAGATCGCTCCGGAGGCGCCCACCAGCGACTGCTCGGAGGCGGCGTTGGCGGCCGCGTAGCCGAGCAGGGCCAGGTAGCCGCAGCAGGCGTAGAAGAGGGTGAACTGCACCCGGCCCATCCGCTCCTCGGTCATCGCCCCGAAGACGAAGAGGAAGAGCATGTTGCCCAGCAGATGCACCCAGCTGCCGTGCACGAACAGGGCGGTGGCCGGGGTGAGCGCATCGCGGGCGGCTCCGTCGAACAGGTCGGCCGGGACCACCCCCCAGCGGTGGAAGTACGTCCGCTGCGCGGCCAGCATCGCGTCCCCGGTGCCGTTCGCCCGGGTGAGCCCGGAGGCCGGGCTCAGGACGAAGATCAGGCAGCACAGGGCGATGAGGCCGTATGTCATCGGGGCCGAGGATCCCCGGACCGCTCTGAGTGTCCTGCCGGCCGCCGTGCTCCAGGTGCTGATCATGACTACAGAGCATGACGTAACGGGACGCAAGCTGACAGACCGCCTCGCCGCCGTGAACAGACGGGCGGCGAGTACCCGCCAGGCCGTAGGGTTACGAGCCACACGCGCCGGCCGGCGGCGCGCGCCGAGAACGAGAAGGAAGCGGACGACGACGATGACGGTTCCCCTGCCGACCGCCACGACGCGATGGCGCTGCGCCTTGTGCGGCAACCTCACCCGGTTCGACGTGACCCGCTCGTCGAAGGTCGTCGAGTACGTCCATCTCGACCTGGCCGGCGCACCGACGGTGGAGGAGCGCGAGGTGGTCAGTGAGACCATCGAGTCGGTGCGCTGCCGCTGGTGCAACGCGGTGGACCAGGTGGAACTCGTGGACAGGCCGGGTGCCGGCTCCTGAGTGGAGCGGCCCCCGGGGAACAGCGGAAGTAGTGGGGTGTGACGGATGGTGGAGACCGCAGGCGGGGGGCCGGGCGACGGCACCGCCGAGGTGCTTGACCGTCCGCTGCCCGACGGTGTGCGCCGGCGGGTCGTGCAGATCGTCTCGGAGGGCTTCGGCGGCCTGACCGTGGCGGAACTGCCCGCCCAGCTGAGGCAGTACGCCCGGTTCGCCCCCAACCGCCGGGCGAAGTTCGCCGGAAACGCGATGGCGGCGGCGCTGGAGACCGATCCGCTGTTCCGGCAGCGGATCGGGGAGAAGTTCAGAGAGGCGCAAGCAGAACTCGCGGGCGCCCTCGACTCCGGCTCCCCGCCCCCGGCCGCGGACCCGCTCGATGTGGCGGCCGCGGCCTACGTACTGCGGCCGGCGGGCTGGGTGAAGCTGGTCACCGCGGCCGGCGAGGAGGCCCAGCGCGCACACGCCGAGCGGGTGGACGAGGAGAGCCGGGCCGAACTGGAGCGGCTGCGCGCCGAGCTGGCCCAGGCCCGCGACCACACCCGGGCCGAGACCGAACGGCTGCGTGCGGAGCTGGAGTCGGCGAAGAAGGAGGCCGAATCCCTGCACCGCAAGCTGCGTGCCGCGCACAGTGACGTGAAGCGGGGCGAGGCCGCGCTGCGCAAGCTGCACGCCGAGACCGACGCCGTGCGCGCCGAGTCACAGCTGCAGGTGTCGGCCGCCGAGAGCGAGTCCCGCCGGCTCAAGGGGCGGCTCGGCGAGGCCGAGGCGGCGCTGGAGGCCACCCGGCGGGCCGCCCGGGAGGGCCGCAGCGTCGAGGACATGCGGGTGCGGCTGCTGCTCGACACCCTCCTGGACGCCACCCAGGGCCTCCGGCGCGAACTCGCCCTGCCGCCGGTCTCCGTGCGCCCGGCCGAGACCGTGGACGCGGTGGAGCCGGGACGGATGACCCCGAAGGACATCGCCGCCCGCGCGCTGTCCGAGAACGACCCGGCGATCCTCGACCAGTTGCTCGCGCTGCCGCAGGTGCATCTGGTGGTCGACGGCTACAACGTCACCAAGACCGGCTATCCGCAGATGCCGCTGGAGAAGCAGCGGCTCAGGCTGCTCGGCCAGCTCTCGGCGCTCGCCGCGCAGACCGGCGCCGAGGTGACGTGCGTCTTCGACGGCGCCGAACTGGCCGCGCCGGTGCTGCTCGCGCCGCCGCGCGGGGTGCGGGTGCTGTTCTCCAAGCCGGGCATCACGGCGGACGAACTGATCCGCCAGATCGTGCGTGCGGAACCGCCGGGCCGTCCGGTCATCGTCGCCTCCACCGACCGGGAGGTGGCCGACGGGGTCGCCAAGGCCGGTGCCCGACCCGTGGCCTCTGCGGTGCTTCTCAAGCGACTGTCCTGAAGGTCCAACGGGCACGGGCATTGCCCGAATTAGCCGGATCGTCACGCAGCGCAGTGTCAATCGAGCATCACTGCATGTGAGTTGCGTGCAAAGAATGCATTGCGCGACCGGGTTTTTTGCCGCGAGGATTTGAACTGATCACAACTGGGTCACTAGGGTCTGGGCTCGAACCTCCGAACGGGTGGTCACTCACAAGAAGGAGTTCCTCCTCCGTGGCGTCCCATCGTCGACCCAAGCAGCCGAGCCGCACGCGTGTGACCGTGCTGACCACCGCAGCCGCCGCCGCCGTCGCGCTCAGCGCGAACGCCGCCAACGCCGCTCCCAGCGAGAAGCTGAACAAGGACGAGGTGAAGGCGAAGGTCGACAAGCTCTACGAGCAGGCCGAGCAGGCCACCGAGAAGTACAACGGGGCCAAGGAGAGGCAGCAGAAGCTGCAGAAGGAAATCTCCACCATCCAGGACAACGTCGCCCGCGGTCAGCAGGACCTCAACAAGCTCCGCGACGGCCTGGGTTCGCTGGCCACCGCGCAGTACCGCTCAGGCGGCATCGACCCCTCGGTGCAGCTCTTCCTGTCCTCGGATCCGGACGACTACCTCGACAAGGCCTCCACGCTCGACCAGTTGAGCGGCCAGCAGGTCGAGGCCCTGAAGAAGATCCAGGACAAACAGCGCGAACTGGCCCAGGAGCGGGCAGAGGCGACCGAGAAGCTCAAGGACCTCTCCGCCACGCGCACCCAGCTGGAGCGGAAGAAGAAGGAAGTCCAGGGCAAGCTCGCCGAGGCGCAGAAGCTGCTCAACACCCTGACCGCCAAGGAGAAGGCGGCCCTCGCCGCCAAGCAGCAGCGCGCCAACCGCTCGTCCACCGAGCGCGTGGACCTCGGTGACACGCCGCCCGCCTCGGGTCGCGCAGCGGCGGCCTTCTCCGCCGCCCAGAGCCAGATCGGCAAGCCGTACGTCTACGGCGCCACCGGCCCCTCCTCCTTCGACTGCTCGGGTCTGACCTCCTGGGCCTACGCCCAGGCCGGCGTCTCCATCCCCCGCACCTCGCAGGCGCAGGCCGGCATCGGCACGAGGATCTACTCGCAGAGCGACCTGCAGGTCGGCGACCTCGTCTTCTTCTTCAACGACATCCACCACGTGGGCCTCTACGCGGGCAACGGCCAGGTCCTGCACGCCCCGCGCACCGGCACCGTCGTCCGCTACGAGTCCATGAGCACCATCGGCGGCCCGTTCATGTTCGGCGTCCGTGTCTGAACGCCGGAACGTGTGAACGTCCGGACCCTCTGAACCCGGCCGGGCCGTCCCTGCGTCCGCGGGGCCGTCCCGGCACCCGCGCCCGGTGGCGCCCGAACGGGCGAATCCCGGAAACCGGAACTGACTCCTCGCCCCGCCGTTGACCTGCGTCAGCGGCGGGGCGTCACTGTGTGTTGACTCCGATGTCTTTGGCCGGGACCCTCCCGCACGGCTACTGTCTGCCGCGTTTCCCCGGCGCAGGGGCCTCCCCGTCCCCAGGCGCCGGGGAAGCGGTCTCTGTCCGCCAGCAGAAGGACTGCCGTGGGGTCTCATCGCCGCCTTGCACCGTCCGGGTTCGACCGGGGCGCGGCCGCCCTGTGCGCGCTGTCCGCCGCGGCCGCCGCGCTCGGCACCGTATCGGCGCACGCAGCGCCGCACGGCGACGCCCGTGCCGAGGTGGACCGGCTCTACGAGCAGGCCGAGCAGGCGACCCAGGCCTTCGACAAGGCCGCGGAGCGCGCGGGCGCGCTGCGCCGCGAGGTGCGGGACGCGCAGGACCACATCGCCCGGCAGCAACTGCGCGTCAACACCCTGCGGGAGCGGCTCGGTTCGCTGGCCGGTGCCCAGTACCGCTCCGGCGGCATCGACCCGGCCGTCGCCCTGCTCTTCTCCGACGACCCCGACGACTACCTCGACAAGGCCTCCACCCTCGACCGCATCGGCGTCCGGCAGGCCGGCCAGCTCAAGGAGCTGCAGTCCCTGATGCGCGAGCTGGTCCAGGAGCGTTCGCAGGCGGCCGGCAAGCTCGCGGACCTGGAGAAGAGCCGCAAGGCCGTGGCCGTCCACAAGCGGAGCGTGGAGCGGAAGCTCACCGCGGCCCGCCGGCTGCTCGACTCCCTGTCCGCCGCCGACCGCGCCGCCTACGACCGCGCCTCCCGGGGCAGCCGCACCGATCTGCCCGGCCCGGCCGCCGCCGTAGCCTCCGACGGCCGCACCGCCGCGGCCCTCGCGGCCGCCCGGGCCGCCCTGGGACGTCCCTACGTGTGGGGCGCCAACGGCCCCTCCGGTTTCGACTGTTCGGGCCTGATGCAGTGGTCGTACGCGCACGCCGGCATCCATCTGCCACGCACCTCCCAGGAGCAGCGCTTCGCCGGCCGGCAGGTGCCGCTCTCCCAGGCCCGACCCGGTGACCTGGTCGTCTACCGGTCCGACGCCAGCCATGTGGCGATGTACGTCGGCAACGGCCAGGTCATCCACGCGCCGTACCCGGGCGCCCCGGTGCGCTACGACCCGGTCGGCATGATGCCGGTCTCCTCGGTCACCCGTCCCTGACCGCCTCCGGCGCCGTACGATCGGCGGGTGGCCGGTCGCAGGGGCGCGTGGTGCGCAGCAGTCGTGGGGTTCGGTCTGCTGCTGCCGTTGGCGGGCTGTGGCGGCCCGGCGCCGGCCGACTCCACCCGCATCGAGGTGCAGCGGGTGCTCGACCGGCGGGCGGCGGCGCTGCTCGGCCACGACGGGACGGCGTACGGCGCGACGGGCGCCCGCACCGAGTACACCCGGCTGCGTGCGCTCCCGCTCACCTCCTGGACCTACCGGGTCACCGGCGTGCGGCGCACCTCCGCCGGTGCCACCGCCGACGCCGAGCTGCGCTACCGGGTCACCGGCTACGACACCGCCCCGGTGGACACCCGCCGCACCCTGACCCTCGGCCGCACCGCCGACGGGAAGTGGTACGTCGGCGCCGACCGGCCCGCGCGGGACGCCGGCCAGCAGCTGTGGGACCAGGGGCCGGTGACCACCGCGAAGGGCGTGCGCAGTCTGGTCCTCGGCGCCGGCCAGCCGGCCGCCGAGCTGCGGGCCTTCGCCACGCTGGCCGACCGTGCCGTCCCGGCCGTCACCGGGGCGTGGGGGCCGCACTGGAGCCGCCGGGTGGTCGTCCTCGTGCCGCGGACGCTGGCGGGAATGGCGGCTCTGCTCGGCTCACCGGCCGCGAAGTACCGGGGAATCGCGGCCGTCACCACCGGTGAGGCGGGCGGCGCCGGCAAGGCTCCCGCGGACCGGGTGGTCGTCAACCCGGAGGCGTACGCCGGTCTGGGCGACGTCGGCAAGCAGGTCGTGCTCACCCACGAGACCACTCATGTGGCCACCCGGGCGCACACCACCGCCGCCACCCCGCTGTGGCTCTCCGAGGGGTACGCCGACTGGATCGGCTACCTCGGCACCGGCCGCGTCCCGGCCGAGATCGCGCCGGAGCTGGCCCACGCCCTCCGGGACGGCCGGGCACCCGGGACCCTGCCCCCGGACAAGCACTTCGGCTTCACCAGCGACCCCACCGAGCTGGCGCGGGCCTACGAAGGCGGCTGGCTGGCCTGCCGGATGATCGCGGACCGCTGGGGCACGGCCCGGCTCGACGCCTTCTACCGGGCCGTGGGCGCCCACGCGCAGCGGGCGGGCGCGGTCGAGCAGGCACTGAGGAAGGTGCTCGGCACGACACCGGCGGAGTTCTCCGCGAGCTGGCGCGACTACGTCCGCGCGCAGCTCGGCTGAGCGTCCCGATCGCCCGCAAGGTCAGGTACGCCGCCACGATGACCGGGCAGGGGATGGCCGGGCAGGGCGCGGCGGTCGCGCTCGTGCTGCGGCGGGCGAGGCGTCAGGAGGAGACCGGGGTCTCCTGCGTGCGGGTGGTCCGCGGCGGGAACGGCACGGCGGGGGCCGGCGGTACGGTCGCGCGCCACAGCCGGCGCGCCGCCGTGAGCGCGGCGGCGGCCAGCAGACCGTTGCGCAGCACCAGCAGCGTGATGCCGTACCAGTCGCTCGTCACCACGTGCGTGAAGCCGAGCGGGAACTCCAGGACCGTCACGAAGGACGCGAGCACGACCAGCAGGGCGGGCGCGCCCATGCGGCTCGCCCGGTGGGTCAGGCACACGGCGGCCGTCCCGATCAGCCACACCAGGTACTGCGGGCTGATCACCCGGCTGGTGACCGTGAACAGCAGCACCGCCGTGAAGGCCGCGTCGGCGAGGGTGTGCGGCGGGAACCGGACCGCGCGCAGCCGCCACAGCAGCAGCCAGCCGAACGCGGCCCCGGTGAGCGCGAGCGCCGCCGCGCTGACCTGGTCCACGTGCGGGCCGAGGAACTCGATGGACCCGTAGTTCAGCAGCACCTGGCCGTCCCAGCCGAAGTGCCGGCCCACATGGAAGACCAGCGAACCCAGCGACTCCACCTCGGTGCCCCGGTCCCGCTGGAAGGTCAGGAAGGCGAAGGCGCCCGGCATGGAGACCGAGAACAGCGCGGCCAGGCCCGCCGCGGTCACCACCGCCGACGCCCACGTCCGCCGCCGTACGGCACCGACCAGCAGCAGCGCCGGCCACACCTTCAGCAGCGCCCCGAAGGCCGCCAGCGCACCCGTCAGCCGCGGGTGGCGGGCCCCGGCCAGCAGCGCCGCCACGGCCACGGCGGTCACCATCACGTCGTACCGGGCGTACGCCGTCGGCCCGAGCAGCGGCACCGCCGTCACCCACACCCAGGCCCCGCGCGGGGAGCGGCCCGGCCGGTTGCCCGCGTACCGCAGCAGGGCCAGGACCGCGAGGTCGGTGAGGAAGGCCAGCACGAAGAAGGCGTGCGTGTACGACAGGAAGGGCAGCAGGCCGGGGGAGAGGATCGGGAGGGCGGCGGCCGGCGGGTACTGCCAGGTCACGTCGTCCAGCGGGAACGTTCCTTGCCGCAGCACCTCGTACCAGCCGCGGTAGATCACCGACACGTCGGAGGTGACGTCCGGGCCCGGGAAGACGACGACCCGGAAGACGAGCAGCAGCAGCACCGCGCGGGTGCCGGCCCAGACCGCCAGCAGCCGGGCCGGGGACCGCCGGGCGGCCTTCGTCTCCACGTGATCCCCTGCCGTTCGATTCCCGCGTCGCTGTGCCGTGCCGTTCGATTACGCGTGCCCATCATGGCCTGCGCGCGCTCGGGCATGCCACAGACTCGGCCGCGCCCGGCCGCGCACCGGCGATTCGGTAGGGTCGGCGGCGATGCACAAGACCCTGATCGTCACCAACGACTTTCCGCCCCGGCCGGGCGGCATCCAGGCCTTCCTGCACAACATGGCCCTCCGCCTGGACCCGGACCGGCTGGTCGTCTACGCGTCCACCTGGAAGCGTGGCCGGGAGGGCGTCCGGGCCACGGCCGCCTTCGACGCCGAGCAGCCCTTCACCGTCGTACGCGACCGTACGACCATGCTGCTGCCCACCCCGCAGGCGACCCGGCGGGCGGCCGGGCTGCTGCGGGAGCACGGGTGCACCTCGGTGTGGTTCGGGGCGGCGGCGCCGCTCGGACTGATGGCGCCCGCGCTGCGGAAGGCCGGCGCCGAGCGGCTGGTGGCCACCACCCACGGGCACGAGGCCGGCTGGGCCCAGCTGCCCGCGGCCCGGCAGCTGCTGGGCCGGATCGGGGACTCCACCGACGCGATCACCTACCTCGGCGAGTACACCCGCTCCCGGATCGCGACCGCGCTCACCCCGGCGGCGGCCGGGCGGATGGTGCAGCTGCCGCCCGGGGTCGACGAGAAGACCTTCCATCCCGGCTCCGGCGGCGACGAGGTCCGGGCGCGCCTCGGCCTCACCGACCGGCCGGTCGTGGTCTGCGTCTCCCGGCTGGTGCCGCGCAAGGGCCAGGACACCCTCATCCGGGCGATGCCCCGCATCCTCGCCGCCGAACCGGACGCCGTGCTGCTCGTCGTGGGCGGCGGCCCCTACGAGCGGGACCTGCGCCGGCTGGCCCGCGACACGGGGGTCGAGTCCTCCGTCCGGTTCACCGGCGCCGTGCCCTGGTCCGAGCTGCCCGCGCACTACGGCGCCGGCGACGTCTTCGCGATGCCCTGCCGCACCCGGCGCGGGGGCCTGGACGTCGAGGGCCTCGGCATCGTCTACCTGGAGGCGTCCGCCACCGGCCTGCCGGTCGTCGCCGGGGACTCCGGCGGCGCACCCGACGCGGTCCTGGACGGGGAGACCGGCTGGGTGGTCCGGGGCGGCGAACCGGCACAGGCCGCCGAACGGATCGTGGCCCTCCTCGGCGATGCCGCGCTGCGCCGCCGGATGGGTGAGCGGGGCCGGCGGTGGGTCGAGGAGAAGTGGCGCTGGGACCTGCTGGCGGAAAAACTCAAAGACTTGCTCTAGCAGGCGCTTCGTCCTGCTGCGCCCCTTGGCGGAACCGCATAATCCGCACATGCTGCGCACATGACAGCAAAACTGATGCAGCGTCAGCTGAGTAGACGTCACATCCTGGGCGTGATCGCCCTGCAGACCGCCGCCACGGCCGGTCTGACCCGCATCGGTCTCGAGTCCGCGCACGCGGCCGAGCCCGAGGCGGTCGAGTCCGCCCCGGCGATCGTCGTCGGGTCGGGCTACGGCGGTGCCGTAGCCGCCCTCCGCCTCGGCCAGGCGGGCGTCCGCACCCTCGTCCTGGAGATGGGCCGCCTGTGGAACACCGCGGGCGGCGACGGCAAGGTGTTCTGTTCCACCACCGCCCCCGACCAGCGGGCCATGTGGTTCCGCACCCGCACCGAGGCCCCGCTCGCCACCTTCCTGTGGCTGGACGTGGTCGACAAGGCCATCAACCCCTACCCCGGCGTCCTGGACCGCGTGCACTACGACGCCATGTCGGTCTACGTGGGCCGGGGCGTCGGCGGCGGTTCGCTCGTCAACGGCGGAATGGCCGTCACCCCGCTCAAGTCGTACTTCGCGGAGCAGTTCCCGACCGTGGACGCCGACGACATGTACGGCACGTACTTCCCGCGCGCCCGCGCCATGCTCGGGGTCAACACCATCGACCCGGCGTGGTTCGAGTCCACCGAGTGGTACCGGTTCGCCCGGACCTCCCGCAAGGCCGCCGCGAACGCCGGGCTGAAGACCACCTTCGTGCCGAACGTCTACGACTTCGGCCACATGCAGCGCGAGGCCGCCGGCACCGCCACCAGGTCCGCGCTGGCCGGAGAGGTCATCTACGGCAACAACGAGGGCAAGCGCAGCCTCGACAAGACCTACCTGGCCGCCGCCCTCGGCACCGGCGCCGTCACCATCCACACCCTGGAGAAGGTCACGTCGGTCAGCAGGGCGAGCGACGGGACGTACCTACTCACCGCGGACCGGATCGACGACACCGGCAGGGTGGTGGAGACGAAGGGCTACAGCTGCACGTATCTGTTCCTCGGCGGGGGCAGCCTCGGCACGAGCGAGCTCCTCGTCCGGGCCCGGGACACCGGCACCCTGCCGGACCTGGACTCCAGTGTCGGCGCGGGCTGGGGCACCAACGGCAACACCATGCTCGGCCGCGCCAACCACGTCTGGGACACCGTCGGCGCCGACCAGGCCACCATGCCCGTCATGGGCATCGACGACTGGGCCAACACCGCCAACCCGGTCTTCGCCGAGATCGCCCCGCTGCCCATGGGCTTCGAGCACTGGATCAGTCTCTACCTGGCGATCACCAAGAACCCCGAGCGGGCGTCGTTCACCTACGACTCCGCGACGGGCGCGGTGAAGCTCGGCTGGACGGCCGCCCAGAGCGCGGTGTCGGTGGCCATGGCCAAGAAGCTGTTCGACCGGATCAACCTGGCCAACCTGACGATCTACCGCCACGACCTCTTCGGCTCCGGCGGCAAGGTCTTCGCGGACGACTTCACCTACCACCCGCTGGGCGGCTGCGTCCTGGGCCGGGCGACGGACGACTACG
The DNA here is from genome assembly GCF_043199955.1 of Streptomyces sp. NPDC048514. Classification (NCBI taxonomy): domain Bacteria; kingdom Bacillati; phylum Actinomycetota; class Actinomycetes; order Kitasatosporales; family Streptomycetaceae; genus Streptomyces; species Streptomyces sp. NPDC048514. The sequence continues at coordinate 182,594 of NZ_JBICWT010000017.1, read as the reverse complement.
GCCGGGTGAAGGGCTATTCACGGCTGTACGTCACCGACGGCTCGCTCGTGCCCGGCTCGCTCGGCGTCAATCCGTTCGTCACCATCACGGCGCTCGCCGAACGCACGATGGCGCGGGTCCTCGCCGAGGACACCGCGCCATGAGCGGACGCACCGGTCACTTGGCGTAGATCGCCTCGATCTCGTTCGCGTAGTCCTTCGCCACCACGTTCCGCTTGAGCTTCAGCGACGGGGTGAGGTGGCCCGACTCCTCCGAGAACTGGGAGGACAGAATGCGGAACTTCCGCACCGATTCCGCCTTCGACACCGCGGCGTTGCCGTCGTCGACCGCCGACTGGATCGCGGCCGTGAGATCCGGGTCCTGGCGCAGCGACGCCGCGGTGGAGCCCGCCGGCTTGCCGTGCTCCGACGCCCACCGGCCGAGGAACTCCTCGTCGATGGTGACCAGCGCGCCCACGAACGGCCGCCCGTCGCCCACCACCATGCACTCCGCGACCAGCGCGTGCGCCCGGATCCGGTCCTCTATCACGGCCGGTGCCACGTTCTTGCCGCCCGCCGTGACGATGATCTCCTTCTTGCGGCCGGTGATCCTCAGGTAGCCGTCCTCGTCGAGGGTGCCGATGTCACCGGTGTGGAACCAGCCGTCCGCCAGCGCCTCCGCGGTCGCGCCCGGGTTGTTCCAGTACTCCTTGAACAGGTGCTCGCCGTGCAGCAGCACCTCGCCGTCGTCCGCGATCCGCACCACCGAACCCGGCAGCGGCTGGCCGACCGTGCCGATCTTCTGCCGGTCCCAGGGGTTGAACGCGGTCGCCGCGCAGGACTCCGTCAGGCCGTAGCCCTCCAGCACGGTGAAACCGATGCCCCGGAAGAAGTGGCCGAGCCGCTCGCCCAGCGGGGCGCCGCCGGAGATGGCGTACTCGCCCCGGCCGCCGAGCACCGCGCGCAGCTTGCTGTAGACCAGCCGGTCGAAGACCTTGTGCTTGACCTTCAGCCCGAACGACGGGCCCGAGGCACTGTCCAGTGCCTTGCTGTAGGCGATCGCGGTGTCCGCCGCCTTGTCGAAGATCGCGCCCTTGCCGTCCGCCTGCGCCTTGGCCCGCGCCGAGTTGTAGACCTTCTCGAAGACCCGCGGGACGCCGAGGACCAGCGTCGGCCGGAAGGCGGCGAGTTCGTCGGTGAGGTCCTTGATGTCGGGGACACAGCCCAGCTTGATCGGCGCCATCATCGGCGCGATCTGCACGAGCCGCCCGAAGACGTGCGCGAGCGGCAGGAACAGCAGGACCGAGCACTCGCCGGTGCGGAACAGCGGGCGCAGCCGTTCCACGATGTTGCCGCACTCGGCGAAGAAGCTGCGGTGGGTGAGGACACAGCCCTTGGGGCGGCCGGTCGTCCCGCTCGTGTACACGATGGTCGCGGGGTCGTCGGCCCTGGCGAGCGAGCTGCGCTCCTCGACCGTCTCGTCCGACACGTCCTGCCCGAGCCGGCCCAGCTCCTCCATACCGCCGGCCTCGATCTGCCAGAGGTTCTTCAGGGCGGGCAGCGAGTCGCGCACCGACTCCACGGCGGCGGTGTGGCCGTCCAGTTCCACCACGCACGCGGTCGCTCCCGAGTCCGAGAGGATCCACTGCACCTGCTCCGGCGAGCTGGTCTCGTACACCGGCACGGTGATCGCGCCGGCGCTCCAGATCGCGAAGTCCATCAGCGTCCACTCGTAACGCGTGCGGGACATCAGGCCCACCCGGTCGCCCGGCTGCACCCCGGCGGCGATGAGCCCCTTGGCGGCGGTGAGCACCTCGGCCAGGAAGTCCCGGGCGGTCACGTCCTGCCAGGCACCGGCCACCTTGCGGGCGATGACGGCGACATCGGGATGCTGCGCGGCGTTTCTGCGGACGATGTCGGTCAGATTGCCGTCCGCAGGGACCTCGTACAAAGCCGGAAGGCTGAACTCGCGCAAGACTGCTGCTCCTCATAGGGCGCCGGCGCCACGACACTGTGTGATGCGACGGTGCGGTCCAAGGCTCGGGCAAGTGCTCGGAACCTCGGTGGTTGAAATCCTGAGCACGACTGGACTGCCCGGACGTTACCCGCCGGTATGGCGTCTAGGACAGGGGGGCCCGGCGAGATGTTCGCTGCGTCACACAGCTTGGCGTTCCTTCGCGCACAGTAGTCCACGCCTGAACCGACCGGCGAGTAGCCGCAGGCCGGTCCGGCACTGTTCACGCAGACCGCACAGGCCTACCCTTGATCACCATGGCATCCACACCCTCCGGCGACCGAAGGACGCGCGTCCACGTGGTCAGCGACGTGCACGGCAACGCCCGGGACCTGGCCCGGGCCGGCGAGGGTGCCGACGCCCTGATCTGCCTGGGCGACCTCGTGCTCTTCCTCGACTACGCCGACCACTCGCGCGGGATCTTCCCCGACCTGTTCGGCAGGGAGAACGCCGACCGCATCGTCGAGCTGCGCACCGCCCGCCGGTTCACCGAGGCCCGCGAGTTCGGCGCCCGGCTGTGGGCCGGCATCGGCGCCGACCGCGCCGGGGCCGTCGAGCGGGCCGTGCGCAAGCAGTACGCCGAGCTGTTCGCCGCGTTCCCCACGCCGACGTACGCCACCTACGGCAACGTCGACATGCCGCCCCTGTGGCCGGAGTACGCCCGGCCCGGCACCACCGTCCTCGACGGCCAGCGGGTCGAGATCGGCGGCCGGACCTTCGGATTCGTCGGCGGCGGCCTGCGCACTCCGATGCGGACGCCGTACGAGATCAGCGACGAGGAGTACGCCGCGAAGATCGAGGCGGTCGGCGAGGTCGACGTGCTGTGCACGCACATCCCGCCGGAGATGCCCGAACTCGTCTACGACACCGTCGCGCGCCGCTTCGAGCGCGGCAGCCGGGCCCTGCTGGACGCCATCCGCCGCACCCGGCCGCGGTACGCGCTGTTCGGACACGTCCACCAGCCGCTGGTGCGCCGCATGCGGATCGGCGCGACGGAATGCGTCAACGTCGGCCACTTCGCCGGGACCGGCAGGCCCTGGGTGCTCGAATGGTGACCGGCGGGGCCTGGGGTGGAGGCGGCGGTGCGGCGGCGCGGTAGCCTTCACGCTGCACACACGTGCGCAGCCCGGCGCACACAGACCTCTCAATACGGCGCGCATCCGGAGGAGCCACGGCGATGGCGGAACACACCAGTTCGAGCATCACGATCGAGGCCGCTCCGGCCGACGTCATGGCGGTGATCGCCGACTTCGCGCGCTACCCGGACTGGACCGGAGAGGTGAAGGAGGCGAAGGTGCTCGCGACCGACCAGCGCGGCCGCGCCGAGCAGGTCCGCCTCGTCATGGACGCCGGCGCCATCAAGGACGACCAGACCCTGGCCTACACCTGGACCGGCGACCACGAGGTCTCCTGGACCCTGGTGAAGTCCCAGATGCTGCGCTCCCTGGACGGCTCCTACCTGCTGAAGCAGGCCGCCGCCGGCGCCACCGAGGTCACCTACCGGCTCACCGTGGACGTCAAGATCCCCATGCTCGGCATGATCAAGCGCAAGGCGGAGAAGGTCATCATCGACCGCGCGCTGGCGGGCCTGAAGAAGAGGGTCGAGTCGGACCGCTAGGCCCTCGCCGCCCCCGCCGGGTGCGGCCGGACCCGGCTCGTCCGCGTGCCGGTCTCCGTTACCGTCATCCTCATGCGCACCCTCCTGATCACGGGCCCCGGCGGCAGCGGTCGTACGACGATCGCCGCCGCGACCGCACGGCGCGCCGCGGCCGGCGGCACCCGGACGCTGCTGCTGAGCGCTGACCGTGACGACACCCTGGGCGCGGCCCTGGGCCACCCGACCGGAGCGGCGCCCACCGAAGCCGTACCCGGCCTCACCACCTGGCGGCCCGACGCGGCCGACCGCTTCCGGCAGGACCTGACCGACTTCCAGACACGCGCATCCAGCGTCCTCGACCTGCTCGGCGCCGCCCGCCTGGACGCCGAGGAGGTCACCCCGCTGCCCGGCGCCGAGGAGCTGACCTTCCTGCGCGCGCTGCGGGACGCCGCCCTCAGCGAGCGCCACGACCTCGTCGTCGTCGACCTCCCGCCCCTGCCGCAGGCCCTCGCCCTGCTCGCCCTCCCCGAGGAACTGCGCCGCTATCTGCGCCGCCTGCTCCCGGCGGAGCGGCAGGCGGCCCGGGCCCTGCGCCCGGTCCTCGGCCGGCTGGCCGGTGTCCCGATGCCCGCCGACCGGCTGTACGAGACGGCCGCCCGCTGGGACATCGAACTCGCCGCCGTCGAGGCCGTCCTCACCGACCCGGAGACCGCCGTACGGCTGGTCGCCGAACCCGGGCCGGCCGGCGCCGACGCCGTGCGCACCGCCACCCCGGGCCTGGCACTGCGCGGCCTGCGCACCGAGGCCCTGATCGCCAACCGCGTCCTGCCCGACGAGGACGGCGGCACCTGGCTCGCCGGGCTCGTCGCCCAGCAGGGCAAGACCCTCGCCGAGTGGCGGGAGCAGCCCGGCGCCCTGCACACCGTCCCCCACCTCGGCCGCGAGCCGCGCGGCGGCGACGATCTCGGCGCCCTCGGCGTGCCGGCCGTCAATCCGGCGCCCGACCCGGTCGAGTGGCCCGTCGCCGACCGGATCGCCGAGGACGGCGTGCTGGTCTGGCACATCCCGCTGCCCGGAGCGATACGGGACGAGCTGGACCTGATCCGGCGCGGCGACGAACTCCTGATCACCGCGGGACCCTTCCGCCGGATCGTCGCGCTGCCCTCCGCCCTGCGCCGCTGCACCGTCGCGGGAGCCGGGCTACGCGAGGGCGAACTGCGCGTCCGGTTCGCGCCGGATCCCGGCCTGTGGCCCGCCGCGGGACGATGAAGGCGTACGCCCGTTCAGGTAACGTCGTAGGGGCGAACCGTAGTCAGGAGCCCGCCATGAGCGAAGAGAGCCGAGCATCCGGCCCCTACGAGGAGGAGCAGGCGCGGGCGTCCGACGCCGATGCCTGGGCCACCGCCTGCGCCGAGGATCTGGCGGCCGAGAAGACCCGCCGCCGCACCGAGTACGGCCCGCCGCCGGGCTCGGCCGCCGAGGAACTGAAGAAGCTCGTGGACACCGTGGCCGAGAAGCTCTCCGGTCTGCAGTCCCCGCTCCTCGGTGCCCTCGCGGGGCCCACCGCCCAGCAGGCGGTGCGGCAGGTCGTGCAGCAGGCGAAGGCCGCCGTCGAACCCGTCGTGGAGCGCAACCCGGAGGTCTTCGACCACCTCGCCGCGGCCGGCACCGAACTGCTGGCCGCCTACCGCTCCGCCGTCCAGGCCCAGGAGTACCGCTGGACCACCGGCGCGCCCGACCTCGGGGACGACCGGCCCGGCCGTCCCGACCGGGGTGAGGGCACCGGCCCGGGCGAGCGTATCGACCTGGACTGAAGCCTTCCCACGGCAGGGCCTCGGGTACGGTTGGCCGTAGCGGGGCTCGACCGAAACTGAGGGATTCATGGGACTCACCATCGGCGTCGACATCGGCGGCACGAAGATCGCGGCCGGCGTGGTCGACGAGGAAGGCAACATCCTCTCGACCTTCAAGGTGCCGACCCCCACCACGCCCGAGGCCATCGTGGACGCCATCGCCTCGGCGGTGGAGGGCGCGCGCGCCGGGCACGAGATCGTCGGCGTGGGCATCGGTGCGGCCGGTTACGTCAACCGGCAGCGCTCCACGGTGTACTTCGCGCCGAACATCGACTGGCGCAACGAGCCGCTCAAGGAGAAGGTCGAGGCTCGTACCGGCCTCCCGGTCGTGGTCGAGAACGACGCCAACGCCGCCGCCTGGGGCGAGTACCGGTTCGGCGCCGGCAAGGGCCACCGCAACGTCATCTGCATCACCCTCGGCACCGGCCTCGGCGGCGGCATCATCATCGGGAACAAGCTGCGCCGCGGCCACTTCGGGGTCGCCGCCGAGTTCGGCCACATCCGCATGGTGCCGGACGGCCTGCTGTGCGGCTGCGGCTCGCAGGGCTGCTGGGAGCAGTACGCCTCCGGCCGCGCCCTGGTCCGGTACGCCAAGCAGCGCGCCAACGCCACCCCCGAGCGCGCCGAGGCCCTGCTGTCGCTCGGTGACGGCACCCCCGACGGCATCGAGGGCAAGCACATCTCGATGGCCGCACGCCAGGGCGACCCGGTGGCCGTGGACTCCTACCGCGAGCTGGCCCGCTGGGCCGGAGCCGGTCTGGCCGACCTGGCCTCCCTCTTCGACCCGTCCGCGTTCATCGTCGGCGGCGGCCTCTCGGACGAGGGCGATCTGGTCCTCGACCCGATCCGCAAGTCCTACAAGCGCTGGCTGGTCGGCGGCAACTGGCGCCCGGTCGCCGATGTGATCGCGGCCCAGCTCGGCAACAAGGCGGGCATGGTGGGCGCGGCGGACCTGGCCCGCGAGCCCGACCCGATCATGTAGGAACGTCCGCCGCCGAAAGGGGCGTGGGGAACCGCGCGACGAGCCGTGACGTTGCGGCCCTCGCGCCCGGACCCCGCGCCCCGGGTCATGCGGCGCCCCCGGCACCCGAGCGGCGTAGATTGACGGCATGGCAACCCCGCTGCTCCCCAACTCCCGCACCGAGGCGGACGGTTCCGCGGTCATCAGGGTCCTGAGCTACAACATCCGCTCCATGCGCGACGACACGGACGCTCTGGCAAGGGTGATCTCCGCCTGCGCCCCCGACCTGGTCCTCGTCCAGGAAGCGCCCCGGTTCTTCCGCTGGCGCAAGAAACTGGCCCGGCTCGCGGCGGCCTCCGGCCAGGTCGTCCTCACCGGCGGAGCCACCGCGGCGGGACCGGCGATCCTGTGCAGTCTCCGGGCCACCGTCGAGCGGACCGAGGACGTACTCCTCCCGCTCACCCCGGGACTTCACCGGCGGGGCTTCGCCACGGCGGTGATCCGGTTCGGCGGCACCCGCCTGGGCGTGCTCAGCTGTCATCTCAGCCTGAGCGAGAACGAGCGCCACGAGCAGGCGGGCATGCTCCTCGACCGCGTCGCCGGCCTCGGCGTGGAGCACGCGGTCGCGGGCGGTGACCTGAACGAGCGGCCCGGCGGCCGCACCTTCGGCCGCCTCTCCGCCGGCCTCCAGGACTGCCGTACCGCGGCCCCCTGGGGCGGGGAGTTCACCTCCACCCCGGCCGATCCCCGCCAGCGCATCGACGCGATCTTCGCCACCAAGGGCGTAGAAGTGCTGGGCTGCGGCGTGCCGGTGGACCAGCCGGGTGTCACCAGGACCGACCTGACGGCGGCCACCGACCACCTCCCGGTCCTGGCCGCGCTCCGGATCCCGGCGACCTGACGGCCGCCACCGCGCGCGGCCCGGGCCACGACAGCACACCCGCCCGGCACGCGCGTGCGGCTCGGGAGGTCGTCCGCCCGGCACGCGCGTGCGGCTCGGGCGGGACCCTCCCGTGCCGTCCGCTCAGACCACGGCGCCCCGGCCGGGATCGCCGTCCTCGTCGTCGTCCGTCCGCATCCGGGTCACCAGCGTCGCGAAGCCGCCGAGGAAGCCGCCGATGCCGAGCGTCGTCAGCCACCAGGTCATGTCCCAGTCGAGCAGGACCGCCAGCAGAAGCAGCACCGGGCCGCCGACGACGCCGAGCCAGGCGAACCTGGCCGTCGCGTCGGTGGCCGGCAGCGGTGGCGGCTCGGGCGGCACGAAGTGGCCCTCGTCGTCCTCGTCGAAGTCCTCGTCGGACGGCTCGGGCGCGCTGAAGTCGCGCGGACCGACGCCGGGCGCGAACGACACCGAGCTGCCGAGCGGCCGCACCGGCTGCGGGTCGGCGGACTCGTCCCCGCCGTTCGTGGTGTCCTTCTCGAGCAGCGCGAGATCCTCCACCGACTTGTAGGGCCTGGCGCCCGGCGGGTCCGCCGGTTCCTTGCCGTACCCGGCGACGATCGCCTGCCAGGCGGCGGCCTCGTCGAAGGGCACCCCCTGCTCGTCCGGCTCGCGCTCCTCACGGTTTTCGCGGTCGGAGCCCTGCTCAGCCAACTGCTGCCGTCCCTTCCTTGCCGACACCGGGTGCGAGCCGGCCGATGAAGGCGAGGCTCTCCTCGAAGACCCGGTCCGCATCCTCGTCCAACGTCGCAACGTGGTAGCTGTGTTCCAGCACCAGCTCCGTCACGTCCACCGACGACACCCGGCCGAGCACCCGGGCCGAGTCCGCGGCCGGGACGACATGGTCCTGGGCGCTGCGCAGCAGCAGCAACGGCTGGGTGACCTGGGGCAGCTCGCCGTCCAGCCGGCGCAGGAACACCCGCAGCGAATGGGCCGCGTGCAGCGGCACCCGGTCGTAGCCCAGCTCCGCCGCGCCCTCCTTCGCGATGTCGCTGGCGATGCCCTTCGTCGTCCGGACGAGGTGCCGGGCGACGGGCAGGGCGTACGCCGACAGGCCGTGCACCCTGTTCGCCGGGTTGACGGCCACCACGCCGGTGACCCGGTCGCCGTGGAGCGCGGCCAGGCGCAGCGCCAGCGCCCCGCCCATCGACAGGCCGGCGACGAACACCCGGGAACAGCGCTCGGAGAGCAGCCGCAGCTCGCGGTCCACCTCCGCGTACCAGTCCTGCCAGCCAGTGACCTGCATGTCCTCCCAGCGGGTGCCATGGCCGGGCAGCAGCGGCAGCGACACGGTCAGGCCGTGGGCCGCGTGGTGCTGCGCCCAGGGGCGCATCGACTGGGGCGAGCCGGTGAAGCCGTGACAGAGGAGGACGCCCACCTCCCCGCCTTCGTGGCGGTACGGCTCGGCTCCGGGGAGAACCGGCACCTTCGACTCTCCTGTTCCTGGGAGGGCCTCGTCCGGTGGCCGGTCAAGGCGGGAAGAAACGCGCGGATGTGGTTCACCGTACGCGACCGCACTGACACCGACCAGGGTCGTCGGGCCCTTTGACGGTGCTCCGGGTTAAGGTCTGTTCGACGCAAACAGGAGGCACACGGGTGTTGTACGGCACGATGAAGGTCGCCATCGGAGGGCCGCTGAAGGTCGCCTTCAGGCCCTGGGTGGAGGGGCTGGAGAACATTCCGGCCGAGGGCCCCGCCATCCTGGCCAGCAACCACCTGTCCTTCTCGGACTCGTTCTTCCTGCCGACGATGCTGAACCGCAAGGTCACCTTCATCGCGAAGGCCGAGTACTTCACCACCCCCGGCGTGAAGGGCCGGCTGACCGCCGCCTTCTTCAAGGGCGTCGGCCAGCTCCCGGTGGACCGCTCCGGGGCGCGCGGCGCCGGCGAGGCGGCGATCAACAGCGGCATAGAGGTGCTGCGGCGCGGCGAGCTGTTCGGCATCTATCCCGAGGGGACCCGCTCGCCCGACGGCCGGCTCTACCGGGGCAAGCCCGGCGGCCTCGCGCGCGTGGCGCTCGCCACCGGCGCGCCGGTCATCCCGGTCGCGATGATCGACACGGAGAAGATCCAGCCGCCGGGCAAGGTCGTGCCCAAGCTGATGCGGCCCGGTATCCGCATCGGCAAGCCCCTGGACTTCAGCCGGTACCACGGCATGGAGCACGACCGCTTCGTCCTGCGCGCCCTGACCGACGAGGTCATGTACGAGATCATGCGGCTCTCCGGACAGGAGTACGTCGACGTCTACGCGACCGCCGCCAAGCGGCAGATCGCGGAGGCGGCGAAGGCGGCCAGGGAGGCGGAGAAGAAGGCGGACGCGGAGAAGAAGGCGGACGCGGAGAAGAAGGCGGCGGGGTAGCGGGGAGACGGGGGGCGGGGGTCGTGCCCAGGCGCGAGCGGGTGATGCGGATGTCGGTCGAGCTGCCGTTGTGGCGCGCGCTCGCCGGCTACCGCGTGCTGACGATGCTGTACGCCATCGGCCTGTGCGCCACCGCGTACTCCGACTTCGCACGCCCCTGGGTGGCCCTCGCCTACTACGCCGTCCTGCTCGTGTGGACCCTCGCCACGCTGCCCAGGGTGGCGAGCGAGGCCGCCTGCACCAAGCGCTTCCTCGCCGCCGACCTGACCGTCGCCCTCGCCGGCATCCTGCTGACCCCGCTCGCCGACAACCACGAGCGGATCGCGGGCGGCGGCCCCACCCTGCCGTCGATATGGACCGCCGGTTCGGTGCTGGCCTTCGCCCTCAAGGGCGGCTGGCGCTGGGCGGCCGTCGCCTCCACGGCCGTGGCCGCCGTCAACCTCGTCGAGCGCGGCCGGCCCGCCCGGGACACCGTGCACGCCGTGATCCTCGTCTGGGTCGCCTCCATCGCCATCGGCTACGTCGTGGAGGTGGCCCGCGCCTCCGAGCGCACCCTGGCCCGCGCCCTGGAGATCGAGGCCGCGACCCGGGAGCGGGAGCGGCTGGCCCGGGACATCCACGACAGCGTGCTGCAGGTGCTGGCGATGGTGAAGCGCCGGGGCGCGGCCCTCGGCGGCGAGGCGGCCGAGCTGGGCCGGATGGCCGGGGAGCAGGAGGTGGCCCTGCGCATGCTGGTGTCGGGCGGCCTGGTGCCGGTGTCCCGGGTGTCGGAGGACGCGGCCGCCGGAGCCGTCGTACGGGCCGTCGAGGAGCCGGACGACGACGGCCCGGTCGATCTGCGCGCCCTGCTCGCCCCCTATGCGTCCGGCCGGGTCGGCCTCGCCGAGCCCGGCGCCCCGGTGGTGCTGCCGGCCGCCGCGGCCCGGGAGGTGGCCGCCGCGGTCGCGGCCGCGCTGGACAACGTCCGCAGGCACGCCGGCGCGGAGGCCCGGGCCTGGATCCTCGTCGAGGACGAGCCGGACGAGGTCGTCGTGACCGTCCGGGACGACGGGCCCGGCATCCCCGTGGGCCGGCTCGCCCAGGCCGAGGGGGAGGGCCGGCTCGGGGTGGCCCAGTCGATCCGCGGACGGCTGCGGGACCTCGGCGGCAGCGCCGAGCTGATCTCCGTCCCCGGGCAGGGCACGGAAGTCGAACTGAAGGTACCGAAGGGCGCCGGACGGGCGCGGGGGAAGAAGGCGGAGCAGCGATGACACGGCAGCAGGGCCCGATCAGGGTCATGGTGGTGGACGACCACCCCATGTGGCGCGACGCGGTCGCCCGGGACCTCGGCGAGTCCGGCTTCGAGGTGGTCGCCACCGCGGGCGACGGCGACCAGGCGGTCCGCCGTGCCAAGGCCGCCGTGCCCGACGTCCTCGTGCTGGACCTCAATCTGCCCGCCAAGCCCGGCGTCCAGGTCTGCAGGGAACTGGTCGCCCACGATCCGGCGTTGCGCGTGCTGGTCCTCTCGGCGAGCGGCGAGCACGCCGACGTCCTGGAGGCGGTCAAGTCCGGCGCCACCGGCTATCTGCTGAAGTCGGCCTCCACCGAGGAACTGCTGGACGCGGTGCGCCGTATCGCGGTCGGCGACCCGGTGTTCACGCCGGGTCTGGCCGGACTGGTGCTCGGCGAGTACCGCCGCCTGGCCTCCGAGCCCGCGCCCGCCGCCGGCACCGACGAGCCGGGCGCCCCCCGGCTGACCGACCGGGAGACGGAGGTGCTGCGGCTGGTCGCCAAGGGCCTGAGCTACAAGCAGATCGCCGAACGGCTCGTCATCTCCCACCGCACGGTGCAGAACCACGTCCAGAACACCCTCGGCAAGCTCCAGTTGCACAACCGGGTCGAGCTGGTGCGGTACGCGATCGAGCGCGGACTGGACGACGAATAGAGCGGCCGTCACGGAAACGTGGCGGAATCACCCTCCCCGCCTCTCCCGATGTGACGCGAATCACCATTAGCGTGACTGAGCGTCAGGCAAGCGCGGCGAAGGGACACTTTCATGCGGGTCGGAGTACTGACCGGAGGCGGCGACTGCCCCGGGCTCAACGCCGTCATCCGGGGCATCGTGCGCAAGGGCGTGCAGGAGTACGGCTATGACTTCGTCGGCTTCCGGGACGGCTGGCGGGGTCCGCTCGAGAACGACACGATCCGGCTCGACATCCCCGCGGTGCGCGGCATCCTGCCCCGTGGCGGCACCATCCTCGGCTCCTCGCGGACCAATCCCCTCAAGCTGGACAACGGTATCCGCCGCATCAAGGAGAACCTGGCCAAGCAGGAGGTCGAGGCCCTCGTCGCGATCGGCGGCGAGGACACCCTCGGCGTGGCCGCGCGGCTGGCCGACGAGTACGGGGTGCCCTGTGTCGGCGTCCCGAAGACCATCGACAACGACCTGTCCGCCACCGACTACACCTTCGGCTTCGACACCGCGGTCAACATCGCCACCGAGGCGATCGACCGCCTGCACACCACCGCCGAGTCCCATATGCGGGTCCTGGTCTGCGAGGTGATGGGCCGCCACGCCGGCTGGATCGCGCTGCACTCGGGCCTGGCCGGCGGTGCCAACGTCATCCTCATCCCCGAACAGCGCTTCGACCTCGACCAGGTGTGCGCCTGGATCACCTCCCGCTTCAAGGCGTCGTACGCGCCGATCGTCGTCGTCGCCGAGGGCGCCGTGCCGAAGGACGGCGAGGTGGTCCTGAAGGACGCGTCGCAGGACTCCTTCGGGCATGTGCGGCTCTCCGGGGTCGGCGAGTGGCTGGCCAAGGAGATCGAGAGGCGCACCGGCAAGGAGGCGCGCACCACGGTCCTCGGGCACATCCAGCGCGGCGGCACCCCCAGTGCCTTCGACCGCTGGCTCGCCACCCGCTTCGGTCTGCACGCCATCGACTGCGTGCGCGACGGCGACTTCGGCAAGATGGTCGCCCTGCGCGGCACCGACATCGTGCGGGTGCCGATCGCCGAGGCCACGGCCAGGCTGAAGACCGTGGACCCGGCGCTGTACGAGGAGGTGGGGGTGTTCTTCGGCTGACGGCCCCCCGGCCGTGCCGTGGCGGGGCCCGGGACCGCTGTTCCCGGGCCCGTCCCTCACCTCGGCGTGCTCGCCGCGCGCAGCCCGCCGATCAGCTCGCGCACGACCGCCGCCCCGTTCAGGGTCAGCACGGACTCCGGGTGGAACTGCACCCCGGCGAACCCGGGCCCCCGCACGGCGTGCACCTCGCCGTTGCCGGCCCGGCTCACCTCGATCCCGTGCGCGGCCAGCTCCCGGGCCGTCCCGTCGTCGCAACGGGCCGTGAAGCTGTTGTAGAAGCCGACCGTCTCCGGCCGCCCGAACAGGTCGATCCGCGTCTGCGCCCCTTGACAGGGCACCTGCTTGCGCACCAGGTCCAGGCCCAGCTCCGCCGCGATCAGCTCGTGCCCGAGGCACACCCCGAGCACCCCGAAGCGGTGCCGCCGGACCACCGTGGACGTCAGCTCGCGCAGGAGCCGCATCTTCGGGTCGGCGCGGTCGCGGGGATCACCCGGGCCGGGCCCGAGCACGACCGGCCCCTCGTGCGCGAGCGCGGTCCGGCGCAGCCCCGGCTCGTCGTACCGCCGGACGGTCACCTCCAGACCGCTTGAGCGCAGCACGTGCGCCAGCATCGCCGTGAAGGTGTCCTCCCCGTCGACGACCAGGGCATGGCCGGTCAGCTCCCGCGCCTGCTCCTGCATCCGCAGCCAGAACGGCGCCAGTGCCGAGCGCCGCCCGTCCAGCGCGGCCCGCACCCGGGGATCGTCGGCGAGCCGGGGCCGGTCCCGCTCCGCGCCCGGCCGGGACGGCCGCACCCCCAGGGCGGACAGCACGCCCGCCGCCTTCGCGTGCGTCTCCGCGACCTCGCCCGCCGGGTCCGAGCCGCGTACGAGCGTCGCCCCGACCGGGACGCGCAGCCGGCCGCCCGAGTCGATGTCGGCGGTGCGGATGAGGATGGGGGAGTCGAGCGTCTGCGCGCCCCCGCCGTCCCGTCCGAGCAGCGCCAGGGCACCCGCGTAGTAGCCCCGGCCGCCGGTCTCGTGGCGCTCGATCACCCGGCACGCGTTCTGCACCGGCGAGCCGGTGACGGTCGCCGCGAACATGGTCTCCCGCAGCACCTCCCGCACGTCCAGGGAGGACTTCCCGCGCAGCTCGTACTCGGTGTGCGCGAGGTGGGCCATCTCCTTCAGCCGCGGGCCGACGACGACCCCGCCCCGGTCGCCGACGGTGCACATCATCTTCAGTTCCTCGTCGACGACCATGGACAGCTCCTCGATCTCCTTGCCGTCGGCGAGGAAGTCCAGCAGCCGCTCCGGTGTCGGCCCCCCGGCGGGATAGCGGTAGGTCCCGCTGATCGGGTTCATCACGACCGTTCCGCCGGACATCCGCACGTGCACCTCGGGGCTGGCGCCCACCAGCGTCCGCTCGCCGGTGTGCACCACGAACGTCCAGTACGCGCCGCGCTCGCCCGTCAGCAGCCGCCGGAACAGGGCCAGCGCGTCGGCGCGCCCGAAGCCGGGGATCTCGCCCTCGTACGTCCGGCGGATCACGAAGTTCGCGCCCTCGCCCCGGCCGATCTCCTCCGCCAGCACCCGCCCGACGATCTCGCCGTACTCCTCGTCGCCGACGTCGAAGCCGCCGCCCTCGACCCGCACCTCGTGCTCCGGCAGCGCCCGGAGGGCCTCGGCCAGCGGGACCTCGTGGGACTCCTCGGGGGTGAGGGCCAGCAGCGGGGTGCCGTCGTCGCGGACGTCGAAACCGCGCTCGCGGATCTGCCGGAAAGGGATCAGCGCCAGCCCCTCGCCGGGCAGGTCGGCGAGCCGGTCGTGGGCGGTCACCGGGCCGATCAGCACCTCCACCGGCTGCTCGGCGCGGCCGGGGGTGCGGCGGCGCAGCAGGGCGAAGGGGCGGTGGTCGGACAGCAGGTCCTGCAGGTTCACGGGTCGGGCTCCTTCTCGATCTTCTGACGGAGAGGAACGACCCCGGAAACGCCGAAGGCCGCCCCTCGGGCGGCCTTCGCGAAGTCTGGTTGTACGCGCGATCAGCGGGCCGCCGGGAGAGCGGTCCACCACCAGTTCTGGATCGAAAGCGCGAACATGCGGAAGACCCTACCGCACCCGGGCGGCCGTCCACGGGACGATCGCCCCGTCTCATCCTTCGAGCCGGAAGAAATAACATCCGACGCGACCCCGTAAGGTTTGGGAGGTGACCGTGAACGCTAAGACCAGCCCGAGCGCTGGCAACACCTGGCGAAACCTGCCCGCGGCGCAGCAGCCCGAGTACCCCGACACCGAGGCTCTGCGCGCAGTGATCGCGGACCTCGAGTCGTATCCGCCGCTCGTCTTCGCGGGCGAGTGCGACCAGCTGCGCGCCCGGCTGGCGGCCGTCGCCAAGGGCGAGGCGTTCCTCCTCCAGGGCGGCGACTGCGCCGAGGCCTTCGACGCGGTGTCCGCCGACCACATCCGCAACAAGCTCAAGACGCTCCTGCAGATGGGCGCCGTGCTGACCTACGCGGCCTCCGTGCCCGTGGTGAAGGTGGGCCGGATCGCGGGGCAGTACTCCAAGCCGCGCTCCAAGCCGACCGAGACCCGCGGCGGCGTGACCCTGCCGACCTACCGGGGCGACTCCGTCAACGGCTTCGACTTCACCGAGGCCAGCCGCGTCCCGGACCCGGAGCGGCTGAAGCGCATGTACCACGCCTCGGCGTCCACGCTGAACCTGGTGCGCGCCTTCACCACCGGCGGCTACGCCGACCTGCGCCAGGTGCACGCCTGGAACCAGGACTTCGTGCGGACCTCGCCGTCGGGCCAGCGCTACGAGCAGCTGGCGCGCGAGATCGACAACGCGCTGAACTTCATGCGGGCCTGCGGCACCGACCCGGAGGAGTTCAAGACCGTCGAGTTCTTCGCCTCGCACGAGGCGCTGCTGCTGGACTACGAGTCCGCCCTGACCCGGGTCGACTCCCGCACCGGCAAGCTGTACGACGTCTCCGGCCACATGGTGTGGATCGGTGAGCGCACCCGGCAGCTGGACGGTGCGCACATCGAGTTCGCCTCGAAGATCCGCAACCCGATCGGCATCAAGCTCGGCCCGAACACCACGGCCGAGGAGGCGCTGCAGTACATCGACCGCCTCGACCCCGAGCGGGAGCCGGGCCGGCTGACCTTCATCGTCCGCATGGGCGCCGGCAAGATCCGCGACAAGCTCCCCGAGCTGGTGGAGAAGGTCTCGGCCTCCGGCGCGACGGTCGCCTGGGTGACCGACCCGATGCACGGCAACACCTTCGAGGCGGCCTCCGGGCACAAGACCCGCCGCTTCGACGACGTGCTCGACGAGGTCAAGGGCTTCTTCGAGGTCCACAAGGCGCTCGGCACCCACCCGGGCGGCATCCATGTGGAGCTGACCGGCGACGATGTCACCGAGTGCGTGGGCGGCGGCGACGAGATCTTCGTCGACGACCTGCACCAGCGTTACGAGACGGCCTGCGACCCGCGGCTGAACCGCAGCCAGTCGCTGGACCTGGCGTTCCTCGTGGCGGAGATGTACCGGGACCAGTGAGCCCGGGTGGGGCGCGGATCACAGACGATCCGCGCCCCTCTCTCTTTTGCGTCCGGCGGGGGATGGGTAAGGTTAGGTTTGCCTCACCGAACAGGAGATGGCATCCGTGACCCCGTCGGGAGGTGGATCCGCGTGTACGTCTGCAGCTGCTTCGGGGTGACCGAGGCGCAGGTCAAGCAGCATGCGGAGGACGGCGCCTGCACGCCCCGGCAGATCGCCTCGGCCAGCAAGGCCGGCACCGACTGCGGCGGCTGTGTACGGCGGATCCAGGCGTTGCTGGGCCGGGGGGCCTGCCCGCGCCGCGAGCTGATCGACCAGCACGTCCCGGCGCTCGCGCGACTGGACGACGCCGCCTAGCGTCCCTGCCCGCGGCCGCTCGGTGCGTGGAGAAGCCTCCGGTGCCCGGACCCTAGGAGTCGGGCTGGCTCTGCTCGACGACGGTCGAGAGATAGAGCGCCTCGCCCAGCTTGTCCACCAGTTCCAGCTGGGTGTCCAGGTAGTCGATGTGGTGCTCCTCGTCGGCCAGGATCGCCTCGAAGATGTTCGCCGACGTGATGTCGTTCTTCTCGCGCATCACCTGGACGCCCCGGCGCAGCCGGTCGATGGCCTCGACCTCGACCTGCCGGTCGGCCTGGAACATCTCGGTGACCGTCTGGCCGACCCGGACGTGGAAGAGCCGCTGGTAGTTCGGCAGGCCGTCGAGCAGCAGGATGCGGTCGGTCAGGATCTCCGCGTGCCGCATCTCGTCGAACGACTCGGCCCGGGTGTACTTCGCGAGCTTCGCCCATCCCTTGTGGTCCTGCAGTTTGGCGTGCAGGAAGTACTGGTTGATCGCGGTCAGCTCGGCGGTCAGCTGTTCGTTGAGCAGCTCGATGACCTCGGGGTCGCCTTGCATTGCGATGGACTCCTTCGGGTAGTCGGACCAGGCCGCTAGCGCCGCATGATTGCATCGGCGAAGAAGATCGTCCAGTAAGTGCGTACTTAGTGAGTAAGTACCGCCTTAATGCTGTCTGTCCGCTTTGCTGGAGGGTGGTCAAGGGCATCGCCCCAGGTCTGTCAGGATGGATACATGGGTCATCCGGTGGAGCGAGAGTCTGGAGCAGCGGCAGGGACCGAGCTTCCGCCGGGGCAGCGGCTCCAGCGAGGCTGGCCGGTCACGCACTACGGACCCGTCCCGAAGTTCCGGCCCGAGCGCTGGGAGTTCCGGGTCTTCGGCGCCACCGCCGACGGTGACAAGCACACCTGGGGGCACGAGGAGCTGACGGCCCTGCCCTACGCCACCGTGGTGGCCGATCTGCACTGCGTGACCAAGTTCAGCATGGTCGGTGCGGAGTGGGGCGGCGTCCCCGCCCGCGCGATCCTGGACCTGGCCCCGCCGGCGCCGGACGCCACCCATGTGATGGTCTGGGCGGAGTACGGCTTCAGCTCGAACCTGCGCCTGGCGGACTTCGCCTCCGACCGCACGATCTTCGCCACCCACAAGGACGGCGAACTCCTCACCGCCGAGCACGGCTTCCCGGTCCGCCTGATCGTGCCCCACCTGTACGCCTGGAAGGGCCCGAAGTGGGTCCGTGGCGTGGAGTACATGACGGCCGACCGCCGTGGCTTCTGGGAGGAGCGCGGGTACCACAACCTCGGCGACCCCTGGAAGGAACAGCGCTACTCCTACCAGGAGGAGCCCGGGGACGGCCCCGAGCTGTGACCCCCGGCCCGCTCAGTGGTGGTACCGGTGCACCACCGCGTGTCCCCTGCCCCGCCCGATCGTCCACTTGTTGACCGGGGTGGTCACCGCGAAGGCGACCACGAGTGAGAGCGCCAGCGAGATCCAGAACAGCGGCTCGCCGAGCGTCGCGTCCATCGCCGACGGCCATACCAGGATCACGCCGTTGTCGATCAGCTCCATCACGGCGATGGACAGCGTGTCCGCGGCGAGCGCCACGCGGAAGGCGGTGCGGAAGCCGACACCGGCCCGCAGCACCCCGCGCAGGGTGAGGGAGTAGCCGAAGAGGAAGGCCAGGGCGACCGCCAGCAGCGTGGTCGGCAGATTGCCCCACCCGAACGCCGTGCCGGCGACCATGCCGAGCACCTCGCCGACGGCGCAGCCGGTGAGGCAGTGCAGCGTGGCCCGGACGGCGGTCGCCCAGTCGGCGCCGGGCGCCGGTGCGTGGTGGTCGTGGTCGTGGCCGATGTGGGTCGAGTGGTCCATGGCGTTCCCCCATGCCGAGTGACGGTTCCTGCTCCACAGCAGGAACCGTATACCCCTGGGGGGTATTCCGGAACGACTCAGTGATCCCGGAGTTTCTTCAGCCGCTCCACGTCCGCGGCGTGCCCCTGGCTGCCGCCGGGCGTCTCGATGATCAGCGGAACGCCCGCCGTCGCCGGATGCGTCATCAGAGCGCGGAACGGGTCCTCGCCGATGTGGCCCGCGCCGATGTTCTCGTGCCGGTCCTTGTGCGCCCCGACGACGTCCTTGGAGTCGTTGGCGTGGATCAGCTTCAGCCGGCCCGCACCGACCGTGTCCACCAGCAGGTCCAGGGTCTGGTGCATACCGTTCGGACCGGTCAGATCGTGCCCGGCGGCGAAGATGTGGCAGGTGTCCAGGCACACGCCCAGCTTCGGGTGGGCGTCCAGCGCCTCGAAGTACGGCCCGAAGTCCCAGGTGCGCGAGCACAGCGAGGCGCCCTGCCCCGCGGTCGACTCCAGCAGCAGGAACGGGTCGTCGTCCTCGGTCAGCTCCTCCAGCAGCGGCAGCAGACGCTCGCGCACCTGCCGCAGCGCGACCTCCCGCGGCCGCCCGCCGGTCGCGCTGCCGGTGTGCACGACCACACCCAGCGCACCGATCTCGCGTCCGCGCCGCAGCGAGTGCCGCAGGGACTCGACGGACCGCTCGACGGTCGCCTCGGTGTGCGAGCCGAAGTTGATCAGATAGGGGGCGTGCACGTACGCCGGGATCGACTCCTCGGCGCACGCCGCGCGGAACGCCTCGTCCTGGCGCGGGTTCCCGGCGGGCGTCGCCCAGCCGCGCGGGTTGGCGACGAAGACCTGCACGGTCTCCGCCCGCAGTCCACGGGCGTACGACAGCCCCACGGAGTGCAGGCCGCCGGCCACCGGGACGTGGCCGCCGACGGGGTTGCGGGGCAGGGGGGACTGGTCAGGACTCACCCGTTCAGGGTGTCACGCCCGCCCCGTCCCCTGGCCCCCGCCCCCTGGACCCCGGCCCCCAGGACCCCGGCCCTCGGTCCCCTGGACCACGGCCCCCTGGACTACGGCCCGCGGACCCCGGCCCCTGGACCCCGGCTTCCTGGACCCCGGCTCCCTGGACCACAGCCCTCGGACCACGGTCCCAGGTGGCCGTCGTCACCCGACGGTGACGGTGGCCCCGGTCGCCGGGAGGGTGATCGTGATCGTCGTCACCGGATGGTGATCGTGATCGTCGACCCCTTGGGCGCCTTGTCGCCGCCCTCCACCGACTGCTTCTTCACGGTGTCGCCGAACAGCCCGAGCAGGCCGCGGTCCTCGTCCACCTCGAAGCCGGCGCCCTCCAGGGCGTCGTGGGCGTCGTCCACGCTGTCGCCGACCACGTCCGGCACCTCGATCATCTCCGGGCCCTTGGACAGCGTCAGCGTCACCGTGTCGCCCTCCGCGGCCTGGCCGCCGTCACGCGGACTCTGCGCCGCGACCGCTCCCTTGTCGTACTCGGAGTCGATCCGCTGCGGGGCGACCCGCACCTTCAGCCCGGCGTCCGTCAGCTCCTGCTTCGCGCTGTCCAGGTCGTCGCCGGTGACGTCCGGAACGTCGATCGGGCTGCCCTTGCTGACGGTCAGGGCGATCGCCGAACCGGCGTGCCGCTCGGTGCCGGCCCGCGGTGCCGTGGCGATCACGGACCCCCTGGCCACGTCCTCGCTGAACTCCCGGGTCACCATCCCCGGCTCCAGCCCGGCCGACTTCAGCCGCGCCCGCGCCCCGGCGAGCGACCGTCCTCGCAGATCCGGCACCTTCACCGTCTCCGGGCCCAGCGAGACGGTCAGCGCGACCGAGTCGTGGTCCCGGATCCGGGTGCCGGGCGCCGGGTCGGTGCTGACGACGGTGCCGCGGTCGACGGTGTCGTTGTACGACCGCTTGACCTCACCCACGTCCAGCCCGGCCGACCTCAGCCGCTCCCGCGCCTGCGCCTCCGTCTTCGTCAGCAGCGGCGGGACCTTCGTGAACTGGCCGGAGTTGATGTACCAGACCCCGGCGCCCACACCGAGCGCCAGCAGCACGGCCGCGAGCACGGCCACCGTCGCCCGCCTGGGCCGCGCCGGGCGCCGCCGGCCGGGGACGGGCGGGGACTGCAGCCGGGTGGTGCGGTGGACGCCGTCCGCCGCGGCGTCCTCGCCGACGGGTAGCGGCCGGGGCACCGTCAGCGCCCGCGGGATCACACTCGTCCGGTCCTCGGCGTTGTCGTGCTCCGCGGTCAGCGCCTGTGGCGGCAGCGCGTCCAGCTGCTCCTCGGTCAGCGCCCGGCGCGCCTCGCGGACCTGGCCCAGCAGTGCCACGGCGTCGTGCGGGCGGACGTCGGGGTTGCGCGCGGTGGCCGACGCGACCAGCTCGTCCAGCTCGAACGGCAGTCCGGGCACGAGCGCCGAGGGCGGCGGCACGTCCTCGTGTATGTGCCGGTACAGCACCTGGGCGGGGGAGTCACCGGAGTGCGGCTTCCCGCCCGTCAGCATCTCGTAGAGGACGACACCGCACGCGTACACGTCGACGCGGGGATCGGTGGTCCCCCGCTCTATCTGCTCGGGCGCGAGGTACGACACCGTCCCGAGCACGGAACCCGTCGTGCTGGTCACGGTGTCCACCGAGCGCACCAGCCCGAAGTCGGCCACCTTGACCCGGCCGTCGTCCCCTATCAGGACGTTCTCCGGCTTCATGTCCCGGTGCACGAACCCGGCCCGGTGGGCGGCGCCGAGCGCGGCCAGCACCGGCTCCAGGATGTCCAGCGCGGCCCGCGGCTGCAGCGCGCCCCGCTCGCGCAGCACGTCGCGCAGGGTGCAGCCGGCGATGTACTCCATCGCCAGATACACGTACGACCCGTCGGTGCCCTGGTCGAAGACCTGCACCACGTTGGGGTGGTCGAGCCGGGCGACGGACTTCGCCTCACGGATGAACCGGTCGACGAAGGACCCGTCCCCCGCGAGTGCCGGGTGCATCACCTTCAGCGCGAGAACGCGGTCCAGGCGGGTGTCCAGGGCCCGGTAGACCGTGGCCATCCCGCCGGCCGCGACCCGCGCGTCGATGCGGTATCGGCCGTCGAGCACCTGCCCGACGAGGGGGTCCTGAAGGGTCGTATCCACGCAGGCGAGTGTACGAGGGACGGCCGGTGCTCCCGTCCCCCGTGCTTTCCCGGGGACGGAATGCAGCAGAGCTGTGACTGTCGCGCTACCGGCTCGGCCGGAAAGCGGGGCGCTCGGGGTCCAGGTGCGCGCGCCCCTCGGTGGGGGAGGAGGCCTCGGCGAAATGACGGCGCGGGATCCGCCCCGCCAGCCGGGCGAGCCGGCCCGCCTCCACGGCGTGCTTCATCGCCGCGGCCATGGTCTCCGGCTCCTGTGCCCGGGTGACGGCCGAGGCCAGCATCACACCGGCGCACCCCAGCTCCATCGCGAGCGCCACGTCGGACGCCGTACCGGCCCCCGCGTCCAGGATCACCGGCACGCGCGCCTGCTCGACGATCAGCTGGAAGTTGTGCGGATTGCGGATGCCGAGCCCGGACCCGATCGGCGAGCCCAGCGGCATCACCGCGGCGCAGCCCACGTCCTCCAGCCTGCGCGCGATGACGGGGTCGTCGTTCGTGTAGGGCAGCACCGTGAACCCGTCGTCGACCAGCGTCTCCGCCGCCTCCAGCAGTTCCACCGGATCCGGCAGCAGGGTCCGCTCGTCGGCGATGACCTCCAGCTTGATCAGGTCCGTGCCCAGCGCCTCCCGGGCCAGCCGGGCGGTCAGCACGGCCTCCCCGGCGGTGAAACAGCCCGCCGTGTTCGGCAGCACCCGGATGCCGAGGCGCTCCAGCACCGAGAGCACGGAGCCGTGCACGGAGGGGTCCACCCTCCGCATCGCGACCGTCGTCAGTTCCGTGCCGGAGGCGAGCAGCGCCCGCTCCAGCACGTCCAGGCTGGGCGCGCCGCCCGTGCCCATGATCAGACGGGAACCGAAGGGCACTCCGCCGAGAACGAAGGGATCGTCGGCCATGGTCAGCCTCCTTGGACGGCGGTGAGGACTTCGACGCGGTCACCCTCGGTGAGCGCGGTGGCCGCCCAGCGGGTGCGCGGGACGACGGTCTCGTTGACGGCCGCCGCCACCCCGGAGGGCGCCGCGGTGAGCGTTTCGACGAGGGAGTCGAGCGGGGTGCCCGGGGCGACGTCCCGGCGCTCCCCGTTCACGGAGATGGTGACGGAGGGGGTCATACGGGCTGCTCCGAGAGGACGGCGCCGAATCGCTTCGGCGTGAACGGGCGGGCTTCTTCGGGGAGATCACCGGTGACCAGCGCGTGCGCCATGACGTCCCCCGTGACCGGCGTGAGCAGCACCCCGTTGCGGTAGTGCCCGGTGGCCAGCAGCAGGCCGTCCAGGCCGGACGGCCCGAGCAGCGGCGCGTTGTCCGGGGAGCCGGGCCGCAGTCCGGCGCGGGTCTCGGTGAGCGGCAGCTCGGTGATGCCCGGCACCAGCTCGTGGGCGTCGCGCAGCAGCTCGTACACACCGCCGGCCGTGACCGTCGTGTCCCAGCCCAGCTCCTCGCTGGTGGCACCGACGACCAGCTCGCCGTTCTCGCGAGGCACCAGATAGACATGGCTGCCGCGGACCACGGCCCGCACGGTGCGGCTCAGGAAGGGCGCGAACCGGGCGGGCACGGTCAGCCGCAGCACCTGCCCCTTCACCGGCCGCACCGGCGGCAGCAGCGCCTCCGGCACCCCCGCGAGCCGTCCGCTCAGGCTCCCCGCGGCGAGTACCACCCGGTCCGCGCGCAGCCCGGTGCCGTCCGTCGTGGTGACACCGGCGGCCCGGTCCCGCACCACGTCGAGCCGCTCGGCCCAGTCCCGGTGGAAGACCACCCCGGCCCGCTCGCACGCGGTCACCAGGGCCGCCGTGAGTCGCCGCGGATCGATCTGGTGGTCACCGTCGACCCGCAGGCCACCCCGCACCCCCGGCGCCAGCATCGGCTCCAGGCGCCGGCACTCCCGCCCCGTCAGCCACTCCGCCGCGAGGCCGGAGCGCTGCTGGAGCGCGTGCAGTTCCCGCAGGTGGGCGCGGTCGTCGGCGTCGAGCGCGACCGCGAGGGTGCCGCAGCGGCGGTAGCCGAGGTCGTGGCCGGTGAGGTCGGCCAGCTCGGCGGCGAAGTCCGGATAGCGGCGGGCCGACTCCAGATTCAGGGCGAGCAGCCGCTCCTCGCCGTAGTGCAGCTCGGTGACCGCGGCCAGCATCCCGGCCGCGACCTGGGCGGCCCCGCCGCCGGGCGCGGGGTCGACCACGGCCGTGGCGAGCCCCCGCTGCGCCGCACGCCAGGCCGTGACCAGGCCGATGATTCCGCCCCCGATGACGAGGACGTCGGACGTACGTGAGGACATGGGCGTCCAGCCCCTCCCTTCGCCGGCATGACCCGGATCAGGTTCGTACGGTCGGAGGCCGCCAGCCTCCCTCTCAGCCCGGTGCGTCCGGGCTCCCGCGAGTGCTTGTACCGTGGCCAGCCTAGCCCGCAGCGCTCGTCACACGTAAGGGAGCCCCGGTCATGGCCCGCTCGCTCGACGGACTGATCCTCGCCCCGGTCGCGGATCAGGCCCCAGGTCAGGTGGGTACGCGTACCCGGTTCTCGTACCACGAGGAGGCCGGCGCGATCTGGGCCGACTACGCGGGCGGCGACGTCGCGCGCGGGCATCTGGTCGGCACGCGCGAGGGCGACCGGCTGGACTTCCGTTACGTGCAGCTCAAGACGGACGGGACGACGTCCTCGGGGCACTGCGTGTCGAGGGTGACCGAGCTGCCCGACGGCCGCGTGCGGCTGGAGGAGACCTGGGAGTGGGAGTCGCAGACCGGTGCCGGTACGAGTGTTGTGGAGCAGGTCACCGAGCACGCCCACTGACTGACGCGCCGTCACGTGTCTAAGGTGACCGGGTGAGCGAGCAGACAGCGCAAGAGAGCCCGGCAGAGGAGCGGCGCGTGGTCGTCGTGGGCGCGGGCATGGCCGGGGTGCAGACCGCGGTCGCCCTGCGGGACCAGGGCTTCACGGGCACCGTGACCGTCATCGGCGCGGAGCCGCACCAGCCCTACGACCGGCCGCCGCTGTCGAAGGCCGTCCTGCTCGGCAAGGCCGAGGGCTCCGCCTTCGACGTGGACTTCGAGGCACTCGGCGTCGAGCTGCGGCTCGGCTGCGAGGTGCTGGGCGTGCGCCCCGCCGAGCACGAGCTGGACACCGAGGCGGGCCCGGTGCCCTACGACGTCCTGGTCCTCGCCACCGGCGCCGAGCCGATCACCCTGCCGGGCACCGAGGGCGTGCCCGGCGTGCACCTGCTGCGCACCCTGGACGACGCCGAGCGGCTGCGGCCCGTGCTCGAGCGGCAGCACGACATCGTGGTCGTCGGCGCCGGCTGGATCGGCGCCGAGTTCGCCACCGCGGCCCGGCAGGCGGGCTGCGCCGTGACCGTCGTCGAGGCCGCCGACCGGCCGCTCGCCGGCGCCCTGCCCGCCGAGGTGGCCACGCCGATGGCCGCCTGGTACGCCGACAGCGGCACCGAACTGCGCACCCAGGCGCGCGTGGAGCGCGTCGAGCCCGGCGCGGTGGTGCTCAGCGACGGCACGCGGCTGCCCGCCGGCGCCGTGGTCGTCGGCATCGGCGCCCGTCCCGCCACCGGCTGGCTGGCCGGCTCCGGCGTCGAGCTGGGCGCGCACGGCGAGGTCTTCGCCGACGCCCGCCTGCGCACCACAGTGGCCGACGTGTACGCCGTCGGCGACTGCGCCTCCTTCCCCTCCGCGCGCTACGGCGAACGACTGCTCGTCCATCACTGGGACAACGCCCTGCAGGGTCCGCGCACGGTCGCCGCGAACATCCTGGGCGAGACGCCCGCGGTCTACGACCCGGTGCCGTACTTCTGGTCCGAGCAGTTCGGCCGCTTCGTCCAGTACGCGGGCCATCACGCGGCTGCCGACCGCCTGGTGTGGCGCGGTGATCCGACGGGTCCGGCCTGGACGGTGTGCTGGCTGCGCGCGGACCGGCTGGTGGCCCTGCTGGCCGTGGGCCGGCCGCGCGATCTGGCCCAGGGCCGACGGCTGATCGAGGCGGGCCGCCACATGGACCCCGGGGCCCTCGGCGACCCGGCCCGGCCCCTGAAGGACGCCACCGCGGACCGGCCGGCCACGCCGTGACCCGCCGCGGCGGACCCTCGCAAAGCCCCCGGCGGCGTCCCCCGGGGCGCTCACGTGGACCTGCCTGACTTCCGACTGTCGGTGGGGGATGGCAGGCTAGATTCCGTGACCGAGATTGACACGAAGATCGATGCTCTCGTCCCCGCCTGGCTCACCGTCCCCGACATCGCCGAACAGCTCGGCGTCGAGGTGACGCGTGTGCGGCAGCTGGTCAAGGAGGGCCAGCTCATCGCCGTACGCCGAGGTGAGAACAAGGCACTGCACATCCCCGCCGCCTTCATCGACGGGGACAAGGTCGTCAAGGGCCTCGCCGGGACTCTGACGCTCCTGCGGGACGACGGCTTCACGGACGAAGAGATGCTGGAATGGCTCTTCACTCCGGACCCGACCCTGCCCGGCACCCCCGCGGAGGCCCTGAGCGAGAATCGCGGCACGGAGGTGAAGCGCCGCGCCCAGGCGCTCGCCGTCTGAGCCGAACCGCGCCAGGAGGTGGCGTGCGGCACCGAGCCCGCACGCCACCGGCCACCACCGGGCACACCGACCATGGGGGGACCCACGCATGTCCGACACCGCCCGCGCCGCGCTCGCCGACGCCCGCCTGTACCTGTGCACGGACGCCCGTGCGCGCCAGGGCGACCTCGCCGAGTTCCTCGACGCGGTCCTGGCCGGCGGTGTCGACATCGTCCAGCTGCGCGACAAGGGCATGGAGGCCGCCGAGGAGCTGGAGCACCTCCGGGTCTTCGCCGAGGCGTGCGCCCGGCACGGCAAGCTCCTCGCGGTCAACGACCGGGCGGACGTCGCCCACGCCGCCGGTGCCGACGTGCTGCATCTCGGCCAGGGAGACCTGCCCGTCCCGGCGGCCCGCGCGCTTCTCGGCGACGGCGTCCTGATCGGCCGCTCCACGCACGCCGAGGAGGAGGCCGCAGCGGCCGCCGTCCAGGAGGGCGTGGACTACTTCTGCACCGGCCCGTGCTGGCCGACCCCCACCAAGCCCGGCCGGCCGGCGCCCGGCCTGGACCTGGTCCGCAGCACGGCCGCTCTCGGCACCGACCGCCCCTGGTTCGCCATCGGCGGCATCGACCTGGGCAATCTGGACGAGGTGCTGGACGCCGGCGCCCGCCGGGTGGTCGTGGTCCGCGCGATCACCGAGGCGGACGACCCGGGCGCCGCGGCGGCGGAGTTCGCCAAGCGGCTGCGGGCGGCCCGCCGGCGGTAGCGGTTCCGGGAGCGCCGCCCACGGTCCGCCGCCCACCATGCGCCGGCCGCCGCCCACCATGCGCCGCCCGCCGACCGCCGTGTGGCCACGGGGCGACGACGGCTTCCGTCCACCTGCTGGACAAGAAAGCGACAAATCGGCCAAATGTCCGGCGTCCGGTTGGGGGACCGTCCACCCGTGGCTAACCTGCGGGTATGGCCCTCGGAACCGCATCCACCAGGACTGATCGCGCGCGCACCGTGCGTGACATCCTGGCCACCGGCAAGGCGACGTACTCGTTCGAGTTCTCGGCGCCGAAGACCCCCAAGGGCGAGCGGAACCTGTGGAGCGCGCTCCGGCGGGTCGAGGCGGTCGCCCCCGACTTCGTCTCCGTGACCTACGGCGCCGGCGGCTCGACCCGCGCGGGCACGGTCAAGGAGACCCAGCAGATCGTCGCCGACACCACCCTCACCCCGGTCGCCCACCTCACCGCGGTCGACCACTCCATCGCCGAACTGCGCAACATCATCGGCCAGTACGCGGACGCCGGTATCCGCAACATGCTCGCCGTGCGCGGCGACCCGCCCGGTGACCCGATGGGCGAGTGGGTCGCGCACCCCCGGGGACTGACCTACGCGGCCGAACTCGTGCGACTCATCAAGGAGTCGGGCGACTTCTGCGTGGGCGTGGCCGCGTTCCCGGAGATGCACCCGCGCTCCACGGACTGGGACACCGATGTGAACCGCTTCGTGGACAAGTGCCGCGCGGGAGCCGACTACGCCATCACACAGATGTTCTTCCAGCCCGAGTCGTATCTGCGGCTGCGGGACCGGGTGACCGCGGCCGGCTGCGACACCCCGGTCATCCCCGAGATCCTGCCGGTCACCAGCGTGAAGATGCTGGAACGGCTGCCGAAGCTCAGCAACGCGATCTTCCCGGACGCCCTGAAAGAGCGGATCCTCACAGCCAAGGACGATCCGGCGGCGGTACGCTCCATCGGTATCGAGTTCGCCACCGAGTTCTGTGCGCGGCTGCTGGCCGAGGGAGTACCCGGACTGCACTTCATCACGCTCAACAACTCCACGGCGACCCTGGAAATCTACGAGAACCTGGGCCTGCACCATCCCCCGCGGGCCTAGACCGGTCACCTCGCGGTACGACACACTGCGTAGCGGCCACTGGGAGAGGGGCGTACATGGGCTGGACGGTCCTCTACATCGCATTCGGCGTCGTCGCACTGTGGTTGCTCGGCGAGGTGCTGCTGCAGTACAAGGCGCGGCTGCGCTGGCGGCTGCTCGCGTTCGTCGGCTTCCTGGGCGTCGTGCTCGGCGTGCTGATGCCGTCCGTCATCGTGATCGGGCTGGGTGCGATCGCCTTCGCGACCGGGCAGACCTACGTCACGCTGTCGTTCCGCCGCGGCTTCGCCGCGGGCTGGGCGGTCAAGCGTCCCGACGGCGAGACGGGCGGCGGCAGCAAGCGCCGCCGTGGCAGGACGGAGCGCCAGGAGCCGGCGCAGGACGTCCTCGCCCCCCGAACCGCGGAGAGCGCCGACCACGGTGACGCCGGCTACGACCCTGAGCGCCCGGACTACGACGACTACGACCGCGACGACGTCTTCACCCCGGCCCGCGCCGCCGGGGAGCCCGGCGCCGAGGCCACCTCCGTCTACGCGCCCCAGCCCCTCCCCGACGACACCGGGTCCTACGGCGTCTACGGCGACACCGCCGCGCCCGCGAGCGCCGCCCAGCCCCAGAGCGCCGACCAGACCTACGCCTACGACTACTCCGGCTACGGCCAGCAGGGCTACGGCTACGACACCGGCGGCCAGCAGGCCTACGCCAATTATTCCGACCCGTACATCGGCACCCAGGCCTACGGCGGCACCCCGTACGACACCGGCGACACCGGCTACGGGCAGCAGCAGTTCGGCCAGCAGGGCTACACCCAGGACCCGTACGCCACCGGCGGCTACGGCGGGACCCCGGCCGGCGGGGTGTGGGTGCCGCAGCAGCGCACCGACGAGAGCTACGGCGGCGAACTCCCGCAGGAGCAGCCGTACCCGTACCAGACGGGCGAGCAACAGCCGCAGCCCGGCGCGGGGTACGACGAGCAGTACCGCTTCTGAGGCACGGGGCACGACGAGCCGCGCCGCCCTCGAGGCGCGGGGCGCGACGAGCCGTACCGCTTCGGGGGCGCGGGGTGCGACGAATCGCACCGCTTCCGCGGTATCAAAAACGGAATCGGAATCGGAATCCACGAGCCGTACCGCTTCGGGGGCGCGGGGTGCGACGAGCCGTGCCGCCGAGGCGCCGGAGGCGATGAGCCTTACCGCTTCCGCGGCGGGCCCCGGCGACGGATCACTGCGAGCCGCGGAACTCCGGCCCCTCCACGATCAGTCCGGCCGCCAGCGCCCCCGACATGCCCGCGTGCGGCAGTCCGCCGCCGGGATGGGACCAGCCGCCGGCGGTGAACAGACCCGGGAGGGCGGTGGTGTTGGCCGGGTGCAGCACGCCTTCCGGCGCGGCCAGCGCCGGCGGCGGAACCGCGCCGCCCGTGGCGCCCGTCTCCCGCTCGGTGTCCACAGGCGTGCGGACCTCGCGCCACAGCACCCGCTCGCGCAATCCCGGCACGGCCCGCTCGGCGGCGGCGACCAGCCGGTCCGCGAAGGCGTCGGCGGCGCCCGGCGCGGCCCAGTCGTACTCCGTCGCCGAGGGGACCGTCGCCGTCAGCACCACGGACTCGTGCTCACCGCCGGGCCGCAGGGCCGGGTCGTCCGGCCGGTCCACGACGGCCGTCGGCAGGTCGGGCAGCACCCCGTGCCGGAACAGGTCCAGGTCGCCGTCGCCGTCGGCCGAGTGCACCACCGTGCGATGCACCGCGCCGGGCTCCCGGGCGCCACGCAGCGCCAGACACACCACCACCCGGCCGGGGTACTGGTCCTCGGGGTCCGGGGGCACGTCCTGCGCGCCGTACAGCTCTCTGCCCGGGACCAGGCCGCCGAGCCGCCAGGGCCCCGCGCCGACGACGAAGTCCGCCTCTCCCACCGTGCCGTCGGCCAGCTCCACCCCGGCCGCCCGGCCGTCCTTCTCCAGGATCCGGGTCACCTCGGCGCCGAAGACGAACTCGACCCGCCGCTTCAGGCAGCGCTCGTACACCGCGCGCGCCAGCTCCCGGATGCCACCGCGCACGTACCAGGTGCCGAAGGCGTGCTCCATGTACGGCAGCACGGCCGCGCTCGCCGGGACGATCCCGGGGTCGACGCCGTACGCGAGCGCGTAGCCGTCCAGCAGCTGTGCCAGCCGGGGGTCGCGCAGTTCCCATCTGCCGATCTCGAACAGCTTGATCGCGCGCCGGGTGCGCAGCCGCCGCTTGTACGGCACCCCCGGATAGGGCTCCCTGTCCAGCAGCACCTGCCAGTTGGGCCACAGCGGTTCCTCCAGCAGCGGACGGCGGGTGCGGTCCCAGGTCTCGCGGGCCCGCACCAGGAAGTCGCCCCAGCGCTCGCCCGCCCCGGCGCCCAGCGCCTCGTCCAGGGCCGCGACCACCCCCGCGCGCGAGGCGTTCGGCAGGACGACCTCGGTGCCGTCCGCGAACACATGGCGCGCGGCCGGGTCGACCTGGACCAGCTCGACGCAGTCCTCCAGCGGCTCCTTGCCGGTCTTGAGGAACAGGTCGCGGTACACGGCGGGCAGCGTCAGCAGCCCCGGACCGGTGTCGAAGGCGAACCCGTCCCGCTCGAAGCGGCGCACCGCGCCGCCGTACGTCTCCGTGCGCTCGTACACCACCACCCGGTGGCCCGCGACGGCCAGCCGGGCGGCAGCCGCCATCGCGCCCATCCCAGCGCCGATCACCGCAATCCGTGCCATGCCCGCGACTCTATCGACCGCCACCGACAACCCGGTCGCCGGGCGCTGTCGGCACAGGTCAGGACCCTCGCGACGCCAGGCGCCGCTCCTCCCGCCGCTGGGCCCTGCGGCGCAGGAAGCGCCGGATGCGCGAGACGAGGAACACCAGTGCCAGCAGCCCGCCGGCCAGCAGGACGCCCGCGATGACCGCCGCCGCCACCGGGTGGAACATCGCGAACGCCACGACGGCGCCCACTCCGAGATCCTCGGCGATGCTCAGCGCGAAGTTGCTGAACGGCTCGGGCGAGGTGTTGACCGCCATCCGCGTCCCGGCCTTGACCGTGTGGCTGGCCAGCGCCGTCGAACCACCGAGCAGCCCGGCCGCCACATCGGAGAGCGAGCCGCTCTGGCCGGCCAGCAGCGCGCCCACCCAGGCACCCGCGAGCGGCCGGACCAGCGTGTGCACGGAGTCCCACGCCGAGTCGACGTAGGGGATCTTGTCGGCGACCGCCTCGCACAGGAACAGCGCACCCGCGACGATGAGCACCTCGGGCCGTTGCAGCGTCTGCGGGATGTCGTCGCTCACCCCGGTCACGCCGAACAGGCCGAGCAGCAGCACCACCGCGTAGGCGTTGATGCCGCTGGCCCAGCCGCTGGTGAAGACGAGAGGGAGTACGGACACGCACGCGATCGTAGTCAGTGCGCGGTCCGCAGTCCCGGCCCCGCGCGGACGGCTGAGTACCCGTACCTAGACGCCAGGATGAGTACGCGCGCGGATGGGGCCGGGCCCCCGGGCGCGAGAGAGTGGAGCCACGGCCGGGGCGCGGCCCGGCACCGCCGGCACGGGGCGGCGGAACGGTGCCGCCCGCCGGACGCTCCTTCCGCCGATGCGTCGGCGGAAGCGAGAACAGGGGGTCCCGGGGAAGACCACCACGGGGGTCCGCACGAAGCCCGTACGGGGGAGTGCGGGAAGAAGGTACGGGGGAGTCACGGGGGACGGGAAGGCGCCGGTCCGGCAGCGGACCGGCGCCTCTTCGCGCACCCGTGCGCGGGGGTACCCGGCGCGTGCCCACACGGCGGGCGAACGCCGTGCCCACGCGCACGCGTGCCCGCACCGGGGGGCCGACGCGTGCCCGCACGGCTGGGCGGACGCGTGCCCACGCGCGGGGTACCCGGGCAATCGGCGGGACGGGGCACGCGGCGCGCGACGGGCGTCCTTGCGCGTCCTTGCGCGGGGACACCCGAGGGGCGTCTAGACCCTGCCGCTGACCCGGCCCTGCAGCAGCCGGGACAGGGCCGCGTGGACGTCGTCCAGCGAGCGCTCCGGCTGGAACGCCTTCCAGTCCAGCGCCGCCACCAGCACCATGCCGACCAGCGCGGCCGCCGTCAGCTGCACGTCGATCTCGTCGCTGAACTCACCGGTGGCCACGCCCTCGCGCAGCACCCCCTCGACCACCGCGACTGCCTCCTGCCGGACCACCATCAAGGTGGACTGCCAGGCCCGGTTGGTGCGCCACAGCTCGGCCACGTACAGCTGGGTGAAGGCCGGGTAGCGGTCGATGAAGACCAGTCCCGCGCGGATCATCGCGTCCAGCGCGTCCACCTTGCCGCCACCCGAGCGTGCCGTCAGCTCCGCCGCCTCCCTCAAGGAGGCGGTGAGCAGGCCCACGCCGTGCCGCAGCAACTCCTCGAAGAGGACCGACTTGCTCGCGAAGTTGTAGTAGACCGTGCCCTTCGCGACCCCGGCCCGATCGGCGATCTCGTCCACCGTGGTGGCGGAGAAGCCCTGTTCGGCGATGAGTGTGACGGCCGCTTCGTAGAGCTTCTGCCGGGTGGCCTCGCGGCGCGTGCTGCCGCCGGACCTGGCGTTGCTGCGTTCCATGGCCCCGATTCTCACAGGTGCGCGCGCGTGCCGGGGCTCCCCGGCGATCACAGGGTCAGCTCCGGGTGCAGCCGGGACGGCGTCCACACCTGACGCCGCCGGGCCGTGAGGGCGGTCAGCGCCAGGGCGCCCAGGGTGAACGCCCCGAGCACCGCGCACGCCTGCCAGACCGGCCCGAGCCCGCCGCCGGTGATCAGCCGGCGCAGCGCCTCCACGATGTAGCTCATCGGCAGGAACGGGTGGATCGCCCCGAAGAAGCCCGGACTGGTCTGCACGGGATAGGTGCCGCCCGCGGAGGTCAGCTGGAGCATCAGCAGGGCGAGGACCAGGATCCGGCCGGCCGCCCCGAAGCGGGCGTTGAGCCACTGCACGAGCGCCGCGAAACAGGCCGTGACCAGACACAGGAATCCGATCGTGCCGGCCGCGTGCAGCATCTGCAGACCGACCGCCCAGTGCAGTACGGCCATCAGCGCGGCCACCTGCGCCGCGCCCACCGCGACCACCGGCAGCCAGCCGGCGAACGCGATCCGCCAGGCGGACGAACCGGCCGCTAGGGCACGCCGGTTGAGCGGCGAGATCAGCATGTAGGCCACCATCGCGCCCACCCACAGGGACAGCGGGATGAAGTAGGGGGCGAAGCCGGTGCCGTAGTTCGGCGCGTGGTGCAGATCGTGGGAGGCCAGCCGGACCGGGTCGGCCATCACGCCGGTACGCCGGTCGCGGTCCCGCTGGCCGTAGTCCGGGATCTTCTTCGCGCCGTCGTGCAGTCCGCCGGCCAGCTTCCCCGAGCCGTCGGACAGCTTGTACAGGCCGCCGTTCAGGGTCCGGGCGCCGGACTCGGCGGTGCCGATGCCCTTGTCCAGCTCGTCCGCGCCGGTGTGGGCGGTGCCGAGCCCGGTGTGCAGCTTCTCGGCGCCCGTGGCGACCTTGTGCGCGCCGGCGTTCAGCTTGTTGATCTTCTTGACGGCGTCGGCGGTGTCCTCGGCGAGGTGGGGGGCGCGCTTCTGGAGGGCCTCGGCCTGCTTGCGCAAGGTGCCCAGGTTGTCCCGCATCGTCTTCAGGTCGCCGTTCTGGTCCGCGATGAGGGTGTTGAGGTCGTCGGCGACGGTGGCCACCTCGGCGGCGGCCTTCTTGGCGCGCTTCAGTTCCGGGCAGGCCGGGTCGGGGAGGGGCGCGGTCTCGCAGCGCGCCTCGTAGATCCCGTCCAGGACGGCGGAGGAGGCGTGGGCCGCCCTGGCGGCGCCCGGCGCGTGCTCCACCAGGACGTCGAGGTTGTCCGCGACCGCCTCGGCCGAGTCGGCGACCAGCCCGGCGGTGTCCCCGATGGTCTTCTCGTTGCTCTTCAGGAACGGACCCGCGTCGGCGTAGACGCCGTTGACCCGGTCGGCGAGCGTCTGGGTTCCGTCGGCGACCTGCCGGGAGCCGTCCTGCAGGTCTCCGGCGCCCTTGTCGAGCTTGGCGATCCCCTTGGCCAGCCTGCCGCTGCCGCCCTTGGCGTCCTTCAGCCCGTCGGCGAGGTCCTTGGAGCCCTTCTCCGCCTTGCCGATGCCGGTGTTCAGCTTGTCGGCACCCCTGGCGGCCGTGGTGGTCTTGTCGTGGATGTCGGAGAAGGACACGAAGATCTTGTCCAGGAACGTCCGGGAGGCCTTCGTGGAAGCGGCCGAGCGCACCTCGTTGAAGACCGTGCGGGAGATCTGCCCGACGATGTAGTTGTTCGCGTCGTTGGTGCGCACCTGGAGGGCGCCGGTCTCGGGGGAGTCGCCCGAGCTGGACGCGATCCGCCCGCTGAAGTCGGCCGGCATGGTCAGCGACAGGTAGTACGTGCCGTCCTCGACGCCCTTGCGGGCCTCTTCGTCGCTCACCTCGTGCCACTCGAAGGTCCGGCTGTCGCGCAGCCCGTCGACGATGTCGTCGCCGGCGGTGACCTTCTTCCCGGCCGCCGTCGCCCCCTTGTCGTCGTTCACCAGGGCCACCGGGATGCGGTCCAGCCGGCCGTAGGGGTCCCAGAACGACCACAGGTACAGGGCGCCGTAGAGCAGGGGCAGCACGAGCAGCGCGACCAGGGCGGCGCGCGGCAGCGTCCCCCGCCCGAAACGCCTCAGCTCAAGCGCGGCCAGCCTCGGTGAGCGCATCACGGGCATCCTCCTTCGGCTCGCCGCCGTCGCTGCCCGGGCCGCCGGCCGTCGGTTCGCCGTTCCCGGGTTCGCCGCGGTCGTCCGTCGGCTCGCCGTCCTGCGGCTCGCTCGGGCCGTCCGCCGGGTCGGTCGTGTCCGCGCGCCGGACGGTGGACACGGCCACGCAGCCCTCGGGAGCGGTGCGGCACACGGCCACGGCCGTCGTCCCCGCGCGTGTGAGGGACCGCAACAGGTCCCAGGCCTCGACGCGTTCGGCGTCCGAGAGCTTCACGTCGATGTCGTCGACACCGAGCAGCCGGGGCCGGCCCATGACGGCCAGGGCCACGGAGAGCCGCAGCTCCTGGAGCCGCTCCAGGTCCCGCACGGCCGTCCGGGAACCCTTGGGAAGGGTTTCCAGGTCGAGTCCGGCCGCGCCCAGAGCGGCGTCGATCCGCAGCCGCTCCTCGTGGGCGCGCTGCGGGCGGGGCCGCAGCACCTCGCGCAGCGAATCGCCGAACCTGCGCTGCAGCAGGGCCCGTTCGCGCAGGTGCTCGCCCACGGTCAGGGCCGGCTCCAGATCGGTCACCCCGCTCACGTTGGCCACGGCGGCGACCCGCCGCACGGCCGCCATGTGCCGGGGAAGTTTGAACCCGCCCACCGCGGCCACTCCTTCGGTGGGCTTCATGCGTCCCATGAGCGCGAGCAGCAGGCACGTACGGCCGGAGCCGGACGGTCCCTCGATCGCGATCAGCGAGCCCGGCTCCGCATCGAAGGTGATGCCGCGGAAGGCCCACCCCCGAGGCCCTTCGAGTCCGAGGCCTTCGGCCGTGACGTCGACGCCGTCCACGAGCCCCCCTGCCTGACGAATTTGAACTGACTGGTCAGTACAAAAATACGCCCGAACGGTCGATCGAAGCAAAGGCCCAGGTCAGAACGGATTGTCAGTGCCATACCGCACGATGGGCACATACGGCACCCGTGCCGTCACCAGACGACAGGAGGTTCGTCA
The DNA here is from genome assembly GCF_043199955.1 of Streptomyces sp. NPDC048514. NCBI lineage: Bacteria > Bacillati > Actinomycetota > Actinomycetes > Kitasatosporales > Streptomycetaceae > Streptomyces > Streptomyces sp. NPDC048514. The sequence goes on along the minus strand of NZ_JBICWT010000017.1, from coordinate 146,855 downwards.
TGGCCAACTCGTCCGCAGCCGCCGCCCGTCGGCACCGCGCCACCGGCCCTGCCCCCTCACTGACCGGCCCGGCGAGCGACGTGCACCCCGTGCTCCGCCGGGCCACGGCTCCGCCCGCCGCCCTCGACCTGCTCGCCCAGGCCCGCTCCGCCCTGGACGAGGCCACCGTCCTGAGCACGCCGAACGAGCGCTATGCGACGGCCCACCTCGCCGCCCTGCGCACCGCGGCCGCCGTCCTCGCCGCCCGGGGCCGCCCCGAGACCTCCCCGCGCCGCCGGGCCCGGATCCGCAGCGCCTGGGAGGTACTGCCCGAGATCGCCCCGGAGCTGACCGAATGGAGCGCCCTGTTCGCCTCCGGCGCCGCCCGCCGGGCCCGCGCCGAGGCCGGCATCCGGGACGCCGCCCGGCAGCGGGACGCCGACGACCTCATGCGCGACGTGGCGATGTTCATCCGCATCGTGGAGCGGATGCTCGTCCTGCAGCCGATCCTGCCCCAGCCCCGTCAGGAAGGTGGCGAACGGGACGGCGGCGGGACGCCCGGCGGCCTTCCGGACACGGGCTGACCACCGGTTCGTCCGCCGTACGAGACGGACCCGGTCCACCGCCGCCGCGGTGACCGGGTACGGCGCCGGAGGCAATAGGGTGGGAAGAGCCTGAAGCCTTCCCGTCCCCCGCACCCGGACCGGGGAGGTGTCCCGTTCACGCCGCCGGCCACAGGCGGTGCCGCGCCGAGGAGTCAACTGCCGTGTCGGACCCGATGCGCCCGCCCGTCTCCCCCCACCGCCCTCAGACGACGCCGCTGCGCTCCGACCCCTCCCGCCCGCGCGCCTCCCTGCGGACCGCCGTGGTCTGGGAGGTCCTCCAGGACGCCCTCGACCGCCGGGTCAAGGCCGCGGGACGAGAGGCCCTGGACGTCCTCGACACCGGAGGCGGCAGCGGCAACTTCGCCGTGCCCCTCGCCCGCCTCGGCCACCGCGTCACCGTCGTCGACCCCAGCCCGAACGCGCTGTTCGCGCTGGAGCGCCGCGCCGCCGAGGCCGGCGTCGCCGACCGGGTCAAGGGCGTACAGGGCGACGCCCACGGCCTGTTCGACGTGGTCGAGCGCGGCGGCTACGACGCCGTGCTGTGCCACGGCGTGCTGGAGTACGTGGACGACCCGGCCGAAGGCCTGCGCAACGCCGTGGCCGCGCTGCGCCCCGACGGTGTCCTCAGCCTGCTCGCCGCCGGCCTCGGCGGCGCCGTGCTCGCCCGCGCCCTCGCCGGCCACTTCAAGGAGGCCGGGCAGGCCCTCCGGGACCCCGACGGCCGCTGGGGCACCGGCGACCCGATGCCCCGCCGTTTCACCGCCGAGCAGCTCACCGCGCTGGTCGAGGGCGCGGGCCTGCGGGTCGGCGCGGTGCACGGCGTCCGGGTCTTCGCCGACCTCGTGCCCGGCGTCCTGGTGGACACCGAGCCCGGCGCCCTCGACGCGCTGCTCGAGCTGGAGGCCGCGGCGGCCGAGTTGCCCGCGTTCCACTCCGTCGCCACCCAGCTGCATGTGCTCGGTGAGACGCCGGGTGCCGCCGGAGCCTGAGCGCACGACCGGGGCGAGCCGCTGATCAGCGGCTCGACGGCGGATGGAGTACGCCACAAGCCCCCCGAACGAGGGGTTTGCGCCGTATGATCGAGGTGCACCACCCGGCATGACGGGTCGGCCGCCGGGGAATGGAAGCCTCAGCGAGCCGGGTCGCCCACGTCGGGTTCCGGTTGGCTGTTGGCGCAGAGGGGCGGGTTTCACGGGGGCGATTCCCTGCCTATCCTGAAGGGACCCCCCGGGTCGCCCCGGCGACTGCACGATGAGGAGGACTCCGTGCCGCTCTCGGAGCACGAGCAGCGCATGCTCGAGCAGATGGAGCGAGCGCTGTACGCCGAAGATCCCAAGTTCGCGTCGGCGCTCGAGGGAAGCGGGCTGCGTACGTACACCCGGCGGCGGGTCTACCAGGCGGTCGCAGGCTTCCTCGTGGGTATCGCACTCCTCATGGCCGGAATGGTCGCGCAGCTGATCTGGGTCAGTGTGGTGGGTTTCCTCGTCATGCTGGGCTGTGCCGTACTCGCCGTCACCGGCTGGCGGAAGGCCCCGAAGCCGGGTGAGCAGCCCGCGGCCGCCGCCGGCCACCAGGCACGGCCGAAGCGCTCCGTGATGGACCGGATCGAGCAGCGCTGGCAGCGCCGCCGGGACGAGCAGGGTCGCTGAGCGCGCCGCGGTCCGCCGCCGGCGGACGACCTGCCGTCGACCGGCGCACCGCGTGCTCTCCCGGCCCGGCAACAGCGACATACGCGTGAGGGGTGACCACCGCCCGGTGGTCACCCCTCACGCATGAACAGGCGGAACCGGCCGGCCGCCCACCCGGGACTCCGCCCCGCGCCCGAAAACCCCTGCCCCCGCAAACCTCCCCGCCGCAGGACCATCGCGCCCGCACATTCCCTGCCCCGGCAGACCTCCCCGCCGCAGGACCATCGCGCCCGCACATTCCCTGCCCCGGCAGACCTCCCCGCCGCAGGACCATCGCGCCCGCACAGTCCCCGCCCCCGCAGACCTCCTCGCCGCAAAGCCATCGCGCCCGCAAACCCCCCGCGCCCGCGAGCCCCCGCGCTGCGGGACCCTTGTGCCCGCAAATCCCTGCTCCCGCAAACCCTCGGGCCCGCAAACCCCTGCGCCGCAGGCCCCCGCGCGCAGGGTCCCCGCGCCGCAGAACCTCCGCGCCGCAGGTAGCGGGCGCCCGCCGTGGGACTAGCCGCGCTGTCCCGACGGCCGGCGCAGCGTCGGACGGGCCGCCGCCGCCCGGGTTCTGAGGTCCGTCCAGCGGGCAGCCGCCGCCCAGAGCACCCGCGCGGCCGAGCGGGGCAGGAACCGCGCCCGCAGCCGGGTCCTGGTGCCGACCGAGGCGCGCAGCGCGTCGGCGACCCGGCGCACATCCTGTGCCGCCCCCGCGGACGGCCGCGGCACAGGCGCGTACAGCACCTGCTCGACCGCGTCCGCCACCCGGTGCACCGCGGCCCCGGCCACCGGATCCAGGTGCCCCAGCCGGACGATCCGGTCGGCCGCCCTGCGCGGGGTCAGCGCATCCTCCGGTGCGATGCCGTAGTCCCACGCACTGTCCGTCAGCTCCTGCCAGACGGCCAGGGTGTGCGCCGCCGCGCCGTCCGGGTCCCGCGGATGGGCGCCCAGCCGCAGCGATCGCACCCGCTGCCGCCACAGCAGCGGTGCCAGGACGAGGGCCAGCAGCACCAGCACGGCCAGCCCGGTCAGCAGCCCCCACCAGGGGAACGGCCGGTCGTCCCCGCCGTACGGGGCCGCCGCCGCCGACGGGCTGTCGCAGGCCTGCAGTTCACGCAGCCGGCCCGCGCAGCTCTCGCTCGGTGAGGCCGCCGCCGAAGGTGCCGAGGACGCGTTCTTGGACGGCAGAGCCTGGTCCGGACGCGAGGTGCCGGGCGTGTCCGGCTGGGTGTACGACGGCGTGGTGCCACGGGTGGGGGTCGGCTCGAAACGGGTCCAGCCCACGCCCTCGAAGTACAGCTCGGGCCAGGCGTGCGCGTCCTTCTGGTTCACCGCGAGCGTGCCGTCACCCTGCGGGGTGCCGGGCGCGAAGCCCACCGCGACCCGGGCCGGGATGCCGAGGGTACGGGCCATCGCCGCCATGGCGAAGGAGAAGTGGATGCAGAAACCCTCCTTCTCCTCGAGGAAGTTGGCGATCGCGTTCGGGCCACGGCCGACCTGCACCTGGGTGTCGTACCGGAAACCGCCGGTGACGGTGAAGTAGTCCTGGAGCTTGACGGCCTGGTCGTAGTGGCTCGTCGCGCCCGAGGTGATCTCCTCGGCGGTGCGGGCCACCACCTTCGGCAGCGAGGACGGCACCTGCGTGTACTCGCGCTTCAGGCTCGCCGGCGGCTCCGGCGCGGAGGCCAGCTGCGCCGCGGTCGGCCGCAGATCCAGGCTGGTCACCTGGTACGACTTGCCGCGCGTGTCCTGGCCGTGGTCGCCGACGAGGGTCATCCCGACGGGCTCGTAGCGCCACCGGCCGCTGATCTTCACGCCGCTCGGCGGATACGGCATCGGCAGCCAGTCCTGGGCGTACCAGTCCGCTGCCCTGACCGTCGTGCTGATCGTGCCGCGTTTGACGTCCTCGCTCAGGCCGGCGGGCGTGGGGAACTCGTCCGGCACCCCGACGATGTGCCGCTGGGCCGGTTTCCAGGTGGTGCCGTCGAAGTCGTCCAGGGAGATGATCCGCAGGTACAGGTCGGAGACGTCGTCCGTGCTGGTCCGCAGGGACAGCAGCTGGCGGTCGTCGTCGGTGTTCAGGTTGTCACGCAGCGACACCAGCAGATTGACCGAGGAGCCCCCGCCTCCATGGCCGCTGCCCGCCCCCACGCCCGTGCCGGCGCGGTCCAGCAGGCCGCCCTGCATCGCGGGCAGGGCCAGCGGCACCACCAGGGCCACCCCCAGCGCGACCGCGCCGATCCGGCGTCCGGTCCGCACCGGGGCGGCGGCGCCGGGCTCCGGGTCGCCCGGGGAGCGGGGCGCGCCGCCGAAGACGCGGCCCCACTGGGCGATCCGGTCCCGGCCCTCCGCGAGGAGCAGCATCAGGTAGCCGGCCGCCGCCACCAGGAACCACAGCCAGTCGGCTCCGCCGTCGGACAGCCCCGCCGCCACGGAGTACAGCGCGAGCAGCGGCAGGCCGGCCGGGGCCGCGCTGCGGAAGGTCACCGCGAGCGTGTCCACCAGCAGGCCGATCAGCAGCACGCCGCCGATCAGCATCAGCTTGATGCCGTCGGTGAGCGGCGCCGGTATCGCGTACTGGCCGACGTCGTCCGAGCCCTGCCGGAACAGATCGGCGAGGTACCGGAAGGTGTCCGGACCGGGAATCAGCCCGATGAGCGCGTGCTCCCGGGCGAAGACCAGGGTCAGCAGCATGAGGGTGACCAGCGCCTGCACCGCCACCGTCAGCGGCCGGCCCAGCGGCACCCGCCGGGCCGCCGCACCCACCCCGGTCTGCACCGCCACCAGCGGGACCAGCTGCAGCAGCCAGGTCGGCTCGGCCACCACGGGCAGCAGCGCGCAGGAGGCCATCAGCGTGGCCGCGGCGGCACACAGGGCAAGTCGTGCCCGCCCGCTCATCCCAGTGCCTCCCCGCTCGCGACGGCCAGGCCCGACCGCTCCCGGTCCGCCTGCCGCCACAGTCCGTCGAGCGAGGCGCCGCGCGGCACGCTCAGCGCCGTCCAGCCCGACTCGCGCAGCAGGCGCAACCGCTCGGCGTGCCGGTCGCCCGGCCGCGGCACGTCCGTCGGCTCTCGCACCCAGGTGTCGGGGTCGAGCACGAAGGCGACGGCACCGCCGCTGCGCCGGCTCATCTTGGCGACCGTCGCCGCCTGTTCCTCGTCCAGGTCGCCGAGGAAGGCGACCAGCAGCCCCTCATTGCCACCGCGCAGCACGTCGTACGCCCGGGACAGGCCCGTGCCGTCGGAGTGGTCGATCACCGCGAGGGTGTCCATCATCAGGCCGGCCGCGTCCGCGGTCTCCTGCCCGGCGCCCGCGAACCCGTCGGCGCCCTCGCCGGGCACCGAGCTGCCGGCGTCCGTCAGCAGGCGGACGGTGAAACCGCGTTCGAGCATGTGCACCAGGACCGAAGCGGTGCCCGAGACGGCCCACTCGAAGGCCGAGTCGGGACCGGCGCCCTCGTAGGCGCCGCCCCGGGTGTCCAGCAGCACGGTGCAGCGGGAGCGCCGGGGCTGCTCCTCGCGGCGCACCATCAGCTCGCCGTAGCGCGCGGTGGAGCGCCAGTGCACCCGGCGCAGGTCGTCGCCGTAGCGGTACCCGCGCGGGATCACGTCGTCCTCGCCGGCGAGGGCCAGCGAGCGCTGCCGCCCGTCGCCGTACCCCCTGGCCTCGCCGCCGAACCGGACCGGGGTCAGCGGGTCCACGCGCGGGATCACGGTCAGCGTGTCGTGCGTCGAGAAGGACCGGGACAGTTCGCACATCCCGAACGGGTCGGTCAGCCGCAGCTGCAGCGGGCCCAGCGGATAGCGGCCGCGCAGGTCGGAGCGGACCCGGTAGGACACCTCGCGGCGGCCACCCGGCTCCACCCGGTCCAGCACGAACCTGGGCCGCGGCCCGAGGACGTACGGCACACGGTCCTGGAGCATCAGCAGGCCCGTGGGCAGCCGGGAGACGTTGTCGACGCGCAGGTGCACCCGGGCCTCGCTGCCGGCCGGCACGCGCGCGGGGGCGAGCCGGCGGCCGGCGGCCACCCGGTAGCGCGTGCGGTACAGCACCGTCGCGCAGATCAGCGGCAGCGCGGCCAGCAGCAGACCGACCCGCAGCAGGTCGCTCTGGCCCAGTACGTACGCGCAGATCGCGGCGGCGATGCCGGCCGCCAGGAAGGAACGGCCGCGGGTGGTCAGCCCCGCCAGGGCGGTACGGACGCCGCCCGCCTCCCCGCGGTCGGCCTCCGGCAGCCCCGTCCCCCCGGCGCTCATCACAGTCCCCGCGGAGGCTGCTGGGGATAGGCCGGCACGCTCCGGCCGAGCCCGCCGAAGCCGCTCGGCCGGCCTGGCGCCGAGGGCACCGCGGTGTGCTGCAGGATCTCCAGCACCACCTGCTCGGCGGTGCGGCGGTTGAGCTGGGCCTGGGCGGTGGGCAGCAGGCGGTGGGCGAGGACCGCGACGGCCAGCGCCTGGACGTCGTCCGGGAGTGCGTACTCCCGGCCGGCGAGGGCCGCGGACGCCTTCGCCGCGCGCAGCAGATGCAGCGTCGCGCGCGGCGAGGCGCCGAGTCTGAGGTCGGGGTGACTGCGTGTGGCCGCGACCAGCTCGACCACATACCGGCGGACCGCCTCGGAGACGTGCACGCCGCGCACGGCCTCGACGAGCTTCACGATCTCGTGCGCGTGGGCCACCGGCTGCAGGTCCTCCAGCGGGCTGGCACCGCCGTGCACGTCGAGCATCTGCAGCTCGGCGTCGACGCTCGGATAGCCCACGGAGACCCGGGCCATGAAGCGGTCGCGCTGGGCCTCGGGCAGCGGGTAGGTGCCCTCCATCTCGACCGGGTTCTGCGTGGCCACCACCATGAAGGGGCTGGGCAGTTCGTAGGTCTGCCCGTCGATGGTGACCTGCCGCTCCTCCATGGACTCCAGCAGCGCGGACTGGGTCTTGGGCGAGGCGCGGTTGATCTCGTCGCCGATCACGATCTGCGCGAAGATGGCGCCCGGCTTGAACTCGAAGTCCCTGCGCTGCTGGTCCCAGATGGACACACCCGTGATGTCCGAGGGCAGCAGGTCCGGCGTGAACTGGATGCGCCGCACCGAGCAGTCGATGGACCGTGCCAGCGCCTTGGCGAGCATCGTCTTGCCCACGCCGGGGACGTCCTCGATCAGCAGATGGCCCTCGGCGAGCAGCACGGTCAGCGCGAGTCGGACGACCTCGGGCTTCCCCTCGATCACGCCCTCCACCGAACCGCGCACCCGTTCCACCGTGGCGGTCAGTTCAGTGAGGCTCGCTCGATCGTCATAGGTCGTCACCCGGCCCTCCTCGGCCCGTTCTTTCCGGGCCGACGCTCTGCGATGCAAACCGGCCCACCCCGAAACACGGGCATCACACGGAAGCAGTTCCGCGTGACGCCACTCCCCGCATTCTTGCTGCCGTTACCGATTCGTGTCACTCGCCTGTGGACAACTGCCCGCACGATGTCGGCCTTACGTCTTTTCCGACCGGACTTCCGATACGGCGAGGGCGGTTCCGCTCGGGAGTGCCGACCGGCGCGCCGGTCAGGCCGGGTCGACCTCGCGCAGCAGACCGGTGCGCACGTCGAAGACGAAGCCGCGCACGTCGTCGGTGTGCAGCAGGAACGGCGAGGTGCGCACCCGCTGCATGGACTGCCGCACGTCCTGGTCGACGTCCCGGAAGGACTCCACCGCCCACGCCGGACGCTGGCCGACCTCCATCTCCAGGTCGGTGCGGAAGTCCTCGGTGAGGGCCTCGAGACCGCAGCCGGTGTGGTGGATGAGCACGACGCTGCGCGTGCCGAGCTTGCGCTGGCTGATGGTCAGGGAGCGGATGACGTCGTCGGTGACCACACCGCCGGCGTTGCGGATCGTGTGGCAGTCGCCGAGCTGGAGGCCGAGCGCCTTGTGCAGGTCCAGCCGGGCGTCCATACAGGCGACGACGGCCACATGGAGGACCGGACGGGCGTCCATGCCGGGGTCGGTGAAGGCCTCGGTGTAACGCCGGTTCGCCTCCACGAGACGGTCCGTCACAGTGCCGCCGGACGCTATGGCGTCTTCGGATCCAGTGGGTACTGCCGCAGAAGTCGTCATGCCGACGACGTTACTGGTCACGTGACACCCCGGCCTGCTGTGAGAGCGGACAAAGAACGTCATCGCGGGTTGTTGTGAGGTACCCCACACGGGGGGCGAATGGGGGCCGGACGGGTGAATCGACCGAATCGCGGCTCCGGCCCTGCGGGGCCGCGCGACGCGCAGGCCGGTTGATTGACCGCGAGACAGGGTGGACTAAAGTGACGCGAAGCGGGAGGCGTGGCTCTTCCTGCTGGTGAAACCCCTGGAGGCCCCGGCACCCGTCCGGGCCGTCTCCCCGCGTGCGCGGCGCGTACGCACGACTCGGCCTTCTCCCCGCTCCCGGTCGGCTGACGCTTCCGGCGCCGGCAGGCCCTTCGTTCACGAGCGGGCGGGGGCCCGGCGGTGCGTACGGCCCGCCGGAACTGAGAGGCCCCCTTGAGCCAGAGTCGACACGTCCCGGTGATGCTCCAGCGGTGCCTGGACCTGCTGGCGCCCGCCCTGGAGCGGCCGGGAGCGGTGGTCGTCGACTGCACCCTCGGCCTCGGCGGCCACAGCGAAGCACTGCTGAGCCGGTTCCCCGAGGCGCGGCTGATCGGCCTCGACCGGGACAAGGAGGCGCTGCGCCTGTCCGGCGAGCGGCTGGCGGCCCACCAGGACCGCGCCACCCTGGTGCACGCCGTCTACGACGAGCTGCCCGACGTCCTCGCCCGGCTCGGCATCCCGCGCGTGCAGGGCGTGCTGTTCGACCTCGGCGTCTCCTCCATGCAGCTCGACGAGGCCGGACGCGGCTTCGCCTACGCCCAGGACGCCCCCCTGGACATGCGCATGGACCAGACGACCGGCATCAGCGCCGCCGAGGTCCTCAACACCTACCCCGCCGGGGAACTCGTGCGCATCCTGCGCGCGTACGGCGAGGAGAAGCAGGCCAAGCGGATCGTCTCCGCGATCGTCCGCGAGCGGGAGAAGGAGCCGTTCGACAACAGCGCCCGGCTCGTGGAGCTGATCCGGGACGCGCTGCCGCAGGCCGCCAAGCGCACCGGTGGCAACCCGGCCAAGCGCACCTTCCAGGCGCTGCGCATCGAGGTCAACGGCGAACTGTCCGTCCTGGAGCGGGCGATCCCCGCCGCCGTCAGGGCACTCGCCGTCGGCGGACGCGTGGCCGTGCTGTCGTACCACTCGCTCGAGGACCGCCTGGTCAAGCAGGTGTTCGCGGCCGGAGCCACGTCCACGGCGCCGCCCGGACTGCCGGTCGTGCCCGAGCGCTACCAGCCGAGACTCAAGCTGCTCACCCGTGGTGCCGAACTTCCCACCGAGGAAGAGGTCGCCGAGAACCGCCGGGCCGCACCGGCCCGGTTGCGGGGTGCCGAACGCATCAGGGAGGACGCCGAGTGAGTGAGACGGGTCGATTGGTTTCCCCAACTCACTGGGGGAGTGGTGAGTAGGAATCCCGAACTGGGCAGGACGGGCGAATCCAAGGCGAAAGCGAAACGCGAGCCCAAGCCGAAGGCGAAACCCGCGCTGAGGGGGAGGGCGGCCCAGCTCGCCCGGCTCTTCCCGGCCGGCCGCGCCAAGGCGGCCCGCACTCCCTTCGTCCTGCTCGTCGTCCTCCTCCTGGGCGGTGGCCTGATCGGGCTGCTGGTGCTGAACTCGGCGCTGAGCGAGGGCTCGTTCAAACTCGCCGACCTGCAGAAGCGGACCAAGAGCCTCACCGACCAGGAACAGGCCCTCCAGCGGGACATCGACGCCTACTCGGCCCCCGACGCCCTGCAGCGCCGTGCCCGCGCCCTCGGTATGGTCCCCGGCGGCGACCCGGCCTTCCTCGGCCCCGACGGCAGGGTCATGGGCGTTCCCAGCGCCGCCGCTCCCGAGGAGGCGGCCGCCCTCACCGCTCCGGTCGCCCCCGAGGCCCTGCCCCCGGCCGCCGGCCCCGCAGGGGTCCCGGGCCCGGCAGCCGTCCCGGGTCCCGGCGCGGCGCCCGCCCCGCCCCAGGGCAGCCCCGCGGCCGCCCCGGCCGCGCCGCCCGCCCCGGCCCTCACCACCCTCCAGCCAGCCTCCACCCCGACCCCCGGCAGGTGACGGAAGTGTCCGACAGGGAACCGCCGCGCCGCCGGGTACCCGGCCCTGCGAAGCCTCCCCGGCCGCGCGGTGCCGTCCGGCGGCAGCCCGGGCCCGGCGCCCGGCCCGCCCGCCGCCCGGCCGGCGCCCGGCCCATGCCCCCGCGCCCCCTGCGGCTCGGCAGCCCCCGGCCCCGGCTGCGCCTGGTCAGCCTCGCCCTGACCCTGGTGCTCCTCGCCTTCGTCGTGCGGCTGCTGCAGGTCCAGGCCGTCGACGCGAGCGCCTACGCGGCACGGGCGGAGCAGAACCGCTACGTGGTGCACACGCTGGCCGCCGCGCGCGGCGGGATCACCGACCGCAACGGCGTGGCCCTCGCGATCAGCGAGGACGCGTACGACATCACGGCCGACCCGACGATGTTCAGCGCCAAGCAGCTGAAGATCGCCAACGGCCCCGAGCAGGCCGCCGCGCTGCTCGCGCCGATCCTCGGCCAGGACCAGGCCGCCCTGGTCAAGAAGCTCCGGCCGGAGAACAGGAACTCCCGCTACGCGCGTCTCGCCAACCGGCAGACCCCGCAGGTCTGGAAGCAGATCAAGGACCTCAAGAGCGCGCTCACCAAGAAGTCCGAGACGGACCACACCACCGTCAACGTCCTCTCCGGTGTCTTCGCCGACCCCAGCAGCCAGCGCGTGTACCCCAACGGCGACCTCGCCGCCGGAATACTGGGCTGGGTCAACGCCGACGGCCAGGGCGGCGGCGGCATCGAGCAGGCGCTGGACAAGCAGCTCGCCGGCAAGGACGGCAAGGTCCGCTACGCCCAGTCCGGCGGCCGGCAGGTGCCGACGGCGGGCTCCACGGAGACACCCGCCGTGCCCGGCTCGGACATCGAACTCACCATCGACCGCGACATCCAGTGGGCCGCGCAGAACGCGATCAGCGAGCAGGTGAGGAAGTCCAGGGCGGACCGCGGCTACGTCGTCGTCCAGGACACCCGCACCGGCCAGATCCTGGCCATGGCCAACTCGCCCGGCTTCGATCCGAACGACCTGTCGAAGGCCGACGGCGACGCCATGGGCAACGCGGCCCTCCAGGACGCCTACGAGCCCGGCTCCACGGCGAAGGTGATGTCCATGGCGGCCGTGCTGGAGCAGAAGGTGGCCACCCCGCTCACCCGCGTCGTCGTACCCAACCGGCTGCACCGGGGCGACCGGCTTTTCCAGGACGACATCGACCACGCCACCTGGTACCTCACGCTCAACGGCGTGCTCGCCAAGTCCAGCAACATCGGCACCATCCTGGCCACCGGCGAACTCGGCAAGACGCAGCCGGCGGCCAACAAGGTCCTCTACTCGTACCTGCGCAGGTTCGGCATCGGCGGCTACACCGGCCTCGGCTTCCCCGGCGAGACCCGCGGCATCCTCGCGCCGCCGCAGAAATGGTCCACCTCGCAGCAGTACACGATCCCGTTCGGCCAGGGCTTCTCCATCAACGCCATGCAGGCGGCCTCCGTGTACTCGACCATCGCCAACGGCGGGGTCCGGGTCGAGCCGTCGCTGGTGCGCGGCGCCAAGGGCGCGGACGGGCGCTTCGCCCCGGCTCCGAAACCCGAGGAAAGGCGCGTCGTCAGCGCGAAGACCGCCAAGGCGGTGGCCCAGATGCTGGAGTCCGTCGTGGACGACGAGCAGGGCACCGGCATCAAGGCACGGATCCCGGGGTACCGGGTCGCGGGCAAGACCGGCACGGCCAACCGTGTGGATCCGGCCACCGGCAGGTACCGCGGCTACACCTCGTCGTTCGCCGGCTTCGCCCCCGCGGACAACCCCCGCATCACCGTCTACTGCGCCATCCAGAACGCGACCTCCGGCAGCTACTTCGGCGGTCAGATCTGCGGCCCGATCTACAAGCAGGTGATGGAGTTCGCCCTGAAGACCCTTCAGGTCCCACCCACCGGGGCGAAGGCCGCCAACCTGCCCGTGACCTACAAGCCCTGATCAGCACCGCTCAGCACAGCGGCAAGACCCCCAGGACGAACTCGTGACAACGATCACCCCGGACCCCGGGAACCACGGCGCCGCCAACCCCTCGCTTCGCCCCGGAGCGGGTGCGCCCGGTACGCTCACCGCCGTGCCACACGCTGATCAGTCCCAAACCACCCAGAAGGGCGCTTCCGTGACATATCCGGGACCGCCGCGACCGGCCCAGGTCTCCGCCACACCCCTCGCGGAACTGGCCGATCAGCTGGGTGCCGCGGCTCCGGCCGGCTCCGCAGCGATCACGGGGATCACCCACGACTCGCGCGCCGTCCGCCCCGGTGACCTGTACGCCGCCCTGCCGGGCGCCCGCCTGCACGGCGCCGACTTCGTCACCCAGGCCGCGAGCCTCGGCGCGACCGCCGTGCTCACCGATCCGGCGGGCGCCGAGCGCGCCGCCGCGACCGGCCTGCCCGTCCTGGTCGTGGACGCCCCGCGCGCGGTGATGGGTGAACTCGCGGCGACCATCTACGGCCGGCCCGGCCGCGACCTGCTCCAGATCGGCATCACCGGCACCTCCGGCAAGACCACCACCGCCTACCTCGTCGAGGGCGGCCTGAAGACGGCACGCTCCACCGGCCTGGTCGGCACGGTGGAGATGCGCATCGGCGAGGAGCGCATCAAGTCCGAGCGCACCACCCCCGAGGCCACCGACCTGCAGGCCCTGTTCGCCGTCATGCGCGAACGCGGTGTCGAGGCGGTCGCCATGGAGGTCTCCAGCCACGCCCTGGTCCTCGGCCGGGTCGACGGCTGCGTCTTCGACATCGCCGTCTTCACGAACCTGAGCCCGGAGCACATGGAGTTCCACTCCGACATGGAGGACTACTTCCGGGCCAAGGCGCAGCTGTTCACGCCGGAGCGCAGCAGGCTCGGCGTGGTCAACGCCGACGACGAGTACGGCCGCCGGCTCGCCGCCGAGGCGAGCGTGCCGGTCGTCACCTTCTCCGCCGAGGGCCACCCCGACGCCGACTGGCGCGCCGAGGACGTCCAGGTCGGTCCCATGGACTCGACGTTCACCGTCCTCGGCCCGAACGGCGAGCGCGTGCACGCCAGGTCGCCGCTGGCCGGCCCCTTCAACGTGGCGAACACCCTCGCCGCCGTGGTCGCCCTCGCCGCGGCCGGCCTCGACCCGCAGGCCGCCGCCGACGGCATCGCCGCCGTACCGGGCGTGCCCGGACGGCTGGAGCGCATCGACGCCGGGCAGCCCTACCTGGCGGTCGTCGACTACGCCCACAAGACCGACGCGGTCGAGTCGGTGCTCAAGGCGCTGCGCAAGGTGACCAAGGGGCGCCTGCACATCGTCCTCGGCTGCGGCGGTGACCGCGACCGGACCAAGCGCGCCGCGATGGGCGCCGCCGCGGCCCGGCTCTCCGACACGGCCGTACTGACATCGGACAACCCCCGTTCCGAGGACCCCCTCGCGATCCTCGCGACCATGCTCCAGGGCGCGGCCTCCGTGCCCGCGCACGAACGCGGCGAGGTGCTCCTCTTCGAGGAGCGGGCCGCCGCCATCGCCGCCGCCGTGGGCCGTGCCCAGGCCGGTGACACCGTGCTGGTCGCGGGCAAGGGTCATGAGCAGGGCCAGGACATCGCCGGCGTGATCCGTCCCTTCGACGACCGCCAGGTGCTTCGCGAAGCTATCCAGAAGACCCAGGGATGAACTTGTGATCGCCCTCTCCCTCGCCGAGATCGCAGCAGTCGTCGGCGGGCAGACGCACGACATACCGGATCCGTCCGTCCAGGTCACGGGACCGGTCGTCCGGGACTCCCGTGAGGTGGTGCCCGGCAGCCTGTTCGCCGCCTTCGTCGGTGAGCGCGTGGACGGCCACACCTACGCACCGCAGGTCGTCGAGGCGGGAGCGGTCGCCGTACTGGCGTCCCGCCCGGTCGGCGTGCCCGCGATCGTGGTCGAGGACGTGCAGACCGCCCTCGGCGCCCTCGCCCGGCACGTCGTGCGCCGGCTCGGCGCGACCCTCGTCGCCCTGACCGGCTCGGCCGGCAAGACCAGCACCAAGGACCTCATCGCGCAGGTGCTCCAGCGCGCGGCGCCGACCATCTACACCCCCGGCTCGCTCAACAACGAGATCGGGCTGCCGCTGACCGCCCTGGCCGCCACCGAGGAGACGAAGTTCCTCGTGCTGGAGATGGGCGCCCGCGGCATCGGCCACATCCGCTACCTCACCGGCCTCACCCCGCCGAAGGTCGGACTCGTCCTGAACGTCGGCACCGCCCACATCGGAGAGTTCGGCGGTCGCGAGCAGATCGCCCAGGCCAAGGGCGAACTGGTGGAGGCCCTGCCCGAGGACGGGACGGCCGTCCTCAACGCCGACGACCCGCTGGTCCGCGCCATGGCCTCCCGTACCAAGGCGAAGGTGGTCCTTTTCGGAGAGTCGGCCGAAGCGGACGTACGCGCCGAGAACGTGCGACTCACGGACACCGGACAGCCCGCCTTCAGACTTCACACACCCTCCGGTGCAAGCGATGTGACCATGCGCCTGTACGGTGAGCACCACGTGTCGAACGCGCTCGCCGCGGCCGCCGTCGCCCATGAGCTGGGCATGTCCGCGGAAGAGATCGCCACCGCGCTCTCCGAGGCGGGCTCCCTCTCCCGCTGGCGCATGGAGGTCACCGAGCGCCCGGACGGCGTGACCATCGTCAACGACGCCTACAACGCCAACCCCGAGTCCACGCGGGCCGCCCTCAAGGCGCTCGCGGCGATGGGCAAGGGGCGCCGCACGTGGGCGGTGCTCGGCAAGATGGCCGAGCTGGGGGACGAGGCGCTCGCCGAGCACGACGCCGTCGGACGGCTCGCCGTCCGGCTCAACGTCAGCAAGCTCGTCGCGGTCGGGGGGATTGAGGCCTCCTGGCTGCAACTGGGCGCATATAACGAGGGTTCGTGGGGTGAGGAGTCGGTGCACGTGTCCGACGCACAGGCGGCGATCGACCTGTTGCGCAGCGAGTTGCGCCCGGGGGACGTCGTGCTCGTGAAGGCGTCCCGTTCGGTGGGGCTCGAGAGCGTTGCCCAGGCGCTCGTCGAGACCGGTGCCGAGGGTGAGGTTGCCGCCCGATGATGAAGCAGATCCTGTTCTCAGGAGTCATTGGCCTCTTCCTGACGCTGGTCGGCACCCCGCTGCTGATCAAGCTTCTCGCCCGCAAGGGCTACGGCCAGTACATCCGTGACGACGGCCCGCGCGAGCACGCCAGCAAGCGCGGTACGCCGACCATGGGTGGTATCGCCTTCATCCTGGCGACGATCGCGGCGTACTTCCTGAGCAAGCTCATCACCGGCTACCCCCCGACCTACTCCGGCCTGCTGGTCCTCGGCCTGATGGCCGGCATGGGCCTGGTCGGCTTCCTCGACGACTACATCAAGATCGTCAAGCGGCGCTCGCTGGGCCTGCGCGCCAAGGCGAAGATGGCCGGCCAGCTGATCGTCGGCATCGCCTTCGCGGTGCTGTCCCTGATGTTCTCCGACGCGCGCGGCAACACCCCTGCGTCCACGAAGCTGTCGTTCATCACCGACTTCGGCTGGTCGATCGGCCCGGTGCTGTTCGTCGTCTGGGCGCTGTTCATGATCCTCGCGATGTCGAACGGCGTGAACCTGACCGATGGTCTGGACGGTCTGGCCACCGGCGCCTCCGTCCTCGTCTTCGGCGCCTACACCTTCATCGGCGTCTGGCAGTTCCAGGAGTCCTGCGCCAACGCGGGCACCCTGACCAACCCGGGCGCCTGCTACGAGGTGCGCGACCCGCTGGACCTCGCCGTGGTCGCCTCCGCGCTGATGGGAGCCTGCCTCGGCTTCCTGT
Organism: Streptomyces sp. NPDC048514; assembly: GCF_043199955.1. NCBI lineage: Bacteria > Bacillati > Actinomycetota > Actinomycetes > Kitasatosporales > Streptomycetaceae > Streptomyces > Streptomyces sp. NPDC048514. The sequence continues at coordinate 130,634 of NZ_JBICWT010000017.1, read as the reverse complement.
GGTGGAACACCTCGCCCGCCAAGATCTTCATGGGCGACACCGGTTCGCTCGCCCTCGGCGGTGTCCTCACCGGCCTGGCCATCCTCTCCCGCACGGAGCTGCTGGTGGCCATCATGGGCGGTCTGTTCGTCCTCATCACCATGTCGGTCGTCATCCAGGTCGGCTCGTTCCGGCTCACCGGCAGGCGGGTCTTCCGGATGGCACCACTCCAGCACCACTTCGAACTCAAGGGCTGGTCCGAGGTCCTGGTGGTGGTCCGCTTCTGGATCATCCAGGGAATCTGTGTGATCGTCGGACTGGGCCTCTTCTACGCGGGATGGGCAGCGGACAAGTGACCTCCAGCTCGGAGCCCTTCGACTTCCGGGGCCGCCACGTCACCGTCGCCGGGCTCGGCGTCTCCGGTGTGCCGGCGGCCAAGGCCCTGCACGCGCGCGGGGCGATCGTCACGGTCGTCAACGACGGCGACGACGCACGCGCGCGTGAGCAGGCCGAGGAGCTCCGGGCGCTCGGCGTCACCGTGCGCCTCGGCGACGGGGCCACCCTGCCCGAGGGCACCGAGCTGATCGTCACCGCGCCCGGCTGGCAGCCGGACAAGCCGCTGTTCCTGGCGGCGGGTGAGGCGGGTGTGCCCGTCTGGGGCGACGTGGAGCTGGCCTGGCGGCTCAGGGGACCCGGCGCGGCCCCCTGGCTGGCCGTGACGGGCACCAACGGCAAGACCACGACCGTGCAGATGCTCGCCTCCATCCTGACGGCGGCGGGCCTGCGCACGGCCGCCGTCGGCAACATCGGCGTCTCCCTGCTGGACGCCGTCCTCGGCGAGCAGGAGTACCGCGATCTCGACGTACTCGCCGTGGAGCTGTCCAGCTACCAGCTCCACTGGGCGCCCTCGCTGCGCGCCCACTCGGCCGTCGTGCTGAACCTCGCCCCGGACCACCTCGACTGGCACGGCTCCATGGAGGCCTACGCCGCCGACAAGGGCCGTGTCTACGCGGGCAATCAGGTCGCCTGCGTCTACAACGTGGCCGACAAGCGCACCGAGGAGCTGGTGCGCGGCGCCGACGTGGAAGAGGGCTGCCGGGCCGTCGGATTCACCCTCGGTACGCCCGCTCCCTCCCAACTCGGCGTCGTCGAGGGCATCCTCGTGGACCGCGCCTTCGTCGAGGACCGGCACAAGAACGCCCAGGAGCTGGCCGAGGTCACCGACGTGAACCCGCCGGCCCCGCACAACATCGCCAACGCCCTTGCCGCGGCGGCCCTCGCCCGCGCCTACGGGGTGCCCGCCACGGCCGTACGCGACGGCCTCAGGGCCTTCCGCCCCGACGCGCACCGCATCGCGCACGTCGCCGACATCGACGGGGTCGCGTACATCGACGACTCCAAGGCGACCAACACCCACGCCGCTGAAGCATCGTTGGCATCATATGAACCGATCGTATGGATTGCGGGTGGCCTGGCGAAGGGCGCGACCTTCGACGAACTGGTCGCCAGGTCGGCCGGGCGGCTTCGCGGTGCCGTGCTGATCGGTGCCGACCGGGCGCTCATCCGCGAGGCCCTGGCGCGACACGCCCCGGAAGTACCCGTGGTCGACCTCGACCGGACCGACACTGGGGCGATGCTCCAGGCGGTGTCGGAAGCGAAGCGGCTCGCTCAGCCCGGCGACACGGTGCTGCTGGCCCCGGCCTGCGCCTCCATGGACATGTTCACCAACTACAACCAGCGCGGTGACGCGTTCGCGGCGGCGGTCCGCGAACTCGGAGCAGGCGCCTGACGGCGGGTCTCGGCCACATAGGGTGCTTCGGGACCCTTGGAGGAACGGGTGACTCGAATGTGGCTGAGGTCGGGAGGAGCCGGTCATGCCCGGTAGCCGTACAGGTCGTCCTCCGGTCCAGCGGGCCGTCAAACGGCCTCCCACCCCACGCCTGCCGCGAGAGAACCCCTTCCAGCGGCTCGGTCTGCGCGCGCGGCGGGCCTGGGACCGCCCGCTGACCGCGTACTACCTGATCGTCGGCGGCAGCGTACTGATCACCGTGCTCGGCCTGGTGATGGTCTACTCGGCCTCCCAGATCACCGCGCTGCAGCTCTCGCTGCCCGGGTCGTACTTCTTCCGCAAGCAGGCCCTCGCCGCGCTCATCGGCGGTGCGCTGCTGTTCGCCGCATCCCGGATGCCGGTCAGGCTGCACCGGGCGCTGGCCTACCCGATCCTGGCCGGCGCCGTCTTCCTGATGGTCCTGGTGCAGGTGCCCGGGATAGGGATGGCGGTCAACGGCAACCAGAACTGGATCTCCCTCGGCGGCTCCTTCCAGATCCAGCCCAGCGAGTTCGGCAAGCTGGCCCTGGTGCTGTGGGGCGCGGACCTGATCGCCCGCAAGCAGGAGAGGAAGCTGCTCGCCCAGTGGAAGCACATGCTGGTGCCGCTGGTACCGGTCGCCTTCATGCTGCTCGGGCTGATCATGCTCGGCGGCGACATGGGCACCGCGATCATTCTCACAGCGATCCTGTTCGGCCTGCTGTGGCTCGCGGGCGCGCCGACCAGGCTGTTCGCCGGGGTACTGTCGGTCGCCGCGCTGATCGGTGTGGTCCTGATCAAGACCAGCCCGAACCGGATGGCCCGCCTCGCCTGCATCGGCGCCACCGAGCCGAAGTCCGGGGTCGCCGACTGCTGGCAGGCGGTGCACGGCATCTACGCTCTCGCCTCCGGCGGACTCTTCGGCTCCGGCCTCGGCGCGAGTGTGGAAAAATGGGGCCAACTCCCAGAAGCCCACACCGACTTCATCTTCGCCGTCACCGGCGAGGAACTGGGCCTGGCGGGGACACTGTCGGTGCTCGCCCTGTTCGCGGCTCTAGGCTATGCGGGTATCCGCGTGGCCGGACGCACGGAGGACCCCTTCGTGAGGTATGCCGCGGGAGGTGTGACCACCTGGATCACCGCCCAGGCGGTGATCAACATCGGTGCGGTGCTCGGCCTGCTGCCGATCGCCGGCGTCCCCCTCCCGCTGTTCTCCTACGGAGGGTCCGCGCTGCTGCCGACCATGTTCGCCATCGGGCTGCTCATCGCCTTCGCGCGCGACGAGCCCGCTGTGCGGGCGGCCCTTGCGGTGCGGCAACCTCGCTTTGGTAGAAAGCGGGCGGGAGGTCCCGGTGCCGAGCGGGGGCCTCGGAGATGGAACACGATGAGACGGCGTGCCTCGGCGGCGCGTTCGTCCGGAGAGCGGTGAATTTCGGTGCATGTCGTACTCGCCGGTGGGGGGACCGCCGGCCACATCGAGCCCGCGCTCGCCCTCGCGGACGCCCTGCGCAGGCAGGACCCGAGCGTGGGGATCACGGCCCTGGGCACGGAGCGCGGTCTGGAGACCCGGCTCGTGCCCGAGCGCGGCTACGAGCTGGCGCTGATTCCGGCGGTGCCGCTGCCGCGCAGGCCCACCCCCGAGCTGATCACCGTTCCGGGCCGGCTGCGCGGCACCATCAAGGCCGCCGAGCAGATCCTGGAGCGCACCAAGGCGGACGCGGTCGCCGGCTTCGGCGGTTACGTCGCGCTGCCCGCCTACCTGGCGGCCAAGCGCCTCGGGGTGCCGATCGTGATCCACGAGGCCAACGCCCGCCCGGGCCTGGCCAACAAGATCGGCTCCCGGTACGCGGCACGGGTCGCCGTCTCCACCCCGGACAGCAAGCTGCGTGACGCCCGCTACATCGGCATCCCGCTGCGCCGCTCCATCGCCACTCTGGACCGGGCCGCCGCCCGCCCGGAGGCCCGCGCCCGCTTCGGGCTCGACCCCAACCTGCCCACGCTGCTGGTCTCCGGCGGTTCCCAGGGCGCCCGCCGCCTCAACGAGGTGGTCCAGCAGGTCGCCCCGTGGCTGCAGCAGGCCGGAATCCAGATCCTGCACGCGGTCGGACCGAAGAACGAACTGCCGCACGTGCAGCAGATGCCGGGGATGCCCCCCTACATCCCGGTAAGTTACCTGGACCGGATGGACCTCGCGTACGCCGCGGCCGACCTGATGCTCTGCCGCGCGGGCGCGATGACCGTCGCCGAACTCTCCGCCGTCGGGCTCCCGGCCGCCTACGTCCCGCTGCCCATCGGCAACGGCGAGCAGCGGCTGAACGCCCAGCCGGTGGTCAAGGCCGGTGGTGGACTCCTCGTCGACGACGCGGAGCTGACGCCCGAGTGGGTGCAGCAGAACGTGCTGCCCGTGCTCGCCGACCCGCACCGGCTGTACGAGATGTCCCGCTCGGCAAGCGAGTTCGGCCGCCGGGACGCCGACGAACTCCTCGTCGGCATGGTGTACGAGGCGATCGCCTCGCGCCGTTAGGACCGTATGACGAAAGGGCAGTGAGCGTGGCCGGACCGACGACCGCCGAGCGCGGTGAACGCCAGCAGGAGTCGTCCGGCCCGCCGCCCGCCCGCAGACGCGCAAGACGGCGCCTCCTCGCGATCGTCGCCCTGGCCGTGATCCTGCTGCTCCTCGGAGCCGGTGGCGCTTGGGCGTTGTACGGCTCCCACTGGCTGCGCGTCGAGCGCGTCTCGGTCTCGGGCACGCTCGTACTGACCCCTGCGCAGGTGCGCGAGGCGGCGGCCGTGCCCGTCGGGGCGCCGATGGTCTCCATCGACACCGATGCCCTCGAAGCCCGGTTCCGCCGGAAGCTGCCGCGGATCCACACCGTCGACGTGGTCCGGGCCTGGCCGCACGGCATCGGCCTGAAGGTGACCGAGCGCACTCCTGCCCTGCTGATCCGCAAGGGCGCCGATTTCGTCGAGGTAGACGACGAAGGTGTCCGGTTCGCCACGGTCCCGCGCGCGCCGATCGGCGTCCCGATGCTGGAACTGTCCGTCGCCCGCACCGGTTCGGGCGCGGCCGCCTTCCGGCGCTTCGGCACCGACCGGCTGGTGCGCGAGGCGGTCCGGGTCGCCGGCGCCCTGCCCGCCGCCGTGGCACGGGACACCCGGACCGTCCGGGTCCGCTCCTTCGACGCAATCTCGCTGGAGTTGAGGGGTGGCCGCACGGTGGCATGGGGCAGCGGCGAGAACGGCCGCGCCAAGGCACGGACCCTCACAGCTCTCATGAAAGCAGTTCCCGGCGCGCGGTACTTCGATGTCAGCGTCCCCACCGCCCCTGCGTCATCAGGGAGTTGACGCACATCAGCGCAGGCCAGCACCCTGGTTGGGCACTGCTATGGCTGATCACATAGGGTGAAAAGAAAAACGGGAGGTTCGGCGTGTTCGTTGAACGGGCGCCACTTGTCGACTTAGTGTCCTGTTCAGAAGACTCCAGGGAACAGACACACTGGTAACCCTAAACTTCAACGTTAGGGTTCGGGTCGGCGCTACGGACCGTCCCATTCGGCATCTGTCGTCCACGTGCGGGGCACCGCACGGCGGCGACAACGTAATTCGAGGCGAGAGGCCTTCGACGTGGCAGCACCGCAGAACTACCTCGCAGTCATCAAGGTCATCGGTGTCGGCGGCGGTGGTGTCAATGCCATCAACCGGATGATCGAGGTCGGTCTCAAGGGCGTCGAGTTCATCGCCATCAACACCGACGCGCAAGCGCTGTTGATGAGCGACGCCGACGTCAAGCTCGACGTCGGCCGCGAACTCACCCGCGGACTCGGCGCCGGAGCCAACCCGGCCGTCGGCCGCAAGGCCGCCGAGGACCACCGCGAGGAGATCGAGGAGGTCCTCAAGGGGGCCGACATGGTCTTCGTGACGGCCGGAGAAGGCGGCGGCACCGGCACCGGCGGCGCGCCCGTCGTGGCCAACATCGCGCGCTCGCTCGGCGCCCTCACCATCGGCGTGGTCACGCGCCCGTTCACCTTCGAGGGCCGGCGTCGCGCCAACCAGGCGGAGGACGGCATCGCCGAACTCCGCGAAGAGGTCGACACCCTCATCGTCATCCCCAACGACCGGCTGCTGTCCATCTCGGACCGCCAGGTCTCGGTCCTGGACGCCTTCAAGTCCGCCGACCAGGTCCTGCTCTCCGGTGTCCAGGGCATCACCGACCTCATCACCACCCCCGGCCTGATCAACCTCGACTTCGCCGACGTCAAGTCGGTCATGTCCGAGGCCGGTTCGGCCCTGATGGGCATCGGCTCGGCCCGCGGCGACGACCGCGCGGTGGCGGCGGCCGAGATGGCGATCTCCTCGCCGCTGCTGGAGGCGTCCATCGACGGCGCCCGGGGCGTGCTGCTCTCCATCTCCGGTGGCTCCGACCTCGGCCTGTTCGAGATCAACGAGGCGGCCCAGCTGGTCAGCGAGGCCGCCCACCCCGAGGCCAACATCATCTTCGGCGCGGTCATCGACGACGCCCTCGGCGACGAGGTCCGGGTCACCGTGATCGCGGCCGGCTTCGACGGCGGCCAGCCGCCGGCCCGCCGGGACAACGTCCTCGGCTCGGCCTCCACCTCCTCCGCGCCCCGCCGCGAGGAGCCCGCCCCCGCCCGGCCGGCCGAGCCCAGCCGTCCGTCCTTCGGTTCGCTCGGCAGCGTGAAGCCGAAGGAGGAGACGGAGTCCGCGCCCGAGCCGGTGGCCGAGATCCCGGTCGTCCCGCCGGTCACGCCCGCCCCCCGTACCTACGCGGACAGCGCGGCGGAGGAACTGGACGTCCCGGACTTCCTCAAGTGATAGGACAGCGCGAGAGCGTGGGCGGCGCCCACTTCGCCTTCACCGACCGGTGGGGCGGGGTGAGCGCCGCTCCGTATGAGCAGCTCAATCTCGGCGGAGCGGTCGGCGACACCGCCGAGGCGGTACGGGACAACCGGGAGCTGGCGGCCAAGTCGCTGGGCCTGGATCCCGGCCGGGTCGTCTGGATGAACCAGGTGCACGGCGCCGACGTGGCCGTGGTCGACGAGCCGTGGGGCACGCCGGTCCCCCCGCTCGAGCGAAGCCCGGAGTGGGGGAGCCCGGTACCGGAGGTCGACGCGATCGTCACCACCCGCCGCGGACTCGCCCTCGCCGTCCTCACCGCCGACTGCGTGCCGGTGCTGCTGGCCGACCCCGTCGCCGGGGTCGTCGCCGCGGCCCACGCGGGCCGCCCCGGCATGGTCGGAGGGATCGTGCCCGCCGCCGTCCGCGCCATGGTCGGGCTCGGCGCCGAACCGGACCGGATCGTCGCCCGCACCGGACCGGCCGTGTGCGGCCGGTGCTACGAGGTGCCGGAACAGATGCGCGCCGACGTCGCCGCCGTCGAGCCGGCGGCGCACGCCGAGACCAGCTGGGGCACGCCGGCGGTCGACGTGAGCGCCGGCGTGCACGCGCAGCTCGATCGGCTCGGGGTGTGCGACCGGGAGCAGTCGCCGGTGTGCACGCTGGAGTCGGCGGATCACTTCTCGTACCGCCGCGACCGCACCACCGGGCGGCTCGCCGGCTATGTATGGCTGGACTGATGGGACATGACGGACCGTAGAACCGAACTCGCCGCGAATCTGGCGAATGTGGAGGAGCGCATCACCGCCGCATGCGCGGCCGCCGGGCGTGAACGGGCGGAGGTGACCCTGATCGTGGTCACCAAGACCTACCCCGCGAGCGACGTGCGGATCCTGTCCGGGCTCGGCGTGCGCCATGTCGCCGAGAACCGCGACCAGGACGCGGCGCCGAAGGCCGCGGCCTGCGCGGATCTGCCGCTGACCTGGCACTTCGTCGGCCAGTTGCAGACCAACAAGGTCCGTTCCGTGGTCGGTTACGCCGATGTCGTGCAGTCCGTCGACCGGGCCAGGCTGGTCACGGCGCTGTCGAAGGAGGCCGTGCGCACCGGGCGAGAGGTGGGCTGCCTCGTGCAGGTCGCGCTCGACGCGGAGGCGAGCGGCAGGGGTGAGCGCGGTGGCGTGGCGCCGGACGGAATCGAAGAGTTGGCCGCCCTCATCGCGGACTCGCCCGGCCTGCGGATCGACGGCCTGATGACCGTCGCCCCGCTCAGTGGGGAGTACGCGGGGCGCGAACAGGCGGCGTTCCAGCGGCTCATTGATTTGTCGACTGACCTGCGCCGCGCCCATCCGGCTGCAACCATGGTGTCGGCAGGGATGAGCGCGGACCTCGAACAGGCCGTGGCCGCCGGGGCGACACATGTGCGCGTCGGCACCGCGGTACTCGGTGTCCGCCCCAGGCTCGGGTAACGTCGCCAAGAAGTCGGACCACAGCAGAAAATATGGTCAATGCCTGTGCAGACGGGCACAACGACCTCGTGGATCGCGGGCACTTGGCAGTCGTCAGTCGATCCACCACAGAGCGGAGGACTCAGAGCATGGCCGGCGCGATGCGCAAGATGGCGGTCTACCTCGGCCTCGTGGAGGACGATGGGTACGACGGCCGCGGATTCGATCCCGACGACGACTTCGAGCCCGAACTGGATCCGGAGCCGGAGCGGGAACACCGACGGCATGAGTCGTCACACCAGCCGCACGGCGCACATCAGCCCCAAAGGGGCGAAGAGGTGCGAATCGTGCAACCGCCCGCGCCGCGCGAGCCGATGGCCCGCGCGACTTCGCTCGCCGCGGAATCGGGGCGCCCGGCGCGGATCGCGCCCGTGGCATCCATCACACAAGAACGTCAGTCCCTGGAGAAGAACGCGCCGGTGATCATGCCCAAGGTCGTGTCGGAACGAGAGCCGTACCGGATCACCACGTTGCACCCGCGGACCTACAACGAGGCCCGTACCATCGGGGAACACTTCCGTGAAGGCACTCCGGTGATCATGAATCTGACTGAGATGGATGACACAGACGCGAAGCGACTTGTCGACTTTGCGGCCGGTTTGGTGTTTGGTCTTCACGGCAGTATCGAGCGGGTGACGCAGAAGGTGTTCCTGTTGTCTCCTGCTAACGTCGATGTCACGGCGGAGGACAAGGCCCGCATCGCAGAGGGCGGGTTCTTCAACCAGAGCTGAGAAGCACGACCGGATCGAAGTACGGAAGAGCACGGAGCAGGGGAGAGGGAAGCGCAGACCATGAGCGTGTTCGCACTGGTGGTCCACACCGCGCTGCTGGTGTTCCTCGTCGTGCTCATCTTCCGGCTGGTCATGGACTACGTCTTCCAGTTCGCCCGCTCGTGGCAACCCGGCAAGGCGATGGTGGTCGTACTGGAGGCCACCTACACTGTCACCGATCCACCGCTGAAGCTTCTGCGGCGGTTCATCCCGCCGCTGCGTCTCGGGGGCGTGGCGCTCGACCTGTCCTTCTTCGTACTGATGATCATCGTCTACATCCTCATCTCCCTGACGAGCCTAGCGAGATGAATGTGGACGATACGGTCTTGCCGACTGCCGATGACTACGTTGAGGTGAAGAGATGCCGTTGACCCCCGAGGACGTGCGGAACAAGCAGTTCACGACCGTCCGCCTCCGAGAAGGCTATGACGAGGACGAGGTCGATGCCTTCCTCGACGAGGTCGAAGCCGAACTGACCCGTCTGCTCCGCGAGAACGAGGACCTGCGCGCCAAGCTGGCCGCGGCCACGCGCGCTGCTGCCCAGAACCAGCAGAACATGCGCAAGCCGCCGGAGCAGGACCAGCAGCATCCTCAGCAGCAGCAGGGCATGCGAGGTCCGGGCCAGCCGGTGCCCGCCGGCATATCGGGTCCGCCGCAGCAGCAGATGGGCGGCCCCATGGGTGGTCCGCCGCAGCTGCCGAGCGGTGCCCCGCAGCTGCCCGCCGGCCCCGGCGGTCAGGGCGGCCCGCAGGGTCCCGGCCCGATGGGCCAGGGTCCGATGGGTCAGGGTCCGATGGGTCAGGGCCCCATGGGTGGTCAGCCGCCCATGCAGCAGCAGATGGGTGGCCCGATGGGTGGCCCGATGGGCGGTCCGATGGGCGGCCCCGGTCAGGGCCCCGGTGGCGACAGCGCCGCCCGTGTCCTCTCGCTGGCCCAGCAGACCGCCGACCAGGCGATCGCCGAGGCCCGTTCCGAAGCCAACAAGATCGTCGGCGAGGCCCGCAGCCGCGCCGAGGGTCTGGAGCGGGACGCCCGTGCCAAGGCCGACGCGCTGGAGCGGGACGCGCAGGAGAAGCACCGCGTCGCCATGGGCTCCCTGGAGTCCGCGCGCGCCACGCTGGAGCGCAAGGTCGAGGACCTGCGCGGCTTCGAGCGCGAGTACCGCACGCGTCTGAAGTCGTACCTCGAGTCCCAGCTGCGTCAGCTGGAGACCCAGGCCGACGACTCCCTGGCCCCGCCGCGCACCCCGGCCACCGCGTCGCTGCCGCCGTCCCCGGCGCCCTCGATGGCTCCGGCCGGCGCGAGCGCCCCGTCCTACGGCGGCAACCAGGGCATGGGTGGCCCGTCCGCTCCGTCCGCCCAGTCCTACGGCGGTCAGCAGCAGATGAGCCCGGCCATGACCCAGCCCATGGCCCCGGTCCGTCCGCAGGGTCCGTCCCCGATGGGCCAGGCTCCCTCGCCGATGCGTGGGTTCCTGATCGACGAGGACGACAACTGAGCACCGGGCACGGTGTGTAGTACGCCATAGGCGTCGGCAGCGTTCAGGGCGGGACCCCGGATTCACCACCCGGGGTCCCGCCCTTTTTACGCGCGTTGAGGCGGACTGGCCCGGGGGCGCGCGGAATCGAACGGGTCATCGTGAGGGAGACCGACTCCAGGGTCGCGGGGAGCCGCGCGGTCATCGTGAGGGGAACGGACCTCAGGGTCGCGGGGAGCCGCGCGGTCATCGTGAGGGGAACCGACCTCGGGGGCGCGGGGAACCGCGCACGGTCACTGTGTACGGGCGCACCTGCCGGAAGGGCCCGGCCTCCGAACCGGAGACCGGGCCCTTCTCGACGACCGGGCGGCTACGCCCCCGCGCTCACGCCCTCGCGTTCACTCACCGCGGGTGCGCCCGCGCCGTGCCCCTTACGCCTTGCGGAGCCGGAACGTGAGGGACAGCCCCTCGTCGGTGAAGGGTTCGCCGAAGCCGTCGGCGGCCTCACCCTGACCGAAGTCGGCCGCCAGCACCTCGTCGGCGATCAGCTCCGCGTGCTCGGTCAGCGCCGCGATCACCGCGGCGTCCGTCGAGGTCCAGCGCAGCGCGATCCGGTCGGCCACGTCCAGGCCGCTGTTCTTGCGGGCCTCCTGGATAAGCCGGATCGCGTCACGGGCGAGGCCCGCCTGCCGCAGCTCCTCGGTGATCTCCAGGTCCAGGGCGACCGTGGCGCCCGAGTCGGAGGCCACCGACCAGCCCTCACGCGGAGTCTCGGTGATGATCACCTCGTCGGGTGCGAGGGCGACCGTCTCACCGTCGACCTCCACCGAGGCCGTGCCCTCACGCAGGGCGAGGGACAGCGCGGCGGCGTCGGCGGCCGCGACGGCCTTCGCCACGTCCTGCACCCGCTTGCCGAACCGCTTGCCGAGCGCACGGAAGTTGGCCTTGGCGGTCGTGTCGACCAGCGAGCCGCCGACCTGCGAGAGGGACGCCAGCGAGGAGACGTTCAGCTCCTCCGTGATCTGGGTGTGCAGCTCCGGGTCGAGGGACTCGAAGCCGGCGGCCGCGATCAGCGCGCGGGACAGCGGCTGGCGCGTCTTGACACCCGACTCCGCACGCGTGGCACGGCCCAGCTCGACCAGCCGGCGTACCAGGACCATCTGCCGCGACAGCTCCGGGTCGATCGCCCCGAGGTCCGCCTCCGGCCAGGAGGCCAGGTGCACCGACTCCGGCGCCCCCGGGCCGACCGGGACGATGAGGTCCTGCCACACCCGCTCGGTGATGAAGGGGGTGATCGGCGCCATCAGCTTGGTGACCGTCTCCAGCACCTCGTGCAGCGTGCGCAGCGCGGCCTTGTCGCCCTGCCAGAAACGGCGGCGGGAACGGCGGACGTACCAGTTCGACAGGTCGTCGACGAACGCGGACAGCAGCTTGCCGGCGCGCTGGGTGTCGTACGCCTCCAGCGCCTGGGTCACCTGGTCGGTGAGCGCGTGCAGTTCGGACAGCAGCCAGCGGTCGATCAGCGGGCGCTCGGCCGGGGCCGGGTCCGCCGCACCGGGCGCCCAGTTCGACGTACGGGCGTACAGGGCCTGGAAGGCGACCGTGTTCCAGTACGTCAGCAGGGTCTTGCGGACGACCTCCTGGATGGTGCCGTGGCCGACCCGGCGGGCCGCCCACGGGGAACCGCCGGCCGCCATGAACCAGCGCACCGCGTCCGCGCCGTGCTGGTCCATGAGCGGGATCGGCTGCAGGATGTTGCCCAGGTGCTTGGACATCTTGCGGCCGTCCTCGGCGAGGATGTGGCCGAGGCACACGACGTTCTCGTACGACGACCTGTCGAAGACGAGTGTGCCGACGGCCATCAGCGTGTAGAACCAGCCGCGGGTCTGGTCGATCGCCTCGGAGATGAACTGCGCCGGGTAGCGGCTCTCGAACAGCTCCTTGTTCTTGTACGGGTAGCCCCACTGCGCGAACGGCATGGATCCCGAGTCGTACCAGGCGTCGATGACCTCCGGTACGCGCGTGGCCGTCTTTCCGCAGCCGTCGTGGCGGCAGGCGAAGGTGACCTCGTCGATGTACGGGCGGTGCGGGTCGAGGTTCGACTGGTCGGTGCCGGTCAGCTCGGTCAGCTCCGCGCGCGAGCCGACGCAGGTGAGGTGGTCGTCCTCGCAGCGCCAGATCGGCAGCGGGGTGCCCCAGTAGCGGTTGCGGGACAGCGCCCAGTCGATGTTGTTGTTCAGCCAGTCGCCGAAGCGGCCGTGCTTGACCGTCTCCGGGAACCAGTTGGTCTTCTCGTTCTCCTGGATGAGGCGGTCCTTGATCGCCGTCGTGCGGATGTACCAGGAGGGCTGCGCGTAGTAGAGAAGCGCGGTGTGGCAACGCCAGCAGTGCGGGTAGCTGTGCTCGTACGGCAGGTGGCGGAAGAGGAGGCCGCGCTGCGCCAGGTCCTCGGTGAGCTTCTCGTCGGCCTTCTTGAAGAAGACGCCGCCGACGAGGGGCACGTCCTCCTCGAAGGTGCCGTCGGGGCGGACCGGGTTGACCACGGGCAGGCCGTAGGCACGGCAGACCTTGAGGTCGTCCTCGCCGAACGCGGGGGACTGGTGGACCAGGCCCGTGCCGTCCTCGGTGGTGACGTACTCGGCGTTGACCACGAAGTGCGCCGGCTCGGCGCTGTGCCCGTCGGTTCCCTCGCCGACGCTCGGGAACTCCACCAGCTCGAAGGGGCGCTGATACCTCCAGCGCTCCATCTCGGCGCCGGTGAACGTCCGGCCGGTGGTCTCCCAGCCCTCGCCGAGCGCCTTGGCGAGCAGCGGCTCGGCGACGATGAGCTTCTCCTCGCCGTTCGTCGCGACGACGTAGGTGACGTCCGGGTGCGCGGCGACCGCCGTGTTGGACACCAGGGTCCAGGGGGTCGTCGTCCACACCAGGAGGGCGGCCTCGCCGGCGAGCGGGCCGGAGGTGAGCGGGAAACGGACGTACACCGACGGGTCGACGACCGTCTCGTAGCCCTGGGCCAGCTCGTGGTCGGACAGGCCGGTGCCGCAGCGGGGGCACCAGGGGGCGACCCGGTGGTCCTGGACCAGCAGGTCCTTGGTGAAGATCTCCTTCAGCGACCACCAGACCGACTCGACGTACTCCGGGTCCATGGTCCGGTAGGCGTCGTCCAGGTCGACCCAGTAGCCCATGCGGGTCGTCAGCTCGGCGAAGGCGTCCGTGTGCCGGGTCACCGACTCGCGGCACCTGGCGTTGAACTCGGCGATGCCGTACGCCTCGATGTCCTGCTTGCCGGAGAAGCCCAGCTCCTTCTCGACCGCCAGCTCGACGGGCAGGCCGTGGCAGTCCCAGCCGGCCTTGCGGGCCACGTGGTAGCCGCGCATGGTGCGGAAGCGGGGGAAGACGTCCTTGAAGACGCGCGCCTCGATGTGATGGGCGCCCGGCATGCCGTTGGCGGTGGGCGGGCCCTCGTAGAACACCCACTCGGGGCGGCCCTCGGACTGCTCCAGGCTCTTGGCGAAGATCTTCTGGTCGCGCCAGAAGTCGAGCACGGCGTGCTCAAGAGCGGGCAGGTCGACCTGTGCGGGCACCTGGCGGTACGTCGGCGCTGTCATCTGCGAGCATCCTCCAACGGACTTGCTGTCTTCCGTCGGAGGGACGAGAGCCTTCGATCCTGTCTACGCCGTGTGCGGCGCGCTCCCGCGGTACCACCCTCCTTGGCCCTCCGCCGCGCCGTACACGCCGGTGAGCCCCCTCTTTGGGGTCGCGAAGCCGGTTCTACTCGCCGTCGCCCGTCGGCTGCGGCTTTCCTCCGGCGGCTCCGGGGTGATCTTCACGTCGCGCTCGCCCCCGGGCTCACACCGTCCCCGGGTCGCTCTGGGCTGCGTACGCCGCTACTCGTCCCCATCCACGCTTCTCGCTCCGCCCAGTGTACGGCGCCGCGCGGACAGCGGCGGACCGGTTTTCCGGCTCCCGGGAGCGGCGGCCCGGGGCGGGCCGGGGTGACCCGAATGGCGAGGGGACGGGCGCTCGCCTCCGCACAGCCCCACCCGGGCGGATTACCCGCCGGGGAGCTGGGCACAACGGATGCAGGCCCGCTGCGCGGGGGTGCGGGCGGGCGAATCGGGCGGTGTGCCCCGTTGCCGCGGGACTCAAGTCGATTTATCGTCCCAGCACGATTCGCGTGCGAAATCACAATATGTGAAGGGGCCGCGGCCATGGTGGCGAAAAAGACCGCCGTACAGCAGCCGGCGACCGTCCGGTCCAGGGGCGCGGTCGCCTCCGCCGGTACGGCCGCCTCCGGTGGCGAGGCCGAGCAGGCCGCCCGGCAGAGGGCACCATCCGGCAAGGCCTCCGCGGGCACTCCAGACGCCGAGAAGGCGGTGGCCGGGAAGGCTGCGGCCAAGAAGGCGCCGGTCAGGAAGGCTGCGGTGAAGAAGGCCGCGGTGAAAAAGGCTGCGGCCAAGAAGGCGCCGGCCAAGGAGGCGCCGGTCAAGAAGGCCGCGGTGAAGAAGGCGGTGGCGAAGAAGGCGGACGCCGCCGGGAAGCCGGCCGGGAAGGTGGCGGCCCGGAAGGCCGCCGAGGAGAGGCCGGGAGCCGACGGGGCGGTGACGCACAAGGAGCCGACGGCGGGGAGGGCGGTCGGCGGGAAGTCGGGCGGCGAGCACGTCTCCACGGAGACGGCCGCGAAGAGCACGGCCAAGAAACCGGTCGCGGCGCGGGCCGCGGAGCAGACGGGAGCCACGACGGTGGTTGCGAAGAAGACTCCTGGCACGGCCACGGCGGAGACCGGCGTTCCCAAGGCGCGGGCGGGTGCGGCGGAGCCCGGCGAGCTGGCGGTGCGACCGGGCGAGGACCCCTGGACCCCGGAAGAGGTCGAGGAGGCGCGCGCGGAGCTGCAGTCCGAGATGGAACGGCTGCGGGAGGAGATCAGCTCGTCGGAGGCCTCCCTCGTCGGCCTGATGCGGGACTCCGGCGACGGCGCGGGCGACGACCAGGCCGACACCGGCACCAAGAACATCACACGCGAGCACGAGATGGCGCTGGCCGCCAACGCACGCGAGATGCTGACCCAGACCGAGCGGGCCCTGGAGCGGCTGGACGCGGGCACCTACGGACTGTGCGAGAACTGCGGGAACCCCATCGGCAAGGCCCGGATGCAGGCCTTCCCGAGGGCCACGCTGTGCGTGGAGTGCAAGCAGAAGCAGGAACGGCGCTCCTGAGCGTGGGGGCCTCGGGGGGCGTGCCGTAGTCTCGTCCTCAGTCAGGCACCTAGGTTGAGGGACTCACGTGGCAGAGGCGGAGCGCACCATCGGTACGCCGAAGACCCCGGGCGACAGCGGCGAGCGGACGGCGGCCGCGGCGGCCGCCGGAGCCGGGGCGTCCCGCGAGGCCGGGGTGCCCGGCACGGACGCGCGGGAGACCTCGGCGCAGCGGCGGACCGGGCGCGGGCGCCGCATCGCCGTGCTGTTCGCGGTGGCCGCGTTCGCGTACGCCGTCGACCTGATCAGCAAGCTGCTCGTGGTCGCGAAGCTGGAGCACCACGCCCCCATCCAGGTCGTCGGGGACTGGCTGGAGCTGCACGCCATCCGCAACCCGGGGGCCGCCTTCGGCTTCGGCGCGGCCTTCACGATCATCTTCACGCTCATCGCGGCCGCCGTGATCGTGGTGATCATCCGGCTGGCCCGCAAGCTCTACAGCTTCCCCTGGGCGATCGCGCTCGGCCTGCTGCTCGGCGGTGCCCTCGGCAACCTCACCGACCGCATCTTCCGGGCCCCCGGGATCTTCGAGGGCGAGGTCGTCGACTTCATCGCACCCAAGGGCTTCGCGGTGTTCAACCTCGCCGACTCGGCGATCGTGTGCGGCGGCATCCTGATCGTGCTGCTCTCCTTCCGGGGCCTGGACCCGGACGGCACCGTCCACCAGGACTGAGGCGGCACCACCGCCAAGGACCGGGGCGGCGGCGTCCACCAGGACGGGGGGCGGCGGCGTCCACCAGGACCGGGGCGGTGTCCTGCGCCGGGAGGTTTTCCACAGGCCCGTTCGGGGGCGTCCGGTCCGTCCGGCATACTCGACGGGTGAGCCCGAACCCCGAGATCCGAACCCTGCCCGTGCCCGACGGCCTGGAGGGCGAGCGCGTCGACGCCGCCATCTCCCGCATGTTCGGCTTCTCCCGTACCAAGGCGGCCGAGCTGGCCGCGGCCGGCAAGGTCCAGGTGGACGGCGGGGTGGTCGGCAAGTCCGAGCGGGTGCGCGGCGGCGCCTGGCTCGAGGTCGAGATGCCGCAGGCGCCCGCGCCGGTGCAGGTGCTCGCCGAGCCCGTCGAGGGCATGGAGATCGTGCACGACGACGAGGACGTGGTGGTGATCGTCAAGCCGGTCGGCGTGGCCGCGCACCCGTCGCCGGGCTGGTCCGGCCCCACGGTCATCGGCGGTCTCGCCGCCGCCGGGTACCGGATCTCCACCTCGGGCGCCGCCGAACGGCAGGGCATCGTGCACCGCCTCGACGTCGGCACCTCGGGACTGATGGTGGTCGCGAAGTCGGAGCGTGCCTACACCTCGCTCAAGCGCCAGTTCAAGGAGCGCACGGTCGACAAGCGCTACCACACGCTGGTCCAGGGCCACCCCGACCCGACGAGCGGCACGATCGACGCCCCGATCGGCCGCCACCCGAACCACGACTACAAGTGGGCGGTCACGGCCGAGGGCAAGCCCTCCGTGACCCACTACGACCTCGTCGAGGCATTCCGCGCCGCCTCCCTGCTGGACGTGAAGCTGGAGACCGGCCGCACCCACCAGATCCGCGTCCACATGGCCGCCCACCGCCACCCCTGCGTCGGCGACCTCACCTACGGCGCCGACCCGACGCTCGCCAAGCGGCTGGGCCTGACCCGCCAGTGGCTGCACGCCGTGCGGCTCGGCTTCGAACACCCCGGGGACGGGGAGTGGGTGGAGTTCGCCAGCGAGTACCCCGAGGACCTGCGGCAGGCCCTCGACCAGGTCCGCGAGGAGACGTACGCGTGAGCACGCCGTACACCGTCCGCGTCGCCGGCGACCCCGCCGACCGCGAGGCCTGCTTCGCGGTCCGCAAGGAGGTCTTCGTCGTCGAGCAGGGCGTCGCCGAGGACATCGAGTACGACGCCCACGACACCGTCGCCGTCCACGTGCTGGCGGTCCGCGAGGACGGCGTGCCGCTCGGCACCGGGCGGCTGCTGCACGGTGCCGCGGCGGCCGGGAAGACCGGTGGCGACCCGGCGGTCGGCTCCCTCGGGCGGCTCGCGGTCTCCCGGGAGGCGCGCGGGCTGGGGGTCGGGGCGGCACTGGTGCGGGCCATCGAGGACGCGGCCCGCGCGCACGGCCTGACGGCGGTGGACCTGCATGCCCAGACCCACGCCCTCGGCTTCTACGAGCAGCTCGGGTACGCGGCGTACGGCCCGGAGTTCCCGGACGCGGGGATACCGCACCGGGCGATGCGCCGCGCCCTGTAAGAGCCACGCTTTCCCGCCGGGCTGATGGCAGGCTGGAGCCTTCCCGTGTGATCGTCGACCCCTCGGAGCGCCGGCCGTGGACCAGTTGGCCCTGTTGTTCGTCCTGCTGCTCGGGGCGCTGGTGAGCGTTCCGGTGGGGGACCGGTTCGGAGTGCCGGCGCCGGTGCTCATGACACTCTTCGGCGGGGCCCTGGCGGTGGCCGCCTTCGTGCCCAACGTGGACATCCCGCCCGACCTGATCCTGCCGGCGCTGCTGCCGCCGCTGCTCTACGCCGCCGTACGCCGGACCTCCTGGCGGCAGTTCGCGGCCAACGTCCGCCCGATCTTCCTGCTGGCCGTGGCCCTGGTGTTCGTGACGATGGTGTGCGTCGCGCTCGTCGCGAACGCGATCGTGCCCGGCCTGCCGATCGCCGCCGCCATCGCGCTCGGCGCCCTGATCGCCCCGCCCGACCCGGTCGCCGCGACGAGCGTCGCCGGGCAACTCGGGCTGCCGCGCCGCCTGGTGTCGATTCTGGAGGGCGAGGGACTCTTCAACGACGTCACCGCCATCGTGCTGTACCACGTGGCGATCGCCGCCGCGGTGAGCGGCTCCTTCTCGCCCTGGCAGGCGGGTCTCGACCTGGTGCTGTCCGCCGTCGTCGCGGTGGCCGTGGGGCTGGCGCTCGGCTGGGGCGCGAACCGGCTGATGGACCTGCTCGGCGATCCGACCCTGCAGATCGGCATGACCCTGCTGGTGCCGTACGCCTCCTACGTGCTGGCGGAGAAGCTGCACGGCTCGGGCGTGCTCGCCGTGCTCACCACGGCCCTCTTCCTGGCCGAGTACGCCACCGGCGCCGACGACGTGATGACCCGGCTCGCCGGGCACACCTTCTGGGACATCATCGACACCCTCGTCACCGGCGTCGCCTTCGGGCTGATCGGCCTGGAGCTGCACAACGCCATCCGCACCGCCCAGGGGCGGTGGGCCGAGATGCTCGGCTGGGCGGCGGCCGTCGCGGGCGTGGTGATCGTCGTACGGCTGCTGTGGCTGCTGCCCGCCACCTGGCTGACCAAGCGGCTGCACGCCCGCCGGGACTACGACGAGGAGATCCCGGTGAGCTGGCGGGAGACCATCGTCATGTGGTGGTCCGGGATGCGCGGGGTGGCTTCGGTGGCGCTGGCGCTGGCCGTTCCGCTGAAGACCGACGCCGGGGCGCCGTTCCCCGACCGGGACGAGATCATCTTCATCGCCTTCGGTGTGATCGTCGCCACCCTGGTGCTCCAGGGACTGACGCTGCCCTGGCTGGTGAAACGGCTCGGGGTGCGGGCCGACTCCGAGCGGGAGAAGGAGATCGAGAAGGAGCTGGCGGTGCGGGCCGCGAAGGCGGCGAAGCGCCGGCTGCGGGAGATCGAGCAGGTGGAGGACCTGCCCGAGGATCTGTCCGAGCAGATGCTGCGCCGGGCCTTCGAGATCGGCATCCGGATCAGCCCGGACATGGGCGAGGAGGAGCGGCGCGAGGCGCAGGGCCAGCGGGTCAAGCGGCTCAAGCGGATCCGGCGCATCCAGTCCGACATGCTCAGCGCCGCCCGGCACGAGGTGCTGGCGGCGCGGAGCGAACCGGGGGCCGATCCGGAGATCGTGGACCGGGTGCTTCGGCATCTCGACGTGCGCAGCCTGCGCTGAGGCTGCCCCCCCGGTACGGTCCGGGGGGCAGCCGCGGTCCGTGCGGCCGACCCCCCGTACGGGTCAGGGTCAGCCGCGGTCCGTGCGGCCGACTCCTCGTACGGTCCGGGGGGGCAGCCGCGGTCCGTGCGGCCGACCCCCCCGTACGGTCCCGGGTCAGCCGCGGCCCGTGCGCGGGAACTCGTAGGCCTTGCGGAGCGAGGAGCCGTCGGGGGACGGGACCCGGTACGGCGGGAGCACCGCCTCCGAGGTGTTGACCCGGGGCAGCGCGTACGGGTGCTCCGTCGACAGCCAGGTGATCATCTGCTCGCGGACCGTGATCCGTACCGTCCAGATGTCGTCGGCGTCCTTCGCGGTCACCAGCGCCCGCACCTCCATGGTGTTGGCCGTGGTGTCGGTCACCACCAGGTTGCAGGCGCGGCCGTCCCAGGCCGGGCACTGGCGCAGGATGTCGCGCAGCTTCTCGCGCATCGCCTCGACGGGCGCGCTGTGGTCGAGGTACCAGAACACCGTGCCGGTCATCTGCGGGGTGCCGCGGGACCAGTTCTCGAACGGCTTGGACGTGAAGTACGACACCGGCATGGTGATCCGGCGCTCGTCCCACGTGCGTACCGTCAGGAACGTCAGGGTGATCTCCTCGACCGTGCCCCACTCGCCGTCCACGACGACCGTGTCGCCGATGCGGACCATGTCGCCGAAGGCGATCTGCAGGCCCGCGAACATGTTCGACAGCGTCGACTGGGCGGCCACACCGGCCACGATGCCCAGGATGCCGGCCGAGGCCAGCAGTGAGGCGCCCGCCGCGCGCATCGCCGGGAAGGTGAGCAGCATCGAGGCGATCGCCACGACGATCACGATCGCGGAGACCACCCGCATGATCAGTTCCACCTGCGTGCGCACCCGGCGTACCCGGGCCGCGTCGCGGTGGGCGCGCGCGTATCGGCTGTACGAGGTCTCCACGATCGCCGCGGCGATCCGGATCGCCAGCCAGGCCGCGGAGCCGATGAGCACCAGGGTCAGCGTCCGGCCGAGGCCGACCTGATGCCGTTCCAGGAGCTTCGCCTGGTCGTAGGAGCCTCTGAGCAGTGCGGTGCACAGGACGAGCTGGTAGGGGATGCGGCCGCGCCGCAGCAGCTCCCACAGCGGGGAGTCGGGGCTGCGTTCGTCGGCCGTGCGCAATAGCCGGTCGGTGGCCCACCCGATCGCGAGGGTGAGCAGTACCGAGCCACCGAGCACGATCAGGGGGCGGAGTACGTTCTCCATGCCTGGGCGCCTAACCCGGCTCTGGGGACGATGAACATGTGTGTTCCCGGCCCGGCTGGGTAGGGCCGCGGTATCGCCGCGGTGCGGCCGAGCCCTCTCCCGGCTGGCACCATGGCCTCATGAACATCATGCTCTTTCACTCGACCTACGGGCTGGGGCCCGCGGTGCGCGCGGCCGCGGACCGGCTGCGCGCGGCGGGCCACGAGGTGTGGACGCCGGACCTCTTCGAGGGGCGCACGTTCGACACCGTCGAGGAGGGCATGGCGTACCGGGAGGAGCTGGGCAAGGAGGAACTGCTCAAGCGGGCCGTGCTGGCGGCCGCGCCCTACTCGGACCGGGGGCTGGTGTACGCCGGGTTCTCGCTCGGCGCCTCCGTCGCCCAGACCCTCGCCCTCGGCGACGGCAGGGCGCGCGGGCTGCTGCTCCTGCACGGCACCTCGGATCTCGCCCCGAACGCGCAGGCGGACGAGTTGCCGGTGCAGCTGCACGTGGCCGAGCCGGACCCGTTCGAGACGGACGACTGGCTGAGCGCCTGGTACCTGCAGATGGGCCGGGCGGGCGCCGACGTGGAGATCCACCGCTATCCCGGCGCCGGGCACCTCTACACCGACCCCGAGTCGCCCGACTACGACGCGGAGGCCGCCGAGGCCACCTGGCGGGTGGCGCTCGGCTTCCTCGACTCGCTCGGCTGAGCCCGGCGCCCTGGTGGGCGGTTACACCGGGTCGTAGGTCCGCTCGACCTTCTGCGTGCCGCTGCGGGTGCGGTACGAACGCGCCCACGCGGAGGTGGCGTTCACGTTCGTGCGGTCGGACGTGACGTAGTAGTCCATCTGCGCCCGGTCGGCGGTGATGTCCAGGACGCCGTAGCCGTGCCGGTCGGTGTCCACCCAGTGCACGTGCCGGTTGGCGGCCTGGATGACCGGCGCGGCGATCGCGGAGACCGTGCCCTCCGGGACCTTCACCACGTCGTCGAGGTTGTCGGAGGTCACCGAGGTGATCACGAACTCGGTGGCCGCCGAGGCGGAGAGCGGGTAGGTCCCGGCGTCGACCGGCACGTCGTTGGCCCACGACATGTGGATGTCGCCGGTCAGGAAGACGGTGTTGCCGATGGCGTTGGACCGCAGGTGGCTCAGCAGCTCACGGCGGTCGTCGGTGTAGCCGTCCCACTGGTCCGTGTTGGCGGCGATGCCCTCCTGCGGCAGGCCGAGCAGCTTGGCGAGCGGCTTGAACAGGTCCGCGGAGAGGGAGCCGAAGGAGAACGGCGAGATCATCACCGAGTTGCCGACCAGCCGCCACTTGGTGTCGGAGGCCTTCAGACCGGCCTTGAGCCAGTCGAGCTGGGCGCGCCCGGTGAGCGTGCGGTCCGGGTCGTCCACCGAGCCGCTGGCCGTGGCCGCCTGCTGGGAGCGGAAGGAACGCAGGTCCAGCAGGGACAGATCGGCGAGCTTGCCGAAGCGCAGCCGGCGGTAGGTGGTGCCCGCGATCGCCGGGCGCACCGGCATCCACTCGAAGTAGGCCTGCTTGGCGGCGGCCTGACGGGCCGCCCAAGTGCCCTCGGCGCCCTCGGTGTGGTTGACCGCGCCGCCGGACCAGGCGTTGTCGGCGAACTCGTGGTCGTCCCAGATCGCGACGACCGGCGCCTTCAGGTGCAGCGCCTGCAGGTCGGGGTCCGTCTTGTACCTGCCGTGCCGGATGCGGTAGTCGGCGAGGGTGAGGATCTCGTTCGCCGGCGCGTGCGGGCGGACGACCCTGTCGCGGGTCCCGTACTCGCCGGACTTGTACTCGTAGATGTAGTCGCCGAGGTGCAGCCACGCGTCCAGGTCGCTGCGCGCCGCGAGGTGACGGTATGCGGAGAAGTAGCCCGCCTCCCAGTTGGCGCAGGAGACCACGCCGAAGCGCAGGCCGGGGACGGCCGCGTCCGCCGCCGGCGCGGTGCGGGTGCGCGCCACCGGGGAGTCGGTGCCGCCGGCCGAGAAACGGAACCAGTAGTCGGTGGCCGGCTGCAGACCGCGGATGTCTGCCTTCACGGTGTGGTCGGAGGTGGCCGTCGCGGTGGTGGAGCCCTTGGCGACGACGTCCGTCAGCGCCTTGTCCCTGGCGACGATCCAGCTCACCACGGTGTCCGGGCCCGTCCCGGAGCCGGGTATCGCCTCCGGGACGGGGGTGATCCGGGTCCACAGCAGGACGCCGTCGGGCAGCGGGTCACCGGAGGCGACACCGTGCAGGAAGGCGGGGGCGTCCGTGGCGGCGCGGGCCGGAAGTGCGGCGGCGAGCGGGCCGGCCAGGACAGCGGTCGCCGCCGCGGCCTTGACGACCGTACGGCGGCGGGGCGAGGAGGAGTTGAGGCTCTGAGGTGCCTCGGCTGGTCTGTATCGACTGGTCACGGACGATCAGGTTACTGATCGGTATGCGTCAAGGCGGGCGAACTCCGAAAGTTCGCCCGCTCTTCACGGATTCATCGAGGTCCCGGCGGGATGTCAGCCCTTGAGGGCCGCGCCCACCACCCGGTCGAAGTCGGCCACGGTCAGGAGCGGGGCGTTTTTGCCGTCGGCCGTCAGCCGCTTGCCGTCCATGACGAAGCCCGGAGTGCCGGTGACTCCGTCCTTGTTGGTGTCGAAGCTCTTCGACATGGCCAGCGCCCAGGCGTCATAGGTGCCGTTCTTCACGGCCTGCTCGAACTTGGCGTTGTTCTTCAGGGCCGGGACGGTGGCGGCGATTTCGAGGAGGTAGTCGTCGCTCTTGAACTTGTCGACGGTCTCCTGCGGGTGGAACTTCGCGGAGTAGAGCGCGCTCTTGTACTCGAGGAACGCGTCCGGGGACACGTTCAGCGCGGCGCCGAGCGCGCTCAGCGCGTTCTTGGAGCCCTCGCCGTTGGCGCCGATCTTGCCGGCCTTCAGCGAGTCGCCGTCGAGGAACGTGGCGCCGGTGAACTGGATCTTGAACTTGCCGGCGTCGAGGTCCTTCTTCACGGTCGGGCCCACGGCCTGCTCGAACTGGGCGCACACCGGGCAGCGCGGGTCCTCGTAGACCTTCAGGGTCTTCTTGGCGCTGTCCTTGCCGAGGACGACCGTGGTGCCCTTCGTGCCCGTGGTGTTGGCCGGGGCGGTGACCTTGCCGTCCTTCAGGCCCTCCCAGTAGCTGGGCTTGTTGGCCTGGACGACGGCGTAGCCGATGCCGCCGGCCGCCGCGAGCACGGCCACCACCGAGGCGGCCACGACGACCTGCCGCTTGGCCTTGTCGCGCCTGGCCTGCCGCTCGCGCTCCTCGCGCAGCCGCTCCCGGGCCGCCGTCTTCGCCGTCTGGCTGTTCCGCTTGCTCATGCTGGTGATCTCCATGTGGGACGCGCACAGGTCGTACGCGGGATACGTGTGGGGGACCGGCTGTGCTCAGCCGTCGTCGCTCGGCGCTCAGGCGGAGGCGGCGACGGCCGGGCACGGTGGTCCGCGCCGTCCCGGGGAATGCACGAGATGCCGGTCGCGGACGGCGGCGCGGCGCGGTGCCGGACGAGGAGTCCGGCGGACCGGGGCGGGCCGTACCGCGACCGCGGCCACCGCGAGCAGCAGCGGTCGGAAGGTGGCGCCGGCGACCCCGCTCAGGAGCTGCGTCAGCGCCCGCTCGCCCCGGCGCAGCCAGGCGGCGGCGAGCAGGCCCACCCCCACGTGCGCGGCGAGCAGCAGCCAGGCGGAGTGCGGGCCGGCCTCGGAGAGCAGGGCGGCCGCGCGGTCCGGGCCGCCGGCCACCCGGGCCAGCGGGGTACCCACCCGCCCCTCGCACAGCACGTCGAGGCCGATCGCGTGCAGCGGGCCCGCGATGGGGCCGCCCGCCCGGCCGTAGCAGGTGTGCTGGCCGCCGGTGAATACCGTGTCGGCGGCCAGCTCCAGCGGGATCAGCAGGGCCGCGATCCGGCCGAAGCCGCGCTCGCGGCCCGCCAGCGCGTACGCGGTGACGAACACTCCGGCGCTCACCGTGACCACGGTCGCCGCCGGCAGGGGCGCCCGGGACAGCAGCACGTGCGACGCGGTGCTGAGCGTCACGACGAAGGCCGTGAACAGCGCCGCGCGCACGGCTCTGAGCTGGGTCCCGGATATGTCCATAGCGAGAGGAGAGTCTGTCACGTACGCGGTTAAGGGACCCCTAAAGGGTGCCTGTGAGTCCGCGAAGGTTACAGGCCCGGAATCCGGCCGTTGCGGAACAGGTCCAGGAAGATCTGGTGGTCGGCACGCGCGCGTGCGCCGTAGCCGTGCGCGAACTCGACCAGGAGCGGGGCGAAGCCCTCCTCGTCGGCCGCGAGCGCCGCGTCGATGGCCCGCTCGGTGGAGAACGGCACCAGGGACTCGCCGGAGGTGTCGTCGGCGGCCGCGTGCATGGTGGCGGTGGACCGGCCCAGATCGGCGACGACGGCCGCGATCTCCTCCGGGTCGTCGATGTCGCCCCAGTCCAGGTCGACCGCGTACGGCGAGACCTCGGCGACCAGCTGACCGGAGCCGTCCAGCTCGGTCCAGCCCAGCCACGGGTCGGCGTGCGCCTGCAGGGCGCGCTGGGAGATCACCGTGCGGTGGCCCTCGTGCTGGAAGTACCCGGCGATCGCCGGGTCCGTGATGTGCCGGGAGACGGCCGGGGTCTGGGCCTGCTTGATGTAGATCACGACGTCGTTCTCCAGGGCGTCGCTGTGACCCTCCAGGAGGATGTTGTACGACGGCAGGCCGGCCGAGCCGATGCCGATGCCCCGGCGGCCGACGACGTCCTTCACGCGGTAGGAGTCGGGGCGGGCCAGCGAGGAGTCCGGCAGCGTCTCCAGATAGCCGTCGAATGCGGCCAGGACCTTGTAGCGGGTCGCCGCGTCCAGCTCGATGGAGCCGCCGCCGGCCGCGAACCGGCGCTCGAAGTCGCGGATCTCGGTCATCGAGTCCAGCAGCCCGAAGCGGGTCAGCGCGCGGGCGTCACGCAGCGCGTCCAGCAGCGGACCCTGCGCGGTGTCCAGCGTGAACGGCGGCACCTCGTCGCTCTTGGCGCCGGTGGCCAGGGCGTGGATCCGCTCGCGGTAGGCGGTGGCGTAGACCGTCACCAGCTCGGTGATCTGCTCGTCGCTGAGCGCCTTCGCGTAGCCGATGAGGGCGATGGAGGCCGAGAAGCGCTTGAGGTCCCAGGTGAAGGGGCCGACGTAGGCCTCGTCGAAGTCGTTGACGTTGAAGACCAGGCGGCCGTTGGAGTCCATGTAGGTGCCGAAGTTCTCGGCGTGCAGGTCGCCGTGGATCCACACGCGCGAGGTGCGGTCGTCCAGGTACGGGCCGCCGCGCTTCTCCGCGTCGACGTCGTGGTAGAAGAGGGCCGCCGTGCCCCGGTAGAACGCGAAGGCGGAGGCCGCCATCTTCCGGAACTTCACCCGGAACGCGGCCGGGTCGGCGGCCAGGAGCCGGCCGAAGGCGGTGTCGAAGACGGCGAGGATCTCCTCGCCGCGCTGCTCGTCGTTGAGCTGGGGGACCGACATCGCGGGGTGCCTCCTGGTGCAGGACGGTGTGCGTGAATGTGCGTGAATGGGTACGACGGCGCTTCCGCCGTCCTCAACGGGCGACGCCACGCCGGAGTGCCCGGTTCCCGGATGAAGGTACGCGGGGAAGCCCGCCGAGTGTCAGCGCCGGGGCATAGACTTCGACGCTGTCCCCCAGACTGTCGGCAGTCGGTCCGCGGCCGGTCGGAAGATCGTCGGCGCCCGTTCGCCCGCCCGTCTCCGGACCACCGCTCCGCAACGAGGCGCTTCGCGCCGCACCTGTTCGATCTTGGAGGCCGAAACCGTGTCGAAGCCGCCCTTCACGCACCTGCACGTCCACACCCAGTACTCGCTGCTGGACGGTGCCGCGCGGCTCAAGGACATGTTCGACGCCTGCAACGAGATGGGCATGACGCACATCGCCATGTCCGACCACGGCAACCTGCACGGGGCGTACGACTTCTTCCACAGTGCGAAGAAGGCCGGGGTCACCCCGATCATCGGGATCGAGGCGTATGTCGCCCCCGAGTCACGGCGCAACAAGCGCAAGATCCAGTGGGGCCAGCCGCACCAGAAGCGGGACGACGTGTCCGGTTCGGGTGGTTACACCCACAAGACGATCTGGGCGGCGAACGCGACGGGCCTGCACAACCTCTTCCGCCTCTCCTCGGACGCCTACGCCGAGGGCTGGCTGCAGAAGTGGCCCCGGATGGACAAGGAGACCATCTCCCAGTGGTCGGAGGGGCTCATCGCCTCCACCGGCTGCCCCTCCGGCGAGGTGCAGACCCGGCTGCGGCTGGGCCAGGAGGAGGAGGCCCTCAAGGCGGCCGCCGACTACCAGGACATCTTCGGCAAGGACCGGTACTTCCTGGAGCTGATGGACCACGGCATCGACATCGAGCACCGCGTCCGCGACGGGCTGCTCGCCATCGGCAAGAAGCTCGGCATCCCGCCGCTGGTGACGAACGACTCCCACTACACGTACGCGCACGAGGCGGGTGCCCACGACGCGCTGCTGTGCATCCAGACCGGCAAGAACCTCTCCGACCCGGACCGCTTCCGCTTCGACGGCACCGGCTACTACCTGAAGTCCACGGACGAGATGTACGCCATCGACTCCTCGGACGCCTGGCAGGAGGGCTGCGCCAACACCCTCCTGGTCGCCGAGCAGATCGACACCTCCGGCATGTTCGAGTCCCGCAACCTCATGCCGAAGTTCGACATCCCCGACGGCTACACCGAGGTCACCTGGTTCCAGGAGGAGGTCCGCCGCGGCATGGAGCGCCGCTTCCCCGGCGGCATCCCCGACGACCGCCAGAAGCAGGCCGATTACGAGATGGACGTCATCATCCAGATGGGGTTCCCGGGGTACTTCCTCGTCGTCGCCGACTTCATCATGTGGGCCAAGAAGCAGGGCATCGCGGTCGGCCCCGGCCGTGGCTCGGCGGCCGGTTCGATCGTCGCGTACGCCATGGGCATCACCGACCTCGACCCCATCCCGCACGGCCTGATCTTCGAGCGGTTCCTCAACCCCGAGCGCGTCTCCATGCCCGATGTCGACATCGACTTCGACGAGCGCCGGCGCGTCGAGGTGATCCGGTACGTGACCGAGAAGTACGGCGCCGACAAGGTCGCCATGATCGGCACCTACGGAAAGATCAAGGCGAAGAACGCCATCAAGGACTCCGCGCGCGTCCTGGGCTACCCCTACGCCATGGGCGACCGCCTGACCAAGGCCATGCCCGCCGACGTCCTCGGCAAGGGCATCGACCTCAACGGCATCACCGACCCCTCCCACCCGCGCTACAGCGAGGCGGGCGAGATCCGGGCGATGTACGAGAACGAACCGGACGTGAAGAAGGTCATCGACACCGCCAAGGGCGTCGAGGGCCTGGTCCGGCAGATGGGTGTGCACGCGGCCGGCGTCATCATGTCCAGCGAGACCATCACCGAGCACGTCCCCGTGTGGGTGCGGCACACCGACGGCGTGACCATCACGCAGTGGGACTACCCGAGCTGCGAGTCGCTCGGCCTGCTGAAGATGGACTTCCTCGGCCTGCGCAACCTGACGATCATGGACGACGCCGTCAAGATGGTGAAGTCCAACAAGGGCGTCGACATCGACCTGTTGAGCCTCCCGCTCGACGACCCGACGACCTTCGAACTGCTCCAGCGCGGCGACACCCTCGGCGTCTTCCAGTTCGACGGCGGCCCCATGCGCTCGCTGCTGCGCCTGATGAAGCCCGACAACTTCGAAGACATCTCCGCCGTGTCGGCGCTCTACCGTCCCGGCCCGATGGGCATGGACTCGCACACCAACTACGCGCTGCGCAAGAACAAGCTCCAGGAGATCACCCCCATCCACAAGGAGCTCGAAGAGCCCCTCACGGAGGTCCTGGACGTCACCTACGGCCTGATCGTCTACCAGGAGCAGGTGCAGAAGGCCGCCCAGATCATCGCCGGGTACTCGCTCGGCGAGGCCGACATCCTGCGCCGCGTGATGGGCAAGAAGAAGCCCGAGGAACTGGCCAAGAACTTCACCATCTTCCAGGCCGGCGCCCGCAAGAACGGCTACAGCGACGAGGCGATCCAGGCCCTGTGGGACGTCCTGGTCCCCTTCGCCGGCTACGCCTTCAACAAGGCCCACTCGGCGGCGTACGGCCTGGTCTCGTACTGGACCGCCTATCTGAAGGCGAACTACCCCGCCGAGTACATGGCGGCGCTGCTCACCTCGGTCAAGGACGACAAGGACAAGTCCGCGATCTACCTCAACGAGTGCCGCCGCATGGGCATCAAGGTGCTCCCGCCGAACGTCAACGAGTCGGAGTCCAACTTCGCCGCCCAGGGCGACGACGTGATCCTCTTCGGCCTCTCCGCCGTCCGCAACGTCGGCACCAACGTGGTCGAGTCGATCATCAAGTGCCGCAAGGCCAAGGGGAAGTACAGCTCCTTCCCCGACTACCTCGACAAGGTCGACGCGGTCGTCTGCAACAAGCGCACCACCGAGTCCCTGATCAAGGCCGGCGCCTTCGACTCGATGGGCCACACCCGCAAGGGCCTCACCGCGCAGTACGAACCGATGATCGACAACGTGGTCGCGGTCAAGCGCAAGGAGGCCGAGGGCCAGTTCGACCTCTTCGGCGGCATGGGCGAGGAGACCAGCAGCGAGCCCGGCTTCGGCCTCGACGTCGAGTTCACCACCGACGAGTGGGAGAAGACCTACCTGCTCGCGCAGGAGCGCGAGATGCTCGGTCTCTACGTCTCCGACCACCCGCTCTTCGGCCTGGAGCACGTCCTGGCCGACAAGGCCGACGCGGGCATCTCCCAGCTCACCGGGGGCGAGCACTCCGACGGCGCCGTCGTCACCATCGGCGGCATCATCTCGGGCCTGCAGCGCAAGATGACCAAGCAGGGCAACGCCTGGGCGATCGCCACCGTCGAGGACCTCGCGGGCTCCATCGAGTGCATGTTCTTCCCGGCGACGTACCAGCTGGTGTCGACCCAACTCGTCGAGGACGCGGTCGTGTTCGTCAAGGGCCGGCTGGACAAGCGCGAGGACGTGCCGCGGCTCGTCGCCATGGAGCTGATGGTCCCCGACCTGTCCAACGCGGGCACCAACGCGCCGGTGATCCTCACCATCCCGGCCACCCGGGTCACCCCGCCCATGGTCAGCCGGCTCGGCGAGATCCTCAGCCACCACAAGGGCGACAGCGAGGTCCGCATCAAGCTCCAGGGCCCGCGCAAGACCACCGTGCTGCGCCTGGACCGGCACCGGGTCAAGCCCGACCCGGCGCTCTTCGGCGACCTGAAGGTGCTGCTCGGCCCGTCCTGCCTGGCGGGCTAGAGCGACGCCCCGGCGGGCCGGAACGACGACGTGCGAAGGGGCGCACCCTGGAGGGTGCGCCCCTTCTCTGTGCATGCTGGGCTTCAACTGCCCTTTAGTTGTGGCCGAAGCTCTTGTGCTTCTTGCGCGCAACATCCGCGGGGCTACCCGCGACGCCCGCCATCGGAGACTCCTGCTCCTCCGCCGACGGACGCTGTGCGCGCTCCTGAGCGTGCTCGCTCTGCTGGGCGCGGTTCTGCGGGCCAGCCTGCTTGCGGTTCTTGTTCTTGGCCATGGTGATCTGCCTCCTGTGGGGGATCTAGGGGCCAGGGCCGGATCCAGATTCACATAGGCTGATATCAGGCGCATGTCGGATAATTACCGTGTGTGACAGGGAAGGTGGGCGAGCGGGAGCCACAAACGCCACGCCGATGATCGAGTTCGGGCCGTTAACCCCCGCGCGGTCGGGCAGACTCGGAGCAAGTCCGAAGCAAAACCTCCCGGGAAGAGGGTGAGTCGCGTGGACCGCTGCATCGTCCTGGTGGACGCCGGGTATCTGCTGGGAGCCGCCGCCAGCCTCCTTGCCGGCGAGCCCTCGCGGTCCCGGATCACCGTCGACCACGCCGCGCTGATCCAGGCGCTGCGCGAACGCGCGGAGGCGGAGACCGAGCGGCCCCTGCTGCGCATCTACTGGTTCGACGGCGCCCCCGACCGGGTCCCCCAGCCGGAGCACCGGCGGCTGCGCGTGATGCCCCGGGTCACCGTCCGCCTCGGCGCACTCACCCGAAGTGACGGGCGCTGGGCGCAGAAGGGCGTGGACGCGGCCATGCACGCCGAGCTGACCGAGCTGGCCCGCAACCGCGCCTGCTCCGACGTCGTCCTCGTCACCGGTGACGGCGATCTCCTGCCCGGCATGATGGCCGCCAAGGAGCACGGCGTCGCCGTCCACCTGTGGGCCGTCCAGGCCGCCGACGGGGACTACAACCAGTCCGAGGACCTGGTCGCCGAGGCCGACGAGCGGCGGGTGCTGGACCGCGCGTGGATCACCCAGGCCGTCCGGGCCAAGGAGCTGACCGGGGTCTGCGCGCCGCCGCCCGTGCCCCGGCCCGAGATCGCCGCGATCCTCTCGGCGCCGCTGCCCGAGTCCGCGCTCGCCTCCACCGCCGACGGGCCCGCCGACGAGCAGGGCGCGCACCCCCCGGGCGGCCCTTCCACCGGGAACGGCGCCCAGGAGCGGGTCCCCGCCCCCAAGGGCGTGCCCACCCCCAAGGACCTCGCCGCGCTGCGCGCACCGGGCCTCCAGCCCGCGCAGCCCCCCACGACGGCGACCCTGCGCTGGTCCTCCGACAAGGGCTGGGTGGACCGCCCGGGCGCCGTCCCCGAGCCGCCCGAGGTCGCCTCCATGCCGACGCTGGCCCAGCTCACCACGGCCGAGCAGCGGTGGGCCGACCGCGAGGAGGACATCACCACGGTCGGCGGCGACCCCTACGAAGTGGGCCAGGTCTTCGCCCGCCGCTGGATGTCCCGGCTCGGCGACCAGCCCCAGCTGCAGAAGCTCTCGCAGATGTACCCGCGCATCCCGCACCGCATCGACGGGGAGCTGCTGCGGTACGCGGCGCGGTTCGGGCTGCTGGCCCACAAGGACGACCAGATCGACGAGCACGACCGCTACGCCATTCGGGCGGGGTTCTGGCGGGAGGTCGACGTCCCGGCCGCCGCCGAGCACGCGGGGACCGGCGAGTGAGCGCGCCCGCCGGTACCGACGGCGCGGACGGTGCCGACGGGCCTCTCAGGTGTGGCCGGGCGCCGGTGTGCCGGAATTTCTCGCGGGTCGCGTGCGGAGGTGGACCCAAAGGCGAGTAAAGGCCCCCGACCCCGTAGTCTCGTCCCTTGTGAATACGCGCGCGGTACCGGCACCTCGGCATGACGAGGTCGTACGCGTGCGCGGGCTCAGCAAGACCTACCCGGCCGTCAAGGGGCGGCGCGGGACGACCGGCACTCCCGAGGTCCGGGCCACCGACGAGGTCGAGCTGGACGTGCGGCGCGGCGAGGTGTTCGGGCTGCTCGGGCCGAACGGCGCGGGCAAGTCCACCCTGGTGCGCCAGCTGACCGGGCTGCTGCGGCCGGACGCCGGCCGCGTGGAGATCCTCGGCCACGACATCGTCAAGCACCCCGAGCGGGCCGCGCGCATCCTCGCCTACCTGGGTCAGGAGTCCTCCGCCCTGGACGAACTGACGGTCTCGCTGGCCGCCGAGACCACCGGACGCCTGCGCGGCCTGGACGTACGGCGGGCGCGGGCCGAGCGGGACGCCGTGCTGGAGGAGCTGGGGCTCACCCCGATCGCCGGGCGGGCGCTGAGGAAGCTGTCCGGCGGACAGCGGCGGCTGGCCTGCCTCGCCGCCGCCCTCGTCGGGCGGCGGCCGCTGCTCGTGCTGGACGAGCCGACCACCGGAATGGACCCGGTGGCCCGGCGCGCGGTCTGGGCGGCCCTCGACCGGCGGCGCGCCGAGCACGGTGCAACCGTGCTGCTGGTCACCCACAACGTCATCGAGGCCGAGACGGTGCTCGACCGGGTCGCCGTGCTCGACCAGGGCCGGGTCATCGCCTGCGACACCCCGGCGGGGCTCAAGGAACGGGTCGCGGGCGAGGTGCGGGTCGAGCTGGTGTGGCGGGAGCGCGCCCCGCTGGAGGTGCCCGAGGTCGCGGTGCTGCGCGAGCGGGCTGCGGAGTCCGGCCGGCGCTGGACGCTCCGGCTGGCGCCCGAGGAGGCCCGTGCCGTCGTCGCCACCGTGACCGGCGGGGCCGCGTTCGCCGCCCTGGACGACTTCACGCTCGCCACTCCCAGCCTGGAGGACGTCTACCTGGCACTGGGCGGCGCGGCCCGTCAGGGGCTGGTGAAGACATGAGCGCGCGGGCCGCGGAATGCGTATGGATGTGCGCGACTGCCGTAGCGAAGGGGAACAGTTCGTCGTGAGTGTCGTACCGGCCGAGGTTCTGCGGGGCGGCGCCCGGGCCGTGCCCGAGGCGGCACCGGCCGCGGCCGAGCTGGGTCCGCCCGTGCGGCTGTGGCCCTCGCTGGTGGCCGTCTACCGCGCACAGCTCTCCCGGGCCCGGGTGGCCCGCATCCCGCTGCTGTTCGTGGCGACCTTCCAGTCCGTGGGCATCGCCGTGATGATGCGCGGCGTCGTCGACAGCGGCAGCGAGGCCCAGTCCGTGGTGGCCGGCTCCTCCGTGCTGGTCGTCGCGTACGTGGCGCTGAACCTGCTGTCGCAGTACTTCGGGCAGTTGCGGGCCAGCGGCGGGCTCGATCACTACGCCACCCTGCCGGTGCCGCCGGCCGCGGTGGTGCTGGGCGCGGCGGCGGCGTACGCCTCCTTCACCGTGCCGGGGACCCTGGTGACCGCCCTCTTCGGCTGCGCACTGTTCGGGCTGCCGCTGTCCAACCTGTGGATTCTGCTGGCCGTGATCCCGCTCGCCGGTGCCGCGCTGGCCGGGCTCGGCGCCGCCTGCGGGCTGCTCGCGCCCCGGCCGGAGCTGGCCACGCTGCTCGGGCAGCTGGGCATGTCGGCGGCGCTGCTGCTGGGTGTGCTGCCCGCCGACCGGATGCCGGAGATCGTGCGTCTGGCCCGCGATCTGCTGCCTTCGACCTACGGCGTGGAGGCGTACGCCCGGACCTTCGGGGCACACCCGGACTGGGCCGTCGTCCTCGTTGACCTGGGGGTGTGCGCGGGTGTCGGAGTGGTCTCGCTGGCGGTGGCGACCTGGGCGTACCGCAGGGCCGCCGTCCGGTGACGCGGCGCACAGCGCGACCTGGCACGATGTCAGGGTGACCGCACCGCTGACTCCGCCTCCGCCGCCGCACGACAACTCCGCGCACCAGGTCTGGCGGACTTCCCCGCCTGCCGGGGCGCCGGGCGCGGACGTGTACGAACAGGACGGCCCCGGGATGAAGACGGAAGTGCGGGAGGCCGCCGTGATCACGGTGGCGGTGGCGCTCGGCGGGGCACTGCTGGGACTGCTGTGGTGGTGGCTGGCGCCGCACGTGCCGCTGGTCGGCGACGAGGTCGGCAAGAGCTGGGTGGTCTACCTCAAGGACACCGAGGGGGAGCAGGCGGCCGGAGTGGACGGAACGTTCACTCTGCTCGCTCTGGCCTTCGGACTGGTCAGCGCGGTGGTCGTCTTCCTGTGGCGGCGGCGCGGGGGTGTGCCGCTCGTCGTGGCCCTCGGCCTCGGCGGGCTTCTCGGCTCCGTGCTGGCCTGGCGGCTGGGGGTGTGGCTGGGCCCCGAGTCCGACGTGCTCGCGCACGCGAGGGCCGTGGGCAAGGGGGTCACCTTCTCGGCGCCGCTGAAGCTCGCGGCGAAGGGGGCGCTGCTGGCCTGGCCGCTCGCCGCGTTGCTGGTGCACCTCGGCCTCATGGCGCTGTTCGGGCCACGGGACCCCGAGACACCGTGACCGGCCGGCCCCGCCCGGCCGGCCCCGTAGCCGTCTTCCTCCGCTGCGCCGGCCGTTCCGCAGCCTGCTCGGGTCCTCCCGGCCGGCGTCGGTGGCACCCTGCCAGGTCCCCGGGCCGGCGGCGGTGGCACCCTGCCAGGTCCCCGGGCCGGCGGCGGTGGCACCCCGCCAGGTCCCCGGGCCGGCGGCGGTGGCGTTCCGTTCAGGCCCGTCCGACGGGCGCCAGTACCGCTTCCGTGAGCTTCGCCAGATCGTCCGGTGCCAGCTCCACCTCCAGGCCCCGGCGGCCCGCCGAGACGCAGATCGTCGGGTGGGACGGTGCCGAGTCGTCGAGGACCGTGCGGAGCCTCTTGCGCTGGCCGAGCGGGGAGATGCCGCCGCGGACGTAGCCCGTGGTGCGCTCGGCGAGGGCCGGGTCGGCCATGGCCGCCCGCTTGCCGCCCACCGCCGCGGCGAGGGCCTTCAGGTCCAGCGAGCCGGCCACCGGGACGACGCCGACGACCAGTTCGCCGTCCACGTCGGCGACCAGGGTCTTGAAGACGCGGGCGGGGGAGACGCCCATCGCCTCCGCCGCCTCCTCGCCGTAGGAGGGGTGCGCCGGATCGTGGTCGTAGGAGTGGACGGTGAACTCCACGCCCGCCGCCGTCAGGGCCACCGTCGCGGGCGTGCCCCCGGACTGCTGTTTCTTCGGCTTCTTCGCCATCGGAGTGTCTCGGCCTCGGTCTTCCCGGTGTCGCTCAGTTCAGGCTCGTCGGCGTCCGCGTCAGCTCGAAAGCGGGCAACGACGGCAGATTACGGATGATGGACGTCTCGGCGCGAAGGAGTTTCAGCTCGTCCCGCAGCCGGGACGCGGTGTCCGGGGCCTGCAGCAGCCGCTGCTTGGTGGGCGTGTCGTGCACCATCGCTGCGGCCACCAGGTACGACACCACGCTCGGGTCGTCCGGCAGGTCGGCGCCGGTGGACAGCGAGCGTTCGCGGGCCCCTGCCAGGCGCTTCTGGTACTGGCGGAAGGACCGCAGCACCCCCTCGGCCAGCGCCCCGGCCTCGTCGCCGGGTTCCTCGGGCAGCTCCTCCACCTCCGCCGTCAGGAAGGGGCCCGAGGTGTCCACGGACAGCAGCCGCACCCGGGTCGTGCCGGTCGCCAGCACCTCGAACGTGCCGTCGGCCCGTTCCCGGATGGTCGCGGCGTCCGCCACACAGCCCACCCCGTGGAAAGACTTCAGGGGGTCGGGGCCGAACCCGGCGGCCGGGCCCCGCTCGGGCTGTGCCGTGGGATCCGGCATGCCCGGGGCGCTCGGCGCCACCTCGTGGCCGTCGCGGATGGCCACGACGGCGAATCGGCGCGGTTCGTCCTCGGGGGTCTTGAGCAGCTCGCGCAGCATGGCGCGATATCGCTCCTCGAAGACGTTCAGCGGCAGCACGAGCCCCGGGAACAGCACCGAGTTCAGCGGAAAGAGCGGGAGACGGGCGGTGGTCACGGCGCCCCAGCCTAGTGGTCACCGGCGCACACGTGTCCGCCGTGCCCGTCCAGCGGGTCAGCGCTCTCCCAAATCAGCCCGGCCGGGACGGGCTGCGAACCGGCCGTCAGGAGGTGCTCGCGCACGCGCAGGAAGTGTCCCAGCGGGTCGTCCGAGAGCCGGTCCCAGGGGAAGGACGTGGCATACGGGCCGATCAGGCGCAGCTGGGTGCGCGCGTCCTCCGGGCGGCCCAGCCGCAGCAGGACGTACAGCAGCTTGTTGCGGACCTCGGCGGGCCACGGGTCGGCCGCCGGGAACCGGCCGGAGAGCGCGACCGCCCGGTCCGCCGCCGCGTCCAGCCGCCGGCGCGGCACCTCGGGACCGCAGCCGTCGGTCAGGTAACCGAGGGCCGCCCGGGCCGGCAGCGCCTGGACGAGCGACTCGGCCGGGGCGTCCTGCGCCGCCCGGTCCGCGAAGTCGAAGCACTCGTGGTGCGAGCCGTGCCAGAGCGCGGCCAGATAGCGCAGGGCGGCCGCGTGGCAGCCGTAGTGGTGCGGGGCGCGCCGGACGGCCGCCTCCCACACCTCCTCGAAGTACCGGTGCCCGGCCAGGGAGCCGCGCGCGTGGTCGAGCGCGATCCGCCAGGGCACCGGGTCGCGGTCGTCGGCGCGGGCGGCGGCCGTGATGAGCGGGCTCACCTCGCGCAGCAGCTCGGCGCGGGCCGGGGAGGGCCAGGCGCGGTCCACCGCCAGCTGGGCGCCGAGCAGCAGGGCGTCGGGGCCGTCGGGCGCGGTCGCACGCCACTCCTCGAACCATTCGGGGCGTGAGCGGGCGAAGGCGGCGAGCCGTCTGACGTACCGGTCGCGGTTCTCCCAGTCGGCCGCAGCGCGGGTCGCGGCCAGCAGCTCGGCGGCGGCCGCGTACTCGCCCCGCCCGGCGGCCACCAGAGCGGGCGAGAGACGGTCGTCGGGCGCGTCGAGCACGGCCTCGTCCCCGGCCGGCGGTCGGCCGGCCGGGCGCGCGGAGCGTTTGGACATCCGGGTGGGGCGGATGAACGAGGGCAGCAGAGCCATGGTGTCGACCATTGAAAGTCCGCCGGTCGAGACTGCGCCAGAGGATCACGGCAAGTCACGGAAGGTTGTACGCCCGACGGTCAAGGACGAGTAAAGGTGGCCGGATGGTGGGTGGCGGGTGGTGCGGATGGTGCGGGTGAGCGTCCCCCGGGGTGAGGTGGGTCGCCGTCCGCCGTGCCGTGGACGAGCGTCCGGCGGCCACGGGGCGCGTGTGGCGGAGAGTGGGCGTCCGTCGGGTACGGGCTGCGTGCGGCGGAGTGGGCGTCCGTCGGGCTTGGGGTGCGTGCGGCGGAGTGGGCGTCCGTCGGACATGGGCTGCGTGCGGCGGAGTGGGCGTCCGTCGGGCAGGGGTGCGTGTGGCGAGTGAGGGTCCGTCGGACACCGGCTGCGTGCGGCGGAGTGGGCGTCCGTCGGGCAGGGGGCTGCCAGACGATGGTTCGTTCCCGCCCCCGCTTTCGTGACCGTGCTGTCCGCCGGGCGCCGCGTCAGCTCCGCCGCAGCAGGCGGGTCGCCCCCGCCGCCACCGTCGTCGCCAGGATCCAGCCGAGAAGGATCATCACGGTCGCGAGCCACTGCCAGCCGCCGCGCAGCCGCCACTGGCCGGCCTGGCCCAGATCGATCACCGGCAGCAGCAGATCCAGGGTGAACAGCGCCGGACTCCAGGACGGGTGCCCGTCGTGGTTCAGCGGCGGATGGTCCGCGTGGGCGAACGTGAGCGTGCCCGCGGCCCACAGCACCGCCATCCACACCGCGGCCCGCCCCGGACGGTAGCCGTAGGCGACCGTCCAGTCCTGGACGTAGCCCCAGAACTTCCCGGCCAGCGGGAGCGTCTCGCGGCGCCGGCGCTGCTTCGCCAGCAGCACCTCGCGCGCGTCCTCGTCCTCCCCGGCCGCCCGCAGCACCGAGGCCAGCCGCTCGTACGGCTCCGGGGCGTACTCGGCGGTGGCCGCCGACACCCAGTCCAGGCGCCGGGTCAGCGGGAAGGGGCCCTGCGGGACCAGGTTCTCGTAGGCGAACCCGGCCATGTGCAGATTGCCGGCCTCCGGCCAGCTGCCCGCGCGGTCCACCAGGTTCACGATCCGGGCGCCGGACAGCGCCACCTTGCCGTGCTGCGGCTTGTCGCCGAGGAACCGCAGCTCGGGCGTCTGCACCCGGCGCAGCGACAGCTCCTGGTCCTCGGTCAGGGTGAACCGGGCCCGCTCCAGGTCGACGGCGTCCCCGAACCGCCCGTCGTCCAGGCGCACCCCGCCCCGGCACTCGAAGCTCTGGATGCGCGTCCCGCGCGCGGGTGTCGTGCCGCTCAGCAGCGGGCTGCCCACGCCGGCCGGGGTGAGGTACAGGGTGCGTTCGACCGTCAGCTGGGGCGCGTTCAGGGCGAGCCGGGAGTACGGGTTGGCGAGTCTCGCGCCGCGCAGGCTCAGCGAGACGCCGATCTTCGCGCCGCGCAGGCTCAGCTCGCCGTGCGACTCCAGCAGTTCCGCCTGCAGGTCCTGGCCGACGGTCATGCCGTCCGCCGCGATCGACCGCCCGCTGCGGTCGCGGTAGACGATCGCCTGGTTGAGCAGCAGATCGGTGCCGATGTGCGCGTCGGTCAGCCGGACCCCGTTCTGGAAGCGGCAGCGGGGAAGGTGCAGGTCGCCCTCCGTGTGCACCCGCGCCGCCTCCAGGCGGGGCACCGAGCAGTCCACCAGGCGCACGGTCGTGAACCGGGCCTCCGGCAGCCTGACCTCCTCGTCGAAGCGGCAGCCGCGCAGTTCCACATAGGGCGTGACCGTGCCGCCCGCAAGGTCCAGGGTGTCGGTGATCCGTACGCCGACGAGCTTCAGGGCGGCCACCCGGCCCGCGAGGGCGGGCGGGCCGTCCAGCAGCAGCCAGCACACGATGCGCGCCCGCACGGTGCGCCCGGGCCCCCAGGGATGACCGCCGTGGGGATCGTCCACCACGGCGTCCCCGCTGCTCAGGTCGTACACGCTGCCGTTGCGGAAGGCCTGCCACATGCCCGCCTCGGCCGCGGTCAGGTCGTCCGGCAGGTCCCCGGCGCGCGGGCCGGTCCCCTCGGTCACCGCTCTTCCTTCCTCCTCGCCCGTCCGGGCTACTCGTGGGTCACATGTGTCGTACTGGCGTTCATGCCCGGTGCGTGACGCCTCGAACACCATGCGTGAGGATGGTCTTCCGGGTTCCGGCCACCCTATGTACCAGCATTTGGCCCATGTTCTGTATCAGCCATTGATACGCGCGAACGGCTCCGGACGCCGGTCTGAGAGAATTGGGACTGTGATCTCCCGAATCGATCTGCGCGGCGACGCCCTCCCCGAGGGCCCCGCCCTGCGCGACCTGCTGCCCCGAGCCGACTTCGACGTGGCGGCCGCCCTGGAGAAGGTGCGTCCGATCTGTGAAGCCGTGCATCATCGGGGCGACGCGGCGCTGATCGACTTCGCCGAGAAGTTCGACGGAGTACGGCTGGAATCCGTCCGTGTCCCGGCCCGAGCGCTCACCGAGGCGCTCGCCGCTCTCGACCCGGCCGTGCGCGCCGCCCTCGAGGAGTCCATCCGCCGCGCCCGGCTGGTCCACCGCGCGCAGCGCCGTACGACGCACACCACGCAGGTCGTGCCCGGCGGCTCGGTGACCGAGAAGTGGGTGCCGGTCGACCGCGTCGGGCTGTACGCGCCGGGCGGCCGCTCCGTCTACCCGTCCTCCGTGATCATGAACGTCGTGCCCGCGCAGGAGGCCGGCGTCGAGTCCATCGCGCTGGCCTCCCCGGCCCAGGCCGAGTTCGGCGGCCTGCCGCACCCGACGATCCTCGCCGCCTGCGCCCTGCTCGGCGTGGACGAGGTGTACGCGGCCGGCGGTGCCACCGCCGTCGCGATGTTCGCCCACGGCACCGAGTCCTGCCCGCCCGCGAACATGGTCACCGGCCCGGGCAACATCTGGGTGGCCGCGGCCAAGCGCTACTTCACCGGGAAGATCGGCATCGACGCCGAGGCCGGACCCACCGAGATCGCGATCCTCGCGGACGAGAGCGCCGATCCGGTGCACGTCGCCTCGGACCTGATCAGCCAGGCCGAGCACGACCCGCTGGCCGCCGCCGTCCTCGTCACCGACTCCGCCGAGCTGGCGGCCGCGGTCGAGAAGGAGCTGGAGCCGCAGGTCGGGGCCACCAAGCACGTCGAGGACCGGATCCGCCCGGCCCTCGCGGGCAGGCAGTCCGCGATCGTGCTGGTCGACGGCATCGAGGAGGGCCTGCGGGTGGTCGACGCGTACGGCGCCGAGCACCTGGAGATCCAGACCGCCGACGCCGCGGCGGTCGCCGACCGGGTCAGGAACGCCGGCGCGATCTTCATCGGACCCTGGGCCCCCGTCTCGCTCGGCGACTACGCGGCCGGGTCCAACCACGTCCTGCCCACCGGTGGCTGCGCCTGCCACTCCTCGGGCCTGTCCGTCCAGTCCTTCCTGCGCGGCATCCACATCGTCGACTACACCAGGGACGCGCTGGCCGAGGTCGCGCACCACGTGGTCACGCTCGCGGAGGCGGAGGACCTGCCGGCACACGGCGCGGCGATCAAGGCGAGGTTCGGCTGGAAGGTACCCGAGAGCAAGTGACCGGCAACCCGTCGTCCCCCTGGGACGAGCTTCCCATCCGCGACGAGCTGCGCGGCAAGTCCCCCTACGGCGCGCCCCAGCTGGACGTCCCCGTACGGCTGAACACCAACGAGAACCCCTACCCGCTGCCCGAGCCGCTGGTCGAGCGGATCACACAGCGGGTGCGCGAGGCCGCCCGCGGCCTGAACCGCTACCCCGACCGGGACGCGGTCGAGCTGCGCACCGAGCTGGCCGCGTATCTGACCAGGACCGGCGGGCACCCGCTCGGCGTCGAGAACGTCTGGGCGGCCAACGGGTCCAACGAGATCATCCAGCAGCTGCTGCAGACCTTCGGCGGGCCGGGCCGCACGGCGATCGGCTTCGAGCCGTCGTACTCGATGCACGCGCTGATCGCGCGCGGCACCAACACGGGCTGGATCCCCGGTCCGCGCACCGAGGACTTCGGGATCGACGTCGCCGCCGCCGAGCGGGCCGTCGCCGAGCTCCGGCCGGACGTCGTCTTCATCACCACCCCCAACAACCCCACGGGCAACTCGGTGCCGCCGGAGACGGTCCTCGCGCTGTACGACGCCGCCCAGGCGGCCAAGCCGTCGATGGTGATCGTGGACGAGGCGTACGTCGAGTTCAGTCACGGCGACTCGCTGCTGCCGATGCTGGCCGACCGCCCCCACCTGGTCGTCTCCCGCACCATGTC
The DNA here is from genome assembly GCF_043199955.1 of Streptomyces sp. NPDC048514. NCBI lineage: Bacteria > Bacillati > Actinomycetota > Actinomycetes > Kitasatosporales > Streptomycetaceae > Streptomyces > Streptomyces sp. NPDC048514. The sequence continues at coordinate 89,248 of NZ_JBICWT010000017.1, read as the reverse complement.
GAAGGCGTTCGGCGCGGCCGGGCTCCGCCTCGGCTACCTCGCCGCGCACCCCGCGGTGGTGGACGCCGTCCAGCTGGTCCGGCTGCCGTACCACCTCTCGGCGATCACCCAGGCGACCGCCCTGGCCGCGCTGGAGCACACGGACACGCTGCTCGGCTATGTCGAGCAGCTGAAGTCGGAGCGGGACCGGCTGGTCGCCGAGCTGCGTGCGATCGGCTACGCCGTCACCGATTCCGACGCCAACTTCGTGCAGTTCGGCCGGTTCGAGGACGCCCACGAGGCCTGGCGGAAGATCCTCGACCGCGGTGTCCTGGTCCGGGACAACGGCGTGCCGGGATGGCTGCGGGTGTCCGCCGGAACCCCCGAAGAGAACGACGCGTTCCTCGACGCGGTCCGTGAAGTGAAGAAGGAGTCCCAGGTATGAGCCGCGTAGGACGCGTGGAGCGCACCACCAAGGAGACCTCGGTCCTGGTCGAGATAGACCTCGACGGCACCGGGCGGACCGACATCGCCACCGGGGTCGGCTTCTACGACCACATGCTCGACCAGCTCGGCCGGCACGGTCTGTTCGACCTGACCGTGAAGACCGACGGCGACCTGCACATCGACTCCCACCACACCATCGAGGACACCGCCCTCGCGCTGGGTGCCGCCTTCAAGCAGGCGCTCGGCGACAAGGTGGGCATCTACCGCTTCGGCAACTGCACGGTCCCGCTGGACGAGTCCCTCGCCCAGGTCACCGTCGACCTCTCCGGCCGCCCCTACCTCGTGCACACCGAGCCCGAGAAGATGGCGCCGATGATCGGCGAGTACGACACGACGATGACCCGGCACATCCTGGAGTCCTTCGTCGCCCAGGCGCAGATCGCACTGCACGTGCACGTGCCGTACGGGCGCAACGCGCACCACATCGTGGAGTGCCAGTTCAAGGCGCTGGCCCGGGCGCTGCGTTACGCCTCCGAGCGCGACCCGCGCGCGGCCGGCATCCTCCCCTCCACGAAGGGCGCGCTCTAACCCATGACCGGTCTGTCGACCCTCCTGATCGTCGTCGGCCTCTTCCTCGTCGGCGGCATCATCTCCTTCGCCAAGCAGAAGATGCCCGCGAGCCTCATCGTGCTGCTCTCGATCGGCGCGGGCCTGTGCCTCGTCGCGGGCGTCATGCGGCTGGAGGTGTGGAATTGAGCACCAAGAAGGTCGTGGTCTTCGACTACGGCTTCGGCAACATCCGGTCCGCCGAGCGGGCCCTGGCCCGCGTGGGCGCCGACGTGGAGGTCACGCGCGACTTCGACAGGGCGATGGAGGCCGACGGCCTGCTCGTGCCGGGTGTCGGCGCCTTCGCCGCCTGCATGCAGGGACTGCGCGCCGCCCGCGGTGACTGGGTGATCGACCGCCGGCTGTCCGGCGGCCGCCCGGTCATGGGCATCTGCGTCGGCATGCAGATCCTCTTCGCGCGCGGCATCGAGCACGGCGTGGAGGCCGAGGGCCTGGACGAGTGGCCCGGCACGGTCGAGCCGCTCCAGGCCGACGTGGTGCCGCACATGGGCTGGAACACCGTGGACGCCCCGGCGGACTCGCAGCTGTTCGCCGGCCTCGACGCCGACGCCCGCTTCTACTTCGTGCACTCCTACGCCGTCCACGACTGGGCCATGGAGGCGCACAACCCGGTGATCGCGGCCCCCAAGGTCACCTGGTCGACACACGGCAAGCCCTTCGTGGCCGCCGTCGAGAACGGCGCCCTGTGGGCCACCCAGTTCCACCCCGAGAAGTCCGGCGACGCCGGCGCCCAGCTCCTCACCAACTGGATCGGAACCCTGTAGACCATGGCCAAGCTCGAACTCCTCCCGGCCGTCGACGTCCGCGACGGCCAGGCCGTCCGACTCGTGCACGGCGAGTCCGGGACCGAGACCTCCTACGGCTCGCCGCTGGAGGCCGCCCTCGCGTGGCAGCGTTCCGGCGCCGAGTGGCTGCACCTGGTCGACCTGGACGCCGCCTTCGGCACGGGTGACAACCGTGCGCTGATCGCCGAGGTGACCGAGGCGATGGACATCAAGGTGGAGCTGTCCGGCGGCATCCGCGACGACGACACCCTCGCCGCCGCCCTCGCCACCGGCTGCACCCGGGTGAACCTGGGCACCGCCGCTCTGGAGACCCCCGAGTGGGTCGCCGAGGTCATCGCCCGGCACGGCGACAGGATCGCCGTCGGCCTGGACGTGCGTGGCACGACCCTGCGCGGCCGTGGCTGGACCCGCGACGGCGGCGACCTCTACGAGACGCTCGCGCGGCTCGACAAGGAGGGCTGCGCCCGCTACGTCGTCACCGACATCGCCAAGGACGGCACCCTGCAGGGCCCGAACCTGGAACTGCTGAAGAACGTCTGTGCCGCCACCGACCGCCCGGTCGTGGCGTCCGGCGGCGTGTCGTCCCTGGACGACCTTCGCGCCATCGCCGAGCTGGTACCCCTCGGTGTCGAGGGCTCCATCGTCGGGAAGGCCCTGTACGCGAAGGCGTTCACCCTGGAAGAGGCCTTGGAGGCGGTGGCCCGGTGAGTGACGTACGACGCGTGTCGACCGGCGCGCCCTGGGAGGAGCAGTTCGGCTACTCCCGCGCGGTGGAACTGCCGAACGGCCTGGTGCTGATCTCGGGCTGCACGTCCATCGTGGACGGCCAGATCGCCGGGGGCGGCCCGTACGAGCAGGCGGTCAACTCCTTCAACGTGGCGCTGGCCGCGCTGGAGGAGCTGGGGCTCGGCCGCGACGATGTCGTGCGCACGCGCATGTACCTCACGCATGCGCGCGACGTCGAGGAGGTCGGGCGCGCCCACAAGGCGCTGTTCGACACCGTCCGGCCCGCCTCATCGATGATCATCGTCTCCGGTTTCGTGGACCCCAGCCTGGTCGTCGAGGTCGAGGTGGAGGCGTTCCGAGGGGGGCCGGCATGACGCTGGCCGTACGAGTCATCCCCTGCCTGGACGTGGACGACGGCCGGGTCGTCAAGGGCGTCAACTTCCAGAACCTGCGCGACGCGGGCGACCCCGTCGAGATGGCCAAGGTGTACGACGCCGAGGGCGCCGACGAGCTGACGTTCCTGGACATCACCGCCTCCTCCGGCAACCGGGAGACGACCTACGACGTGGTGCGCCGCACCGCCGAGCAGGTGTTCATCCCGCTGACGGTCGGCGGCGGGGTCCGCACGGCCGAGGACGTGGACAAGCTGCTGCGGGCGGGCGCCGACAAGGTGGGCGTGAACACCGCGGCCATCGCCCGCCCGGACCTGATCCGCGAGATCGCCGAGCGTTTCGGCCGGCAGGTGCTGGTGCTGTCGGTGGACGCGCGCCGCACCGGTCCCGGCTCCTTCGAGGTGACGACCCACGGCGGCCGCAGGGGCACCGGCATCGACGCCGTCGAGTGGGCGCACCGGGCCGCCGAGCTGGGCGCCGGGGAGATCCTGCTGAACTCCATGGACGCGGACGGCACGAAGGACGGCTACGACCTGGAGATGATCGCCGCCGTCCGCAAGCACGTCGGCGTCCCGGTGATCGCGTCGGGCGGCGCGGGCAGCCTGACCGACTTTCCGCCGGCCGTCGAGGCGGGCGCGGACGCGGTGCTGGCGGCCTCGGTCTTCCACTTCGGCGACCTGCGCATCGGCCAGGTGAAGCAGACGCTGCGCGAAGCGGGGCACCCGGTGCGCTGACCCGCGCTGAGACCGGACCGACGATACGAAAGAGAAGTTGCGCAAAATTCGTTGCGCAACTTCTCTTTCGTATCTACGGTGAGCGCATGCCGAGCGAAGAGAACCGCAGGATCACCGACGTGGGCACGCTGAAGGCCCTCGCCCATCCGCTGCGCGCCGACCTGTACCGGCTGCTGTGCGTCGAGCGGGTCGCCACGGCCTCGCAGCTCGCCGAGCGTGTGGACGAGGCCGTCTCCCTGGTCAGCTACCACCTGCGCAAGCTCGCCGAGCACGGGCTGATCGAGGAGGCGCGGCCGCAGAGCGGCGACGCACGGGAGCGGTGGTGGCAAGCCGCCTCGGACGGGGTGAGCATCCAGGACGAGGACTTCCGGGGAGAACCGGGCAGGGCGGCGGCCCATCTGGCGGCCACCCGGCTCTTCCACGACCAGCGCACCGACCGCTACCGCCGCTACCTCGACGAACGCGCCACGTGGAGTCCCGAATGGAACACCGCCGCGATCGACAACGAGTCCTGGATGCGGCTGACCCCGACGGAACTCACCGCGCTGAAGGACGAACTCGTGGCGCTCCTGCGCCGGTACGACGAACAGGGCAGGGCCGCCGAAGCAGCGGGCGGGACCGAGCGGCGCGAACACGTCGCGCTCCACATGTACGGCTTCCCGTTCCGCGTCTGAGAGAGGGCCCGTCCGTGACCGACACCGTCAACGACACCGTGACCGGCCCGCTCGTACCGGCGACCCCCCGCCCGTGGGACGCGCGGCCCACCGGGATCCCAACGTCCTGCGCTGGCTCACCGCCTACACCTCCTCCATGCTCGGCGACGGCGTCTACTACATCGCCCTGTCCTGGGCCGCCGTACAGGCCGGCAGCCCGGCCCAGGCCGGGGTGGTGATGTCCGTCAGCGCACTGCCCCGGGCCGTGCTGATGCTCGGCGGGGGAGTGCTCGCGGACCGGCTGGGCCCGCGCCGCGTCGTCATCGGCAGCGACGCCGTGCGCTGCGCGGCCGTCCTCGCCGTTGCCGCCCTGCTGTTCCTGGCCGGTCCCGGCCTGTGGCCGCTCACCCTGCTGGCGCTGGTCTTCGGCACGGTCGACGCGGTCTTCATGCCCGCCGTCGGCGCGCTTCCGGCCCGCCTCACCGCGAAGGACCAGCTCGCCCGGGTCCAGGGCATGCGCGGCCTGGCCATCCGCTTCTCGACCGTGATCGGCGCCCCGCTCGGCGGCATCGGCGTGGCCGTCGGCGGAGCCTCGGGGGCCTTCCTGCTCGCCGGGCTGCTCATCGCCGTCTCCGTCCCGCTGCTGATATGCGTGCGCGTCCGGGAACTGCCCCAGGACGACCTGCCCGGTCCTGGCCGGACCACCGCTCTGAGCGACCTCGCCGCGGGCCTGCGCTACATCCGCGGCCACCGCGTCCTGGCTCCGCTGATGCTGGCCATCGCCCTCGGCGACCTCGGTTTCGTCGGCCCGCTCAACGTCGGCCTGACCCTGCTCGCCGAGCAGCGCGGCTGGGGAGCCTCCGGCATGGGCTGGGTGCTCGCCGGGTTCGGTGCCGGCGCGGGCGCGGCCTCGCTGCTGCTGACCGTGCGGGGCCGGGTGCCCCGGGCCGGTCTGGTCATCGGGTGCGCGTGCGTCACGGGCGCGGTGGCCATCGGCGCCCTCGCCTTCGTCCCCGCGCTCGCCGCCGTCGTCGGGGTGGCCCTGGCCGTGGGCCTGCTCGCCGGGCTCAGCGGCGCCCTGTGCGGGGCGCTGCTGCAGACCGGGGCCGATCCGGCCTACCTCGGCCGGGTCACCGCCGTCTCCGGCCTGGTCAGCCTCGGCCTGGCCCCGCTGAGCATGCCGTTCGCGGCGGCCGCGATCGGTGCCTGGGGCCTCGGGCCGGTCTTCGTGGTCAGCGCCGCCGTATGCGGCCTCGGCGGAGTCGTCGCCCTAGTGGTGCCGGGCCTGCGCCGCGCCGAACTCCCCGGCTGACGGCTCACCGGATTGCCCGGCCGACCGCTGACGGATCCACCGGCCGACGGCTCACCGGATTGCCCGGCCGACCGTTACGGATCCACCGGCTGACGGCTCACCGGATTGCCCGGCCGACGGCTCACCGAACTCCCCGGCCGACCGCTCACCGGCCTCCCGCCGACCGCTCACTCCTTCGACTGGACCAGTTGCACCAGGTTGCCCACGGTGTCGTCGAAGACCGCCGCCAGCACCGGCCCCTGCTCCCGCGGCCGGTGCGTGAACCGGACACCGAGGCCGCTCAGCCGCGCGTACTCGGCCCGGATGTCGTCCACGGAGAGGACGATGCAGGGGATGCCAGCCTGGTACAGCGCGCCGCGGTAGGGCTCCGCGATGGGACTCCGCCCGGGCTCCAGCAGCAGCTGGACGTCCGGCTGGGCCCCCTGCGCCCCGACGGTGACGAACAGCGTGCCGTCCCCGAGGTCCAGGTGGGTACGCGTCTCGAAGCCGAGGACGCCCGTGTAGAAGGCGTGCGCCTGCGCGACGTCGTCCACGTACACCCCCGTCATCGCCACCTTGATCACGGGGTGACCCCTCTCAGATGCCCAGCTGCTTGGACGCGTGGAGCCGGTCGATCGCCTCGGCGTCGCCGTTCACCTCGACCGCGGCGGCGTCCTGCCGGCCGAAGACGAACATCAGCAGCTCCGAGGGCTCACCGGTCACCGTGACCACCGGAGCGCCCCGGTGCGCCACCGCCGTCTGGCCGTCCGGGCGGCGCAGCACCAGGCCCGTCGGCACCCCCCGGCCCACCAGCCGGGCCGTGCGCTCCAGCCGGGACCACAGGGCGTCCTGGAAGACGGAGTCCAGCTCGCGCCGGCTCCAGTCCGGCTGGGCACGGCGGACGTCCTCGGTGTGGACGTAGAACTCGATGATGTTGGCCGCCTCGTCCACCTGCTTGAGCTGGAAGGGCGAGAACCGCGGCGGGCCGGTGCGGATCAGCTGGATCAGCTCTTCGTACGGCTTCGCGGTGTACTCGGCCATCACCCGCTCCAGGCGCGGCGCGAGCTGTTTGACGAACGAACCGCCGGCCGCGTCCGGACGGCGCTCACGCACGATCACGTGCGCGGCCAGGTCCCGGGTCCGCCAGCCGTCGCAGAGGGTCTCGGCGTCCGGCCCGACGGTTTCCAAGAGGTCGGCGAGCAGGAGCCGTTCACGCTTGGCGAAGGTCGACATGCAGTCAGCCTACGACCAGGTGATCGGTCCGCCCAGTGGACGCGGCCCCGGCCGTGTCGGCGCGGCGCGGCACAATGGCACCCATGACCAGTACGACCGGCACCCCCCGGCCCAGCAGCCTCGACCCGGAGATCGCCGCCCGCCTCGAGCGCAGCGCCGACGGGCTCCTCCCGGCCATCGCCCAGCAGTACGACACCGGCGAGGTGCTCATGCTCGGCTGGATGGACGACGAGGCGCTGCACCGGACCCTGACCACCGGCCGCTGCACCTACTGGTCGCGCAGCCGCCGGGAGTACTGGGTCAAGGGCGACACCTCCGGGCACTTCCAGTGGGTGAAGTCGGTCGCCCTGGACTGCGACGCCGACACCGTGCTCGTCAAGGTCGACCAGGTCGGCGCCGCCTGCCACACCGGAGCGCGCACCTGCTTCGACGAGGACGTCCTGCTGAAGGACGCCGATTCCGGCCCCGCCCGTTCGGATCAGTAAGGTCAGCGGTCATGGACCTCGAGACCTTCCGCAAGCTGGCCGCCGACCGGCGTGTCATCCCGGTCACGCGCAAGCTCCTCGCCGACGGTGACACCCCGGTCGCGCTGTACCGCAAACTCGCCGCCGAGCGCCCCGGCACCTTCCTGCTGGAGTCCGCGGAGAACGGCCGCTCCTGGTCCCGGTACTCGTTCGTGGGCGTCCGCAGCGCCGCGACCCTGACCGCGCGGGACGGACGGGCCCACTGGCTGGGCACCCCGCCCGTCGGCGTCCCCACCGACGGCGACCCGCTCCACGCCCTGCGCGCCACGCTCCAGACCCTGCACACCCCCCACCAGGGGGACCTGCCGCCGTTCACCGGCGGCATGGTCGGCTACCTCGGCTACGACATCGTCCGCCGCCTGGAGAAGATCGGCCCCGGCGAGCGCGACGACCTGCGGCTGCCCGAGCTGACCATGCTCCTGACCAGCGATCTCGCGGTGATGGACCACTGGGAGGGCTCGGTCCTGCTGATCGCCAACGCGATCAACCACAACGATCTCGACACCGGCGTGGACGAGGCCTACGCCGACGCCGTGGCCCGCCTCGACGCCATGGAGGCCGACCTCACGCGCGCGGTGGCCCAGCCCCCGGCCGTCCTGCCCCCCTCCGAGCTGCCCGAGTTCACCGCGCTGTGGGGCGGCTCCGACTTCCGGGCGGCCGTCGAGGACGTCAAGGAACGCATCCGCGCGGGCGAGGCCTTCCAGGTCGTGCCCTCCCAGCGGTTCGAGACGCCGTGCACGGCGAGCGCGCTGGACGTCTACCGGGTCCTCCGGGCGACCAACCCCTCGCCGTACATGTACCTCTTCCGGTTCGAGGGGTTCGACGTCGTCGGCTCCTCGCCGGAAGCCCTGGTCAAGGTCGAGGACGGGCGGGCGATGGTGCATCCCCTCGCCGGCACCCGGCCCCGCGGGGCCACCCCGCAGGAGGACCAGGCCCTGGCCGACGAACTGCTCGCCGACGCCAAGGAGCGCGCCGAGCACCTGATGCTGGTGGACCTCGGCCGCAACGACCTCGGCCGGGTCTGCGAGCCCGGCTCGGTCGAGGTCGTCGACTTCATGTCCGTCGAGCGCTACTCGCACGTGATGCACATCGTCTCCACCGTCACCGGCAGGGTGGCCGAGAGCCGCACCGCCTTCGACGTGCTCACCGCCTGCTTCCCGGCCGGCACCCTCTCCGGCGCCCCCAAGCCGCGCGCGATGCAGATCATCGACGAGCTCGAGCCGTCCCGGCGCGGGCTGTACGGCGGCTGCGTCGGCTATCTCGACTTCGCCGGCGACTCCGACACCGCGATCGCCATCCGTACCGCCCTGCTGCGGGACGGCACGGCGTACGTGCAGGCCGGAGCCGGCATCGTCGCCGATTCCGACCCGGTGGCGGAGGACCAGGAGTGCCGCAACAAGGCGGCCGCGGTCCTGCGGGCGGTGCACACCGCCAACCGGCTGGGCAAGTAGGGCGCTTCTCATACGAGCCCCGGGTGACACTTCGCCCGGGGTTCAGGCGATAGTGGAGTACGTGACTGCTGTTCCGCACCCTCGTTCCGAAGCCGACGCACCCGCCCGGTCCGGCCGGCGCAGCCTCGCCGTGGCCCTCCTGTGCGGTGCCCTCGGCGCGGCCGTGGCGCTGCTCGCCACCCGGCAACGCTGGGCGGAGGGGACCGCGACGGTCGCCGGTGGCGCGTTCCCGCTGACCGTGAAGGGCAGCGACGTCACCGGCGTCCCCGCGGCCCTCGCCATAGTGGGCCTCGCCGCGCTCGTCGCCGTCTTCGCCGTCCGCAGGGCCGGCCGCCTCCTGGTCGCCGCCCTCCTCGCGCTCTCCGGGGCCGGCATCGCCCTCGCCGCCGTCGCGGCCGCCACCGACAGCTCCGCGCTGGACCAGCGGGCGGCCGAGGTCAGCGGCGACACCTCCGCCACGGTCGGCGCGCTCAGCCACACGGGCTGGCCGTACGTCGCGGCCGTCGGCGGCGTCCTGATCCTGATCGCCGGCCTGCTCGCGCTGCGCTACGGCAGTATGTGGCCCGCCATGTCCGGCCGCTACGAGCGCGGCGCCGAGCGCCCCCGCCGCAAGGCCCGGCCGGTCGACCCGGAGCGCCCCGAGGAGATCTGGAAGGCCCTGGACCGGGGCGAGGACCCGACCGGGGCCTGAGCGGTTCGCCGAACGGGCCGGCCCGGGCGACGGGTGTACGGTCCGCGCGGGTGGTGTGGCGAAACAGACGCCACCCCCGCGTCCGGCGGGCGTGCGCGTACGGGACAATGGACGGCGAACGTCCGGCTCGGACGGTGACGGGCGGGCCCGGAACCCGTACGCACACGTACTTCGACACGTACACAGCAACGAGGAGCAAAGTCATGGCGGGCAGCAGCCACGGTCACACCCCGGCCGCCTGGACCGGCGTCACCATCGCCTTCATCGGTTTCTGCGTCTCGGGCGCGTTCATGGTGATGGCCCAGCCCGTCGGCTTCTGGGCCGGCATGGTGATCGTGGTCCTCGGCGGTGTCGTCGGCATGATCATGCGTGCCATGGGTCTCGGTCAGCCGAAGCAGGAGCGTGCACTCCCGCACCAGGCTCCCGTCGCGACCCCCGAGCCGGCCGGCGCCAAGGGCTGACCCCCGCGGCACCCCAGGTTTCCCCGAAGGGCGGCCCGGCATCCACAGGGATGCGGGGCCGCCCTTCGCCGTGTGCCGGGCCGCGCACCCGCCGGGCCCTCGTGCCGGCCCCGCGCGTGTGCCCCGGCCCGTGGGCCCCGTGATTCAGGTGGCCTGACGGCACGGCCGCTGTCTCGTGCACCGTCGGCTGTTCCCGGCGCGCGTGCGGCCGGGCGGCGGGGCAGAATGCCGGCGTGAACGCCGACAGCCGCACGGTCCCACCGCCGACTCCCCGCCCGGCCCCGGCCGCCCCGGTGTGGCGGCGGCTCGCCGTTCCGGCCGGCCTGTTCACGGCCGCCGCCGCGGCCTTCGCGTACGTCGGCGCCGTCGACCCCGGTGAACCCGGCCACTACCCCGTCTGCCCCCTGTACCGCCTCACCGGCCTGTACTGCCCCGGGTGCGGCGGGCTGCGCAGCGCGCACGCCTTCGTCCACGGCGACCTCCTCGCCGCCCTGCGGGACAACGCGGCGGGTGTGGCCGGCTATCTGGTCTGCGCGGTGCTGTGGACCGTCTGGGTGATCCGTGCGGTACGGGGCCGGCCGGCCCGGCTCGACCTCGGACCGGCACAGCTGTGGGTGACCGGTGCGCTGCTGCTGGCCTTCACCGTGGTCCGCAACCTTCCGGCCGGAAGCTGGCTGCACCCCTGACCGGCCGGGCGAAATGTCCAGGTGGTGGGACCGCCCGCCACCGGATGCGAGGCCTTCGCGCTCCTGCGGATACCATCGCAGTGACTGCGGGTTCTCCAAACCCGAAGGAAACACCGCCAGGAAGGGGGCCGCTCGCGTGAGTGTGCTCGACGAGATCATCGACGGAGTCCGTGCCGACCTCGCGGAGCGGCAGACACGCGTGAGCCTCGACGAGCTCAAGGAGCGCGCGGCCCAGGCCCCCGCCGCCAAGGACGGGGTGGCCGCCCTCAAGGGCGACGGCGTCAAGGTGATCTGCGAGGTCAAGCGCTCCAGCCCCTCCAAGGGCGCGCTGGCCGCGATCGCCGACCCGGCCGGACTGGCCGCGGACTACGAGGCGGGCGGCGCGGCCGTCATCTCCGTCCTCACCGAACAGCGCCGCTTCGGCGGCTCGCTGGCCGACCTGGAGGCGGTCCGCGCGCGCGTGGACATCCCGGTCCTGCGCAAGGACTTCATCGTCACGTCGTACCAGCTGTGGGAGGCCCGGGCGTACGGAGCCGACCTCGCGCTGCTGATCGTGGCCGCCCTCGACCAGCCGGCCCTGGAGTCGCTGATCGAGCGTGCCGTGTCCATCGGGCTCACCCCGCTCGTCGAGGTGCACGACGAGGACGAGGTCGAGCGGGCCGTGGACGCGGGCGCCAAGATCATCGGTATCAACGCGCGCAACCTGAAGACGCTGGAGGTCGACCGCGGCACGTTCGAGCGGGTCGCCCCGGAGATCCCGGAGGGCGTCGTCACGGTGGCCGAGTCCGGGGTGCGCGGACCGCACGACCTGATCGCCTACGCCAACGCCGGCGCCGACGCGGTGCTGGTCGGCGAGTCGCTGGTCACCGGCCGCGACCCGAAGGCGGCGGTGGCCGACCTGGTGGCCGCGGGCGAGCACCCGGCACTCCGGCACGGGCGCGGCTGACCCCCCGCTAGGCTTGGTCACGATGACTCCCACCATGACGACCGTGGACCGGTACGCCCGCCTCGCGCGCGGCTGCCGGCCGCGGGGCTGCCGCGCCCCGGCGAGGCGCGTCCACGGCCGTCGTGTGCGGTACGTCATCGGCGACGAACCCGGGCAGGTGAACGGTCGCCGATGGCAGCGCGCCCCGAGGGGGCGCGGGGAACTGCGCGGCCGGCCGCACACCACCTGAGGCCGTTCGACATCCTCCGCCCCACGGCGATCCGTGTTCTTCTTCCGCACTCACCGTGAGGTTTCCGCATGCCCAGCGAGTTCTTCATCCCGGACCCGGAGGGTCACATCCCCAGCGCCGAGGGCTACTTCGGCGCGTTCGGCGGCAAGTTCATCCCGGAGGCCCTCGTCGCCGCCGTGGACGAGGTGGCCGTCGAGTACGACAAGGCCAAGCACGACCCGGAGTTCGCCCGCGAGCTGGACGACCTGCTGGTCAACTACACCGGCCGCCCCAGCTCCCTCACCGAGGTGCCCCGGTTCGCCGAACACGCCGGTGGTGCCCGGGTCTTCCTCAAGCGCGAGGACCTCAACCACACCGGCTCCCACAAGATCAACAACGTGCTCGGCCAGGCCCTCCTCACCAGGCGCATGGGCAAGACGCGGGTCATCGCCGAGACCGGCGCCGGACAGCACGGCGTCGCGACCGCCACCGCCTGCGCGCTCTTCGGCCTCGACTGCACCATCTACATGGGCGAGATCGACACCGAGCGCCAGGCCCTGAACGTGGCCCGCATGCGCATGCTCGGCGCCGAGGTCGTCGCCGTGAAGTCCGGCAGCCGCACCCTGAAGGACGCCATCAACGAGGCGTTCCGCGACTGGGTCGCCAACGTCGACCGCACCCACTACCTGTTCGGCACCGTCGCCGGCCCGCACCCCTTCCCGGCCATGGTCCGCGACTTCCACCGGGTCATCGGCGTCGAGGCCCGTCGCCAGCTGCTCGAACGGGCCGGCCGCCTCCCGGACGCGGCCATCGCCTGCGTCGGCGGCGGCTCCAACGCCATCGGCCTCTTCCACGCCTTCATCCCCGACACGGGCGTCCGGCTCATCGGCTGCGAGCCCGCGGGCCACGGCATCGAGACCGGCGAGCACGCGGCCACCCTGACCGCGGGCGAGCCCGGCATCCTGCACGGCTCCCGCTCCTACGTCCTGCAGGACGACGAGGGCCAGATCACCGAGCCGTACTCGATCTCGGCGGGCCTGGACTACCCGGGCATCGGCCCCGAGCACTCCTTCCTGAAGGACTCCGGCCGCGGCGAGTACCGCGCGGTCACCGACGACGCCGCCATGCAGGCCTTGCGCCTGCTGTCCCGCACTGAGGGCATCATTCCGGCCATCGAGAGCGCCCACGCCCTGGCCGGCGCCCTGGAGGTCGGCAAGGAGCTGGGCAAGGACGGCCTGATCGTCGTCAACCTGTCCGGCCGTGGCGACAAGGACATGGACACCGCCGCCCGTTACTTCGGCCTGTACGACACCGACGCCGAGGTGGCCGCCGACGCGGCCGACACCGCCGAGATCGAGGGGGACGCCAAGTGAGCGGGAACATCCAGCTGTTGACGGACACCCTCGCGGCCGCCAAGGCCGAGGGCCGGTCCGCCCTCATCGCCTACCTGCCGGCCGGCTTCCCCACGGTGGACGGCGGCATCGAGACGATCAAGGCCGTCTTCGACGGCGGCGCCGACGTCGTCGAGGTCGGCCTGCCGCACAGCGACCCGGTCCTGGACGGACCGGTCATCCAGACCGCCGACGACATCGCCCTGCGCGGCGGTGTCAGAATCGCGGACGTCATGCGCACGGTCCGGGAGGCCCACGAGGCCACCGGCAAGCCCGTGCTCGTCATGACGTACTGGAACCCCATCGACCGCTACGGCGTCGAGCGCTTCACCGCCGAGCTGGCCGAGGCGGGCGGCGCGGGCTGCATCCTGCCCGACCTGCCGGTCCAGGAGTCGGCCCTGTGGCGGGAGCACGCCGACAAGCACGGCCTCGCCACCGTCTTCGTCGTCGCCCCCAGCAGCAGGGACGAGCGGCTCGCCCAGATCACCGCGGCGGGCAGCGGCTTCGTCTACGCGGCCTCGCTGATGGGCGTCACCGGCACCCGCGAGTCGGTCGGCACGCAGGCCCAGGACCTGGTCGAGCGCACCCGTGGCACCGGCACCGCGCTGCCCGTCTGCGTCGGGCTCGGCGTCTCCGACGCGGCCCAGGCCGCCGAGGTCGCCGGCTTCGCCGACGGCGTCATCGTCGGCTCGGCGTTCGTCAAGCGGATGCTGGACGCCCCGGACCACGCCTCGGGCCTCGCGGAGGTCCGCCGGCTCGCCGGTGAGCTGGCGAAGGGCGTGCGCGGCCAGGCCTGACCGGCGGTGACCATCCGCAGCCGTTCACGACGGAGGATCCGGTCACTCGAACGGGTGGACCTCGGACCGGGGAGGCGCGCTGCGCCGCCCCGGTTCGTTCTGGGGGTGTGAGCGAGAACAACCGTGACGGAAAGCGCACGGCCCGGGAACGGATGACGGTCGAGCGCGAGAAGCAGAAGGCCGCGGAGAAGCGCCGGCGCACGCTGATCGTGGGCGCGAGCGTCGTCTGCGTCCTCGGCCTCGCGGCGGTGATCGGCGTGGTCGCCGCCAACGCCGGCAAGGACAAGGGGAGCAGCGCGGGCCCGGTCGTGGCGCCCTCGGGCGCGCAGGGCAAGGACAGCCTCGCCATCCCGGTGGGCAAGGACGGCGCCAAGTCCACGCTCACCGTCTGGGAGGACTTCCGCTGCCCGGCCTGCCAGGCCTTCGAGGCGGCGTACCGGCCGACGCTCCACGAACTGACCGACGCCGGCAAGCTCAGAGTCGAGTACCACCTCGTCCGCCTGATCGACGGCAACCTCGGCGGCAGCGGCTCCCTGCGCGCGGCCAACGCCGCCGCCTGTGCCCAGGACGCCGGTAGGTTCCGCGACTACCACGACGTGCTGTACGCGAACCAGCCCAAGGAGACCGACGACGCCTTCGGCAGCGACGCCAGGCTGATCGAGCTGGCCGGCAAGGTGAAGGGCCTGGACACGCCCGCCTTCCGGAAGTGCGTGAAGGACGGCACCCACGACAACTGGGTGGACAAGTCCCACAAGGCCTTCAAGTCCGGCAACTTCTCCGGCACGCCGACGGTCCTGCTGGGCGGCAAGAACATCTACCAGGACCAGACGATGACCCCGGCCAAGCTCAAGCAGATGGTGGAGGACGCCGACAAGCGGTGAGCGTGTTTCCCGCGCCTCCCGTTATGGACCCGTAGCCGGGCTGCTTGCGGTCCCCGTGGCCCGGCACGGTAGCGTCGGACCTGCCATGGAACTTGCCTACATTCCCAGCCCGTCGCACGGGGTGCAGTATCTCGGCCCCATCCCGCTGCGCGGCTACGCCTTCTGCATCATCATCGGCGTCTTCTTCGCCGTCTGGCTCGGCAACAAGCGCTGGATCGCCCGCGGCGGACGGTCCGGGACGGTCGCCGACATCGCGGTCTGGGCCGTGCCGTTCGGCCTGGTCGGCGGCCGGCTCTACCACGTGATCACGGACTACGAGCTGTACTTCAGCGAGGGCCGTGACTGGGTGGACGCCTTCAAGGTATGGGAGGGCGGCCTGGGCATCTGGGGCGCCATCGCGCTCGGCGCCCTGGGCGCCTGGATCGGCGCGCGCCGCCGGGGCGTCCCGATGCCCGCGTACGCCGACGCCGTCGCGCCGGGCATCGCCTTCGCGCAGGCCATCGGCCGGTGGGGCAACTGGTTCAACCAGGAGCTGTACGGCCGGGAGACGCATGTCCCCTGGGCGCTGCACATCACCTCCGCCGAGGGCGGCCGGGTGCCGGGCTACTACCACCCGACGTTCCTCTACGAGTCCCTGTGGTGCATCGGTGTCGGCCTCCTCGTCATCTGGGCCGACCGCCGCTTCGAGCTGGGCCACGGCCGGGCCTTCGCCCTGTACGTCGCCGCGTACTGCGTGGGCCGCGGCTGGATCGAGTACATGCGCGTGGACGACGCCCACCACATCCTCGGTCTCCGGCTGAACGACTGGACCGCGCTGATCGTCTTCCTGCTCGCCGTGACCTACATCGTGGTCTCCGCCGGGAAGCGGCCGGGACGCGAAGCGGTGGTGGAGCGGGGAGTGCCCGACGCCACTTCCGGCGGTCCGGCCGACGAGGTCTCCGGTGGCCCGGCCGACGGCGCCGAGAGCGACGGGAGCGCCGGGAGCGCCACCGAGGCGAGGGCCGAGGACGGGTCCGCAGCCGAGAAGACGGAGCAGCCGGAGGACGCCGGGAAGCCGGAGAACGCCGAGAAGGTGGAGGACGAGGCCGCCGAGTCGGCTGCGAAGAGGAGCTGACCTGCGCCGATGCGACACCGAGGGCGCCCGGGACGACCCGGGCGCCCTCGTCGTGCCGGGGCGACCGCCCGACCGGTCAGCGCCGGTGGGCCAGTGACAGGGTCCGCCGGGCCGCCGTGACCACCGCCGCGTCGACGAAGCGGCCGTCGGGGAGGGCCTGGGCACCCTGCTCCTCCGCCGCCGCCTTGATGATCGTCTCGGCCTGCTCGATCTCCGCCGGGGTGGGCAGATAGGCCCGTTCGATGACCGGAAGCTGCCGGGGATGGATCGCGGCACGCCCCAGGAAGCCGAGGGCACGTCCGCGGGCGCAGGACGCGGCGAGGCCGTCCAGGTCGCGGATGTCGGGATGGACGGACTGGGACGGCGGGGCGAGACCCGCCGCGCGGGCGGCGACGACCACCCGCGAGCGCGGCCCGTCGAGCCCCGCGTCGGCCCGCAGGCCCAGGTCGGCCCTGAGGTCCGCCTCGCCGAGGGAGATGCCCCGCAGCGACGGGTGGGCACCGGCGATCGCATAGGCGTGCTCGATGCCGAGAGCCGACTCCAGCAGCGCGTACAGGGGGAGCGGGGTGGCCACCGCGACCTGCCTGATCTGGCCGGGCGAGGTCACCTTCGGCAGCCGTAGCCCGGACAGGCCCGGCAGCGTGGCCAGTGCCGCGAGGTCCGCGGCCGCCCACGGGGTGTCCAGGGCGTTGACGCGGACGTGCACCGGGACCGGCTGGGGCGAGCGGAGCAGGTCGGCCGTGGCGGTGCGGGCGTAGTCCTTGCGGTCCGGGGCGACCGCGTCCTCCAGGTCGATCACCACCGTGTCGGCGCCCGCGGCCAGCGCCTTGGCCACCACGTGCGGCCGGTCGCCGGGGGCGTAGAGCCAGGTCAGCGGGAACCGGGTCACAGGGCGCCCTCCGCGCGCAGGGCGGCGATGTCGGCCGGGCCGAGGCCCAGTTCGCCCAGGACGGCGTCCGTGTCGGCGCCGTGCGGGCGGCCGGCCCAGCGGATCGCGCCGGGCGTGGCGGAGAGCCGGAAGAGGACGTTCTGCATGCGCAGCGGTCCCAGCTCCGGATCGCTCACGGTGGTGACGGTGTCCAGGGCCTGGTACTGGGGGTCCGCGAAGACGTCCCGGACGTCCTGCACCGGGGCCGCGGCCGCCTCCGCCTTCTCGAAGGCCGCCAGCACCTCGGCGCGGGTGCGGGCGGCGATCCAGGAGCCGACCGCCTCGTCCAGCACGTCGGCGTGCGCGGCCCGCTCCACGCCCGTGGCGAACCACGGTTCCCCGGCCAGTTCCGGGCGGCCCACCAGCCGCATCACCCGCTCGGCCACCGACTGAGCTGAGGTCGAGACGGCGATCCAGGCGCCGTCGGCGGTGCGGTAGGTGTTGCGCGGGGCGTTGTTCGCGGACCGGTTGCCGGTGCGCTCCTGCACATGGCCGAGCTGGTCGTACCAGGTCGGCTGGGGGCCGAGCACCGACAGGATCGGCTCGATGATCGCCATGTCGACCACCTGCCCGGTGCCGGTGCGCTCCCGCGCGGCCAGTGCCGTCAGCACGGCGTAGGCGGTCGCCAGGCCCGCGACGGAGTCCGCGAGCCCGAAGGGCGGCAGCGTCGGAGGCGCGTCCGGCTCCCCGGTCATGGCGGCGAAACCGCTCATCGCCTCGGCGAGCGTGCCGAAGCCCGGGCGGTGGGCGTACGGACCGAACTGGCCGAAGGCGGTGACCCGGGCCAGGATCAGCCGCGGGTTGGCCGCGGACAGTTCGTCCCAGCCTAGGTCCCATCTCTCCAGGGTTCCGGGGCGGAAGTTCTCGATCACCACGTCGGCGGTGGCGGCGAGCCGGAGGAGGGTCCCGCGGCCGCCGGGCGTGGACAGGTCGAGGGTGATGGTGCGCTTGTTGCGGCCGAGCACCTTCCACCACAGGCCGACGCCCTGCCGGGCGGGTCCGTGGCCGCGCGAGGGATCGGGGCGGCGGGGATGCTCGACCTTGATCACCTCGGCGCCGAAGTCGCCGAGCAGGGTCGCGGACAGCGGGCCCGCGAACAGCGTCGCGAGGTCCAGCACCCGCAGACCGGCGAGGGCCGGGGGCGTATCCGCCGGCGTGCTCATGCGGTGCACTGGTCGTCGATCTCCGGGCGGTACGGCATCGACACCGACGCCCCGGCCCGCTGCACGGAGATCGCCGCCGCCGCGGACGCCCAGGACAGCGCCTCCCGTACCGGTTTCTCCTCGGCCAGGGCCACCGCCAGCGCCCCGGCGAAGGTGTCGCCCGCTCCCGTGGAGTCGACGGCGGTCACCCGGGGGGCGGGGACGACGAGCGGTTCGGTGCCCCGGGCCAGGTACAGGCTGCCGGTCGCGCCCAGGGTGACCACGACCTGCGGCACCAGGTCCAGCAGGGCCGCCGCCGCCTCGCGCGGGTCGGTGCGGCCGGTGAGGGTGACCGCCTCGTACTCGTTGGGCAGCAACAGATCGGTGGCGGCGAGCAGTTCGGGCGGCAGCGGCCGCGCCGGGGCCGGGGTGAGGACCGTACGGATGCCGTGCCGGCGGGCCGCCTCCGCGCCCGCGACGACCGCGGCGAGCGGGATCTCCAGCTGGAGCAGCAGGGCGTCGGCGGAGGCGATCAGGCCCTCGTCGCCGGGGGAGAGGTGGTCGACCGTGCCGTTCGCGCCGGGGATGACGACGATGGAGTTGCCGCCCTCGTCGTCCACCACGATGTGCGCGGTGCCGGAGGGGCCCTCGACGGTGCGCAGGAAGTCGGTGTCCACGCCGGAGTGTTCCAGTGTGTCGCGCAGGCGCACGCCGAAGGCGTCGTTGCCGACCGCGCCGATCATCGAGACGGTCGCACCGGCACGGGCGGCGGCGATCGCCTGGTTGGCGCCCTTGCCGCCGGGGATCGTGCGGAACTCCCGGCCGGTCACGGTCTCGCCGCGCTGCGGGGCCTTCGCGACGTAGGTGACGAGGTCCATGTTGGTGCTGCCGAGGACGGCGATGTGAGTCATGTGCGGGTCGCCTCCAGGTGGGTGAGGTGGGCGAGGGAGTCGAAGCCGGTGCCGTCGAAGTCGGCGACGGTGCTGGCGAGCCGGTTCTTCAGCGGGGCCCGCAGGTGGTCGGGCAGCGCGTGGGGCGTGCCGGCGAGGAGGCCGGCGATGCTGCCGGCCGTGGCGCCGTTGGAGTCGGTGTCCCAGCCGCCCGACACCGCACGGCAGACGGAGCCGGCGAAGTCGCCGTCCGCGTGGGTGAGGGCGGCGGCGATCAGGGCGGTGTTGGGGACGGCGTGGACCCAGTGGTGGGCCGGTTCGTAGAGGGCGTGCAGGGTGTCCACGACGTCGTCGAAGTCCTCGGTCGACCGGGCAAGCCGGACGGCGTGGTCGACCGCCTTCGCCAGCCGGGAGCGGGGCGGGAGCACCGTGCTGCCGGTGCGGAGGCAGGCGTGGACGTCGTGGGTCCCGGTGGCGGCGGTGGCGATGACGGCGGCCGTGAACATGGCCGCGTACACGCCGTTGGCGGTGTGGGTCAGGACGGCGTCGCGGTGCGCCTGGCCGGCGGCGGTCCCCGGGTCGCCCGGGTTGGTCCAGCCGTGCACGTCGGCGCGGATCAGGGCGCCGATCCACTCGCGGAACGGGTTGCGGTGGCGTGCCGTGTACGGGGGTTCGACCCCGTTGAGGAGGTTGCGCTGGGCGATGCGCTCGGCGGTGAAGGTGCGGCCGGGCGGGAGTTCCTCCAGCCAGAGGCGGGCCACGTCCGTGGTGGTGAAGGACCTTCCGTGGCGCTGCAGGAGCAGGAGGTTGAGCAGGGGGTAGTTCAGGTCGTCGTCCTCCGGCATGCCGTCGATGTTCTCGGCGAGGGAGGTCGGCGCCGAGCGGCGGTTCCACGGGTACTCCTCCAGGAGGGACCCGGGGACGCCCTTGGCGGTGAAGTAGGTGGTGAGGGGCCAGTTGCCGGTGGCCCGGGCGAGGGCACGGACGCCCTCCAGGGGGAGCTTCTCGACCGGCTTGCCCAGCAGGCAGCCGACGGCCCGGCCCAGCCAGGCGGCCTCCAGGGCGGCCGGGGCGAGCGGAGCGCCGAGCCGTACGGTGGGCCAGTCGGGACACGCGGCCCTGATCCGGGCCAGGTCCGTCGGCTCGTCCTCGGCCAGCCCGCTGGGCAGGTCGGCCAGTTCGTCCAGCAGGTCCTCGGCCAGCAGGCGCAGGTAGCGGGACACGCGGTGGGCGGAGGCTCCCGCCCGCTGCGGGGCGTCGGGGCCGCCCGCCGCCCGCCATCTCGCCTCGATCGCCGAGGGCTCCCGGCCGTCCAGGCGGGCCTGGCGCAGTTCGTGGCCCAGGAGGTCCTCCGGCTGGACCCAGGTCAGCCGGAGCACGGGCGGCCTCCGAGTGCGCTGAACGCCCGCTCGTGGGCGCGCCTGCGGCGCACGTCCCGTTCGAAGATCTCGCGGGTCACCGTGGCCAGCGTGCGGGCCGGCTCCCAGAGGTCCAGCCGGCTCGCCTCCGCGACCGTCTTCGCCCAGTCCTCGGGCACGGGTGCGCCGAGGGCGCCGGCGAGGGCACCGGCCATCGTGGCGATCGAGTCGCAGTCACGGCCGTAGTTGACCGAACCGAGGACGGCGTGCCGAAAGTCGCCGCCGGCGACCAGCAACATGCCGAGGGCGATGGGGAGTTCCTCGATGGAGTGCAGACGGGAGGGGCGGCGGGCGGCGAGCGAGGGGGAGCGGTAGTCCGGGCCGACCGTGTCGTACGGGGCCACCGCCGCGCGCAGCGGACCGAGCGCCGATTCGAAGTCCCGGTGGCGCGCGGCGACTTCGCAGACCGCCTCGATCGCCGCGCGGGTGCCGTCCTTGGCCAGCGACAGACAGGCGGTGACGACCGAGTCCGGGGTCGCACCCGGGGTGGCGGCGGCGGCCACGGCCGCGGCGAAGACACCGGCCGCCTCGCGGCCGTACGACGACTGGTGCGCACCGGCGACGTCCAGCGCCTCGGCGTAGGCGGCGGCCGGCCCGGCCGCGTTGACCAGGCCGACGGGCGCCATGTACATCGCCGCGCCGCAGTTGACGATGTTGCCGACGCCCGCCTCCCGGGGGTCGACGTGACCGTAGGCGAGCCGGGCAACCAGCCACTTCTCGGCGAGGAAGACGCGGTGCAGGGGCAGCGTCTCGGTCTGCAGTTCCGGGATCCAGCGGGGGTTGGTCATCAGGTCCGGGACCAGGTGGCCGGCGATCGCGTAGGCGTCGAGGTGGTCGCGGACGCGTTCGTAGACGCGGATCAGCGCGTGTGTCATCAACGTGTCGTCGGTGACGTGTCCGTCGCCCTTGTGGTACGGCGCGATGGGGCGGGCGGTGCGCCAGTCGTCGCCGTGCCAGGGCCCGACGACGCCGTGGATCCGGCCGCCGTGGCGCTCCGCGATCTGGTCGGGGGAGTAGCCCTCGACCGGGCCGCCGAGGGCGTCGCCGACGGCGGCCCCGACCAGGGCGCCGGTGATCCGCTCGTCGAGCGTGGGCGGAGGCGGGCCGCCGCTCTCTTCTCCCGTGACCTCTTCAGGCACTTTGGGTTCTTCGGGCGTCATATCCCGAATCATCCTCCTGCGGAGGCCGGTTGTGCGGCTTCCAGGAGCCCGGCGAGTTCCACCAGGTCCGTGCCGGTGAGGCGGGGCAGGGTGCAGCCGGACAGGGTGCGGCAGGCGTCCCGCCACGTCCCCGGAATCGCCTCGCCACCGCCGACGGCGCCGGTCAGCGCGCCCGCGAGGGCGGGGGCGGAGTCCGCGACCCGGGACAGGCAGGCGGCGGCGGGGACGGCTTCGGCGATGCGGCCGCGGGCGGCGGTGGCCAGGGCCAGGGCGACGGGGACGGTCTCGGCTGCGGCGATGCCGTAGCTGTAGACGTGGTCGACGATCTGGTGTTCCAGGAGCGGGACGAGGGCGAAGGCGGACTCGCCGTCCCGCGCCAGGGCGAGTGCGTGGCGGGCGTTGCGGCCGATCTCCGTGTCCCCGGGGAGTTCGGCGAGGGCGGCGGTCACGCACGTGCCGGTGTCCGCGCCGGTCAGCGCCAGCGCCAGGGCCGCGGCCATCGCGCGGGCGCCGTGCACGCCGTCGCCGTCCTGGGTGTAGCGGGCGTCGAACTCGGCGAGGTCGGCGGCGCCTGCGGGGTCGCCCGGGTGCGCCACCGCGAGGACGCAGGCGCGGACACAGGCCGCGTCGTCGAAGTAGTGCGGGTTGTCGTGGCCGGTGGCGGGCGGCCGCAGGCCGGTGGCGAGGTTGCCGAGGCCCGCCCGGACGGAGATGCGGGCGCGCAGCGGGAGGACGGCGGACTCGATCTCGGGGGCGCGGTCCGCCGCGGCGGCGACCTCGGAGGCCACGGCGGTCCAGGTGAGGTCGATCGCGGCGCGCATACGGCGTTCCCGGCTGAGGTCGCCGAGCACGTCGTCGTCGCCGGCGCGCAGGACCGCCTCGGCGGCGAAGGCCGCCCACTCGGCGTCGTCGGAAGGGCCGAGGCGGAGGGGCTCGGGGGGCTGGTTCAGGGCGATCGGGACGGGGAGGGTGGTGGTGGCGTTCTGCTCGGCGAACGTGTCCAGTTCCCGGGTCAGGCGGCGGGTCCACTCGGGCATACGGGCGGCGCGGTGCCGGGCGGCGGGCCAGCCGGCGGCGTCTCCCGCGGCGAGACCGAGCAGCAGGCCCTCGATACGGCGTGGCGTCACGACCCCGGCTCGCTCTCGGCCGCGCCGGGGTCCCCGGCCCCCACGAGGAGCCCCGGCCGGCCGTCCGTCCGCCTTCCGCTCTCGCCGTGCGCGGGGTGGCTCGGCCCGCTGTCCGTCTGCCTTCCGCTCTCGCCGTGCGCGGGGAGGCTCGGCCCGCTGTCCGTCTGCCTTCTGTTCTCGCCGTGCGCGGGGTGGCTCGGCCCGCTGTCCGTCCGCCTTCCGCTCTCGCCGTGCGCGGGGTGGCTCGGCCCGCTGTCCGTTCGCCCCTCCGCCCACCCACCACCCGACTCGCTGGGCTGGGAAGTGGGCGTCGGGAGTGGGGGTGGCTCGGGAGGCTGGCGGGTGGGCGTCGGAGGTGGGGATAGCTCGGTGGGCTGGGGGGCGGGTGCCGCGGGTGGGGCCGGCTCGGTGAGCAAGGAAGTGGGCGTCGGGGTTGGGAGCAGCTCAGGGGGTTGGGGGGTGGGCGTCGGGGGTGGGGATAGCTCGGTGGGTTGGGGAGTGGGCGTAGGGGACGGGGGTGGCTCGGTGAGCAGGGAAGTGGGCGTCGGGGGCGGCGGCAGCTCAGGCGGTTGGGGGGCGGGCGTCAGTGCCGGGGGAGGCGAGTCCTCCGGCGCCGCGCCGTCCGTCCCGCGCCTCGCGCTGTCGTACGGCACCGCCGGCTCCGCGAACACGGCCTCCGCCAGCGCGCCCTCGGTCTCCCGCATCTCGTCCGTGATCGGCGTCGGTGGTCGTGCGGGCGAGGTTTCCGGCAACGCGCCCTCACTTCCCCGCATCTCGCCCGCGGCCGGTGTCGGCAGTGGCGTAGGCAGGGGTTCCGGTAGTGCGGCGCGGGCCTCTCGCCGGTCGCTCGCGACGAGCGTCAGCAGTTCCGGCGGCAGGGACTCCGGTAGTACGACGTCCGCTCCCCACTTTCCGCCCTCGCCCGGTACCAGCAGTTCGGCCACGTCCAGGACGTGGTGGCCCGCCATGGACGGCAGGCATCGGCCGCGGGCCGGCCCGATCGCGGCCGCCCAGGCCGGCGGGATCGCCGACAGCCCCTGGGCCGCACCGGACAGCGCGCCCGCCACCGCCGCCGTCGTATCCGCGTCGCGGCCCATGTTGACGGCCGTCAGGACCGCCTCACGGAAGTCGCCGTCGGCCGCCGCGTACGCGCCGAAGGCGAGCGCGACCGCCTCCGGGGCCAGGTCGGTCCAGGGGTAGCCGCCGATGACGACAGCGGAGCGCACCGCCCGTTCGCCGCGGTGGGCCACCGTCACGGCGCGCCGCAGGGAGCGGGCCGTCCAGGAGTCGTCGGGGACGACGGCGAGCGCGGCGGCGACCACCACCGGCACCGGCGCTCCCGCCATCGCCGCCGCCACACCCGCCGCGACCGCCTGGCCGCCGTAGATCCCCTCGCCCTCGTGACTGATGGAGCCGTCGATCGCCACCAGCCGGGCCGCCTCACCGGGGCGCCCGGCGGCGAACACCCCGAAGGGCGCCGCGCGCATCGCCAGACCGTCACTCCAGGCATGGCGGTGCTGGGCCGAGATGGGCGCGGCCAGACCCCGCCGGAGGTTCTCGAGGGTGCCGCGCTCGCTGAAGCCCGCGCCCCGGAAGGGCCCCTCGGCCCGGTCCGCGATCCACTCGTGCCAGGCCGCCTCGACGTGGGCCGGGGTCAGCGCCGAGCCGTGCCGGGCCAGGAGGAGACCGGAGAAGATCGCGTACTCGGTGTCGTCCGTACCGGACGGCTTCTCGGCCACGTACCCGGTGATCCGGCCCCAGCGCGCGCGGATCTCGGAGGGCCTGAGGTTCTCCGCCGGGGCCCCCAGCGCGTCCCCGACCGCCAGGCCGAGCAGCGCTCCACGGGCCCGGTCACGGAGCCCCGGTGCGTCCCCGGGCGCCGGGACCGGGGGAGTGCAGGCGATCGATGCCATGGGGCGGCCTCCTCGGACAAGGACCACGGGTCCCTGGGCGGCCTCGATCAGCGGAACCCGGGACCCTTTGCGGATGTGTGCCACGGCAGGCGGCGCCTCCAGCCCTCGCCGGCCCGTAGTCACCCGCTCGGCATTTGAGCTCATCAATGCACGAATGAGCAAAGAAGGTAAAGCCGCAGGTTAGCCGAGCCTTTCCTTGCTGGCGGCCGGGGAATGATCGGCATAGAGTTCTAGTTGTCAAAAAGTAGAACTCGTCCAAAGTTAGCTTTGGCTTAGCTAATCCGGGGGGCCGCATGGCCATCATCGACACCGAGGCCGCGCTGCACGAGGCGCACCGCGACAACCACACGCACCGGGACGTGAACGGCGGCTGGCTGCGCCCCGCCGTCTTCGGCGCGATGGACGGCCTGGTCTCCAACCTCGCCCTGATGACCGGTGTGGCCGGTGGCTCCGTCGGCCAGCAGACGATCGTCGTCACCGGGCTCGCCGGCCTCGCCGCCGGCGCCTTCTCGATGGCGGCCGGGGAGTACACCTCCGTCGCCTCCCAGCGTGAGCTGGTCGAGGCCGAACTCGACGTCGAGCGCCGCGAGCTGCGCAAGCATCCGCAGGACGAGGAGGACGAGCTGGCGGCGCTCTACGTGGCCCGCGGTGTCGAGCCCGAGCTGGCCCGGCAGGTCGCCCGCCAGCTGTCCCGGGATCCCGAGCAGGCCCTGGAGATACACGCGCGCGAGGAGCTGGGCATCGACCCCTCCGACCTGCCGTCACCGCTGGTCGCCGCCGTGTCGTCGTTCGGCTCGTTCGCACTCGGCGCCCTGCTGCCGCTGCTGCCGTACCTGCTGGGGGCCGCGGTGCTGTGGCCCGCCGTGCTCCTCGCCCTCGCCGGGCTCTTCGGCTGCGGCGCCGTCGTGGCCAAGGTGACCGCGCGCAGCTGGTGGTACAGCGGCCTCCGGCAGCTGGCGCTCGGCGGCGCGGCGGCCGGTGTGACCTACGCCCTGGGGCATCTGTTCGGAACGGCCGTAGGATAGTGCAAGCGGTACTTATGCAATGCGTTGTATAAATAGCCGTTACCCGCTGGTTTCAGAAGCATGACCACCGGGCATGAGCCGTAAGCACCGCGGGCAATGACGCCTGCCGCACCCCCCTGTGGGGTGAGCCGACGACGCACCCTCCTGTGGGGGTGAGCCGACGACGCTCCCCCCGCCGCCGGGCCCACGGACACCGATCCGATCGATCTCGTCCGTGCCGGCCCCCCTCGTACGTTGACCGCCCTCTGGGCACAGTGCCGCTCCGTGCGGCAGAGCGCCATGGACCCCCGTGGTGTCCGCATGCTGGAACGGAGTATCCGCTTCCCGAGAACCGCTCCATCATGTAACCTGCACGAAATTTTGCACTCCACGCAGAGGGCCAACGTCGTCCCTCGGCACCTGCCACATGCCACATGACGACGACGGGAGAGCCGATGCGTACGCCGCGCCAGCCGTCCCAGCATTCCTCGAACGGCCGAAACTGGTCGTTCATGGATGCTCGCCCTGCTGCCCAGGGTATGTACGACCCCCGCAACGAACACGACGCCTGTGGTGTCGGTTTCGTCGCCACCCTTACCGGCGAGGCGTCCCACACGCTGGTCGAGCAGGCGCTCACCGTGCTGCGCAACCTGGAGCACCGCGGTGCCACCGGCTCCGAGCCCGACTCGGGCGACGGCGCGGGCATCCTGTCCCAGGTTCCCGACACCTTCTTCCGTGAGGTGGCCGGATTCGACCTGCCCGCCGCCGGCTCCTACGCCGTCGGCATCGCCTTCCTGCCGGGGGAGGGGACCGAGGACGCCGTCTCACGCATCGAGACGATCGCGGCCGAGGAGGACCTCACCGTCCTCGGGTGGCGCGAGGTCCCCGTCGCCCCGGAGCTGCTGGGTGCCACCGCCCGCTCCACCATGCCGGTCTTCCGTCAGGTCTTCGTCGCCGACCACGCCAGCGAGGGCATCGCGCTGGACCGCAAGGCGTTCGTCCTGCGCAAGCGCGCCGAGCGCGAGGCGGGGGTGTACTTCCCCTCGCTGTCCGCCCGGACCATCGTCTACAAGGGCATGCTGACCACCGGCCAGCTGGAACCGTTCTTCCCCGACCTGTCCGACCGGCGCTTCGGCTCCGCGATCGCGCTCGTCCACTCGCGCTTCTCCACGAACACCTTCCCGTCCTGGCCGCTCGCGCACCCGTACCGCTTCGTCGCGCACAACGGTGAGATCAACACCGTCAAGGGCAACCGCAACTGGATGGTCGCCCGCGAGTCCCAGCTCGCCTCGGACCTCCTCGGCTCGGACGACAAGGCCCTCGAGCGGATCTTCCCGGTGTGCACGCCGGACGCCTCCGACTCGGCCTCCTTCGACGAGGTGCTGGAGCTGCTGCACCTCGGCGGCCGTTCGCTGCCGCACTCCGTGCTGATGATGATCCCGGAGGCGTGGGAGAACCACGACTCCATGGACCCGGCCCGGCGCGCCTTCTACCAGTTCCACTCCACGATGATGGAGCCCTGGGACGGCCCCGCCTGCGTCACCTTCACCGACGGCACCCAGGTCGGCGCCGTGCTCGACCGCAACGGTCTGCGCCCCGGCCGCTACTGGGTCACCGACGACGGCCTCGTCGTCCTCGGCTCCGAGGTCGGCGTCCTCGACATCGACCCGGCCAAGGTCGTCCGCAAGGGCCGCCTGCAGCCCGGCCGCATGTTCCTCGTCGACACCGCCGAGCACCGCATCATCGAGGACGACGAGATCAAGGCGTCCCTCGCGGCCGAGAAGCCGTACGCCGAATGGATGGAGGCCGGTGAGATCGAGCTGGGCGACCTGCCCGAGCGCGAGCACATCGTCCACACCCACGCCTCGGTCACCCGCCGCCAGCAGACCTTCGGCTACACCGAGGAGGAGCTGCGCATCCTCCTCGCGCCGATGGCCCGCTCCGGCGCCGAGCCGATCGGCTCCATGGGCACGGACTCGCCGATCGCGGCCCTGTCCGAGCGCCCGCGGCTGCTCTTCGACTACTTCACCCAGCTGTTCGCGCAGGTGACCAACCCGCCGCTGGACGCCATCCGCGAGGAGCTGGTCACCTCCCTGCGCAGCTCGCTGGGCCCGCAGGGCAACCTGCTCGACCCGACCGCCGCCTCCTGCCGGTCCGTCCTGCTGCCCTTCCCGGTCATCGACAACGACGAGCTGGCCAAGCTCATCCACATCAACGCCGACGGCGACATGCCCGGCTTCAAGGCCGCAACCCTCTCCGGCCTGTACCGGGTCTCCGGCGGCGGCGAGTCGCTCGCCGCGCGGATCGAGGAGATCTGCGCCGAGGCCGACGCGGCCATCGACAACGGCGCCCGGCTGATCGTCCTGTCCGACCGGCACTCCGACGCCGAGCACGCGCCGATCCCGTCGCTGCTGCTCACCGCGGCCGTCCATCACCACCTCATCCGCACCAAGCAGCGCACCCACGTGGGCCTGCTGGTCGAGGCCGGCGACGTCCGCGAGGTCCATCACGTCGCCCTGCTCATCGGCTTCGGCGCCGCCGCCGTCAACCCGTACCTGGCGATGGAGTCCGTCGAGGACCTGCTGCGCGCGGGCACCTTCCTGAACGGCCTCGAGCCCGAGAAGGCCATCAAGAACCTGATCTACGCCCTCGGCAAGGGCGTCCTGAAGGTCATGTCCAAGATGGGCATCTCCACCGTCGCCTCCTACCGCGGCGCCCAGGTCTTCGAGGCCGTCGGCCTGGACGAGACCTTCGTGACGAAGTACTTCAACGGCACGGCCACCAAGATCGGCGGCGTCGGCATCGACGTCATCGCCCGGGAGGTCGCCGCCCGCCACGCCAAGGCCTACCCGGCCTCCGGCATCGCTCCCGCGCACCGCGCGCTGGAGATCGGCGGCGAGTACCAGTGGCGCCGCGAGGGCGAGCCGCACCTGTTCGACCCGGACACGGTCTTCCGGCTCCAGCACTCCACGCGCACCGGCCGGTACGACATCTTCAAGAAGTACACGGACCGGGTGAACGAGCAGTCCGAGCGCCTGATGACGCTGCGCGGCCTGTTCGGCTTCCAGTCCGGCCGCCAGCCGATCTCCATCGACGAGGTCGAGCCGGCGAGCGAGATCGTCAAGCGCTTCTCCACGGGCGCGATGTCGTACGGCTCCATCTCCAAGGAGGCGCACGAGACCCTCGCCATCGCCATGAACCAGCTGGGCGGCAAGTCCAACACCGGTGAGGGCGGCGAGGACTCGGATCGCCTGTACGACCCGGCGCGCCGCTCGGCGATCAAGCAGGTCGCCTCCGGCCGCTTCGGCGTCACCTCCGAGTACCTGGTCAACGCGGACGACATCCAGATCAAGATGGCCCAGGGCGCCAAGCCCGGCGAGGGCGGCCAGCTGCCCGGCCCCAAGGTCTACCCGTGGGTCGCGAAGACGCGTCACTCGACGCCCGGCGTCGGCCTCATCTCGCCGCCGCCGCACCACGACATCTACTCCATCGAAGACCTCGCGCAGCTGATCCACGACCTGAAGAACGCGAACCCGCAGGCGCGGATCCACGTCAAACTGGTCTCCGAGGTCGGCGTGGGCACGGTCGCCGCGGGTGTGTCCAAGGCGCACGCCGACGTCGTGCTGATCTCCGGCCACGACGGCGGCACGGGTGCCTCCCCGCTGACCTCCCTGAAGCACGCGGGCGGTCCCTGGGAGCTGGGCCTCGCCGAGACCCAGCAGACCCTGCTGCTCAACGGCCTGCGCGACCGGATCGTCGTCCAGACCGACGGCCAGCTCAAGACCGGCCGTGACGTCGTCATCGCCGCGCTGCTCGGCGCCGAGGAGTTCGGTTTCGCGACCGCTCCGCTCGTCGTCTCCGGCTGCATCATGATGCGCGTCTGCCACCTGGACACCTGCCCGGTCGGCATCGCCACGCAGAACCCGACGCTGCGCGAGCGCTTCAACGGCAAGGCCGAGTACGTGGTGAACTTCTTCCGCTTCATCGCGGAGGAGGTCCGCGAGCTCCTCGCCGAGCTGGGCTTCCGCTCCATCGAGGAGGCCGTCGGCCACGCCGAGGTGCTGGACGTCGAGCGCGCGGTCGACCACTGGAAGGCCCAGGGCCTGGACCTGGAGCCGCTGTTCCACGTGCCCGACCTGCCCGACGGCGCCGTCCGCCACCAGGTGATCGCCCAGGACCACGGGCTGCAGAAGGCGCTGGACAACGAGCTGATCAAGCTCGCCGCCGACGCCCTGGCCGCCTCCGACGCGACCGAGGCCCAGCCGGTGCGCGCCCAGGTCGCCATCCGCAACATCAACCGCACGGTCGGCACCATGCTCGGCCACGAGGTGACGAAGAAGTTCGGTGGTGCGGGCCTGCCCGAGGACACCATCGACATCACCTTCACCGGCTCGGCCGGCCAGTCCTTCGGCGCCTTCCTGCCGCGAGGTGTCACGCTGCGCCTGGAGGGCGACGCCAACGACTACGTCGGCAAGGGCCTGTCCGGCGGCCGCGTCGTCGTCCGCCCGGACCGCGCGGCCGACCACCTCGCCGAGTACTCGACCATCGCGGGCAACACCATCGGCTACGGCGCCACCGGCGGCGAGCTGTTCCTGCGCGGCCGGACCGGCGAGCGGTTCTGCGTCCGCAACTCCGGCGCGACGGTGGTCTCCGAGGGCGTGGGCGACCACGGCTGCGAGTACATGACCGGTGGCCACGCGGTCGTCCTCGGCCCGACCGGCCGCAACTTCGCGGCCGGCATGTCCGGTGGCATCGCCTACGTCATCGACCTCGACCGGGACAACGTCAACGCCGGCAACGCCGGAGCGGTCGAGGCGCTGGACGACACGGACAAGCAGTGGCTGCACGACGTGGTGCGCCGCCACGCCGAGGAGACCGGTTCGACGGTCGCCGGGAAGCTGCTCGCGGACTGGGACGCGGCAGCGGAGCGGTTCAGCAAGATCATCCCCAGCACGTACAAGGCAGTGCTCGCCGCCAAGGACGCCGCCGAGCGAGCCGGTCTCTCCGAGACCGAGATCACCGAGAAGATGATGGAGGCGGCGAGCAATGGCTGACCCGAAGGGCTTCCTCAACCACGGACGCGAACTCGCCGCGTCCCGTCCCGTCGGTGAGCGCGTCAAGGACTGGAACGAGGTCTACGTCCCCGGCTCCCTGCTGCCGATCATCAGCAAGCAGGCCAGCCGGTGCATGGACTGCGGCATCCCGTTCTGCCACAACGGCTGTCCGCTGGGGAACCTGATCCCGGAGTGGAACGACTACGCCTACCGCGAGGACTGGGCGGCCGCCCAGGAGCGCCTGCACGCGACCAACAACTTCCCGGAGTTCACCGGTCGCCTCTGCCCGGCCCCGTGCGAGTCGGCGTGTGTGCTCGGCATCAACCAGACGCCGGTCACCATCAAGAACGTCGAGGTCTCCATCATCGACAAGGCGTGGGAGACCGGGGACGTCGCCCCGCAGATCCCCGAGCGGCTGTCCGGCAAGACGGTCGCCGTCATCGGCTCCGGCCCGGCGGGCCTCGCCGCCGCCCAGCAGCTGACCCGGGCCGGCCACACGGTCGCCGTGTACGAGCGAGCGGACCGCATCGGCGGCCTCCTGCGGTACGGCATCCCCGAGTTCAAGATGGAGAAGCGGCACATCAACCGCCGTATCGAGCAGATGCGCGCGGAGGGCACCCGCTTCCGCACCGGTGTCGAGGTCGGCCGCGACATCAACGCGCGCGACCTGAAGAAGCGGTACGACGCGATCGTGATCGCCGCCGGTTCCACCACCGCCCGTGACCTGCCCGTCCCCGGCCGGGAGCTGAAGGGCATCCACCAGGCGATGGAGTACCTGCCGCTGGCCAACAAGGTCCAGGAGGGCGACTACGTCACCACCCCGCTCTCGGCCGAGGGCAAGCACGTCGTCGTCATCGGCGGCGGTGACACCGGTGCGGACTGCGTGGGCACCGCCCACCGCCAGGGCGCGGCCTCCGTCACCCAGCTGGAGATCATGCCCCGCCCGAACGAGGAGCGGCACCCGGCCAGCCAGCCGTGGCCGACCTTCCCGCTCCTGTACAAGGTCACCTCGGCCCACGAGGAGGGCGGCGAGCGGATCTACTCCGCCTCCACCACCCACTTCGAGGGCGACGAGGACGGCAACGTGCAGTGGCTGCACCTGGCCGAGGTCGAGTTCGTCGACGGCAAGCTGACCCAGAAGCCGGGCACCGAGCGCAAGATCCCGGCCCAGCTGGTCACCCTCGCCATGGGCTTCACCGGCACCGACCGGGAGAACGGCCTGGTGGACCAGTTCGCCCTGGAGCTGGACGAGCGCGGTAACATCGCTCGCGACGCCGACTACCAGACCAACGTGCCGGGGGTGTTCGTCGCCGGTGACGCCGGCCGCGGCCAGTCTCTGATCGTGTGGGCGATAGCGGAGGGCCGCTCGGCCGCCCGCGGCGTCGACCGCCACCTGACCGGAGCCAGCGACCTGCCGGCCCCGATCCGCCCGACGGACCGCGCTCTGGCGGTCTGACGGCCCCGAAGACGTCCCGTACAAAGGCGTACGGAACACAGACGGCGCCTGCCCTCCTGTCCCCGACCGGACGACCGGGCAGGCGTCGTTGCATGTCCGCGCCCGGCCGGTAATCCCGTAGGCTCGGCCACCGGACGGCCCAGGGGGGACCATGGCGGCGATCAGCCTGCGCAAGCTGGAGGAGACGGCACCGGCGCTCGTCGAGGCCTACCGCTCGGCCGGGATCTCGCTGCGCAAGCACGGCCTGGACGAACTGCGGGCGGCCGTCTATCTCGTGATCGACCACTCCGGCTCGATGAAGCCGTACTACGACGACGGCAGTGTGCAGGCGCTCGCCGACCGGGTGCTGGGCCTGTCCGCGCACCTGGACGACGACGGCCGGGTACCGGTGGTGTTCTTCTCCACCGACGTCGACGCCGTCACCGACATCGCCCTCGACGGCCACGAGGGCAGCGTCGAGCGGATCGTCGCCGGGCTCGGGCACATGGGCAGGACCGGCTACCACGTGGCGATGGACGCCGTCATCGACCACTACCTCGACAGCGGCGCCACCGTCCCCGCGCTGGTCGTCTTCCAGACCGACGGCGGCCCGACCAGCAGGCCGGCCGCCGAACGCCATCTGTGCAAGGCGGCGAGACTCCCGCTGTTCTGGCAGTTCGTCGGCTTCGGCGACCCCGGCAGCCGGCAGTTCGACTTCCTGCGGAAGCTGGACGAACTGGCGGTGCCCGGCAAGCGGATCGTGGACAACGCCGGCTTCTTCCACGCCGGCGAGGACCCGGGGCGGGTCTCGGACGCCGAGCTGTACGACCTTCTCGTCGGCGAGTTCCCGCGCTGGCTGACGGCCGCACGCGCCGCGGGGATCGTGCGACCGGCCTGAACCGCGATGCGGTGGCGCTCTCCGAGTGGGCCGGAAGGCGCCGCCGCGCCCGGCCGCGCCCCTGGGCGGGAGGTGTGGCGCCGCGTGGCCGGGGCCCCGGGGTGGGAGGTGTGGCGCCGCGTGGCCGGGGGTGCGGGGCGGGAGGTGTGGCGCCGCCTAGCCGGGGGCGCGGGGTAGGACGAGAACCCGGCACTGCTCGGGCGTGCCCCACGCCGTGCGCAGCGCGCGCGCCCTGGTCAGCCACAGGGACAGGTCGAACTCCGCCGTGTAGCCGATCGCACCGTGCAGCTGCAGTGCCGTCCGGGCGGTGGCGTACGCCGCTTCGCAGACCGTGAGCTTGGCCGCGGCCACGTCCGCCGGGCGCATCGACAGGGCCGCGCCGAAGAGCAGCGGACGGGCGAACTCCAGCGCGGTCTTCGCGTCGGCCAGCCGGTGCTTGACCGCCTGGAAGGAGCCGACCGGCACACCGAACTGGGTGCGCTGCCCGACATGGGTGACGGTCCGGTCGAGCAGGGCGAGGCCCACCCCGAGTGCCTGCGCGGCGGTGGCCAGCCGGGCCCAGGTGACGGCCCGGTCGTACGGCGGGTCGCGGGTGAGGAGTTCGCCGTCCGGGACGAGCGGGGTGAGCCGGCGGGCCGGGTCGAGGGAGCGGCGCACGGGACCGGGCGCCGGCGCGGACAGGCGCAGACCCTCGGGTGCCACGAGCAGGTGGACAGAGGCCGCGTCCGTGTCGAGGGCCCCTTCGGCGGGCGCCGCCACGGTCGCGATGTCGGTGCCCGCCGCGAGTCCCGGCAGAAAGCGCCCGGCCGCCGGGGGCGCACCGAGCAGCACGGCCGCCGCGACCGTCTCCGCCAGCGGACCCGGTACCGCGTGCCGTCCCAGCTCGACGAAGGCCACCGCCAGCTCCACCGGACGGGGCCCCGCCCCTCCGTACTCCTCCGGGATCGCCAGCCCGAACACCCCCGCCGCGGCGATCCGCGACCACAGCGCCCGGCCGCTCGCGTGGTCGCCGCGGCTCCAGTCCCGGACCACCGCCGGGGTGTGCGCCGCCCGCAGCATCGCGTGCAGCGACCCGGCGAAGGCGCGCTGCTCGGTGTCGAGGAGGAAGCGCATCAGCGGCGGCCCTTCGGCAGGCCGAGCAGCCGCTCGGCGACGATGTCGCGCTGGATCTCGTTCGTGCCCGCGTAGATCGGGCCGGCGAGCGCGAAGAGATATCCCTCGGCCCAGGCGGAGTCCGCCGCCTCGCCCGCACCGGCGAGCAGATCCAGTGCGGTCTCGTGCAGCGCGAGGTCCAGCTCGGACCAGAACACCTTGTTCATGCTGGACTCCGGGCCCAGCCGGTCGCCCTCCAGGAAGCGGGAGGCGGCCGCGTAGGTGTAGAGCTGGTAGGCGCGGGCGCCGATCAGGGCGTCGGCCACCCTCGCCCGTGCGTGCTCCGGGCACCCCTCGCCGCGCCAGAGGGCGAGCAGCCGGTCCGCGGCGGCGAGGAAGCGGCCCGGGGAACGCAGGGTGAGCCCGCGTTCCTCGCCCGTCGTGGACATCGCGATCCGCCAGCCCTGCCCGGGCTCGCCGATCACGTCCTCGTCCGGCACGAAGACGTCGTCCAGGAACAGCTCGGCGAAGGCCGGCTTCCCGTCGAGCCGGCCGATCGGGCGGACGGTGACGCCGGGCGCCCGCAGGTCGAACATCAGGTAGGTGAGCCCGTGGTGCGGCTTCCCGGCCCCGGGGTCGCTGCGGAAGAGCCCGAAGGCCCGGTCCGCGAAGGCCGCCCGCGAGGACCAGGTCTTGTGCCCGGTCAGCAGCCAGCCACCGTCCGCGCGTACCGCCCGCGAGGTGAGCGAGGCCAGGTCGGAGCCCGCCTCCGGCTCCGACCAGGCCTGCGCCCAGACCACCGCGCCGGACGCCATCGGCGGCAGGACACGCGCGCGTTGCTCCCGCGTGCCGTGGTCGAAGAGCGTCGGCGCGAGCAGGCTGATGCCGTTCTGGCCGACCCGGCCCGGCGCGCCCGCCGCCCAGTACTCCTCCTCGAAGACCAGCCACCGCAGCAGCCCGGCGTCCCGGCCGCCGTACTCACGCGGCCACGACACCACCGACCAGCGGTCGGCGGCCAGTTCCGCCTCCCACGCGCGGTGCGCCGCGAAACCCTCCGCCGTCTCCAGGGAGGGCAGCGGTGTGCGCGGCACGTGCGCCTCCAGCCAGGCCCGGGCCTCCGCACGGAACTCCTCGTCGGCCCCGGAGTGGGTCAGGTCCACGGTCGCCGTCACCATCCTTCCCTAACAAGTGTTTGGTAGGTTAGCGTGGCCCTATGACAGGCGTCGAGAGCCCGGTCTACGAACCCGGGCACGGACTGCTGCGGGGGCGCACGGCCGTCATCACCGCCGCGGCGGGCACCGGGATCGGCGGCGCGACCGCCCGCCGGTTCCTGGAGGAGGGCGCGCGCGTGCTCGTCAGCGACGCCCACCCGCACCGGCTGAAGGAGTACGAGGCCGAACTGGCCCGGGAGTTCCCGGGCGCGGTGACCGCCGTGCCGTGCGACGTCACCGACGACGCACAGGTGCGGGCCCTGTTCGACGCGGCCCTGGCCCGGCACGGGCGGCTGGACGTCGTCGTCAACAACGCGGGCCTCGGCGGCACCTCCGAACTCGTCGACATGTCCGACGAGCAGTGGACGCGCGTCCTGGACGTCACCCTGACCGGCACCTTCCGGTGTACCCGTGCGGCCCTGCGCGCCATGCGGGAGACCCGCGGCGGCGTGATCGTCAACAACGCCTCGGTGGTGGGCTGGCGCGCCCAGGC
The DNA here is from genome assembly GCF_043199955.1 of Streptomyces sp. NPDC048514. Taxonomy (NCBI): domain Bacteria; kingdom Bacillati; phylum Actinomycetota; class Actinomycetes; order Kitasatosporales; family Streptomycetaceae; genus Streptomyces; species Streptomyces sp. NPDC048514. Next base: position 53,466 of record NZ_JBICWT010000017.1, on the reverse strand, counting down.
CGGCCAGGCGCACTACGCCGCCGCCAAGGCCGGGGTGATGGCGCTGACCCGCTGCGCCTCGATCGAGGCCGCCGCGTACGGCGTGCGGGTCAACGCGGTCGCCCCGAGCCTGGCCATGCACCCGCACCTGGTCAAGGTCACCTCCGCCGACGTGCTCGACGAACTCACCGCGCGCGAGGCCTTCGGTCGGTACGCCGAGCCCTGGGAGGTGGCCAACGTGATCGTGTTCCTGGCCTCCGGCTACTCGTCGTACATGACCGGCGAGGTCGTCGCCGTCAGCAGCCGGCATCCCTGACGACCGGGGCGGACCACAATGGGTGCGTGTCGACCAAGAAGAAGTCCCAGGTGACCGCCGCCGCGGCCCGCCGCGGCGAACTCCTCAGCACCGCTGCCGAGGTCTTCGCCGAGCACGGCTACAACGCCACCACCGTCCGCAGGATCGCCGACCATGCCGGGATGCTCGCGGGCAGCCTCTACTACCACTTCGACTCCAAGGAGTCGATGCTCGAGGAGATCCTTCGCACCTTCCTCGACGAGCTGTGGGACGGCTACGACACCGTCCTCGCCTCCGCACTCGGCCCCCGCGAGACGCTGGAGGCCCTGGTCACCGAGTCCTTCCGGGAGATCGACCGGCACCGCGCCGCCGTCGCGATCTACCAGAAGGAGAGCAGGCAGCTTGTCGACCAGGACCGGTTCGCCTTCCTGGCCGAATCCCAGCGCCGGTTCGAGCGGGCCTGGCTGTCCACGCTGGAACGCGGGGTGACCGAACGGGTCTTCCGCGCCGACCTGGACGTCCGGCTCACCTACCGCTTCGTGCGGGACACCGTGTGGGTCGCGGCCTCCTGGTACCGGCCCGGCGGACAGCACAGCCCCGAGGAGATCGCCCGCCAGTATCTGTCGATGGTGCTGGACGGGATCGCCGTACGCGCATAACGACCCTTGCAGCCCAGGGAGTTACCATGGCCGAGGCCTACATAGTCGAAGCGGTCCGTACGCCCGTCGGGCGGCGCGGGGGAGGGCTCGGCGCCGCCCATCCGGCCGACCTGGGCGCGCACGTGCTCACCGCGCTGGTGACGCGGACCGGGATCGACCCGGCCGCCGTGGAGGACGTCGTCTTCGGCTGTCTGGACACGGTGGGGCCGCAGGCCGGTGACATCGCCCGCACCTGCTGGCTGGCCGCCGGGCTGCCCGAGGAGGTGCCGGGGGTGACCGTCGACCGGCAGTGCGGCTCCTCCCAGCAGGCCGTGCACTTCGCCGCCCAGGCCGTGCTCTCCGGCACCCAGGACCTGGTGGTCGCGGGCGGCGTGCAGAACATGACCCAGATCCCCATCGCCTTCGCCTCCCGGCAGGCCGCCGGCCCCCTCGGCCTCACCGACGGCCCCTTCCTCGGCAGCACCGGCTGGCGCGCCCGCTACGGCGACCAGCCCGTCAACCAGTTCGCCGGCGCCGAGATGATCGCCGCCCGGTGGCACATCGGCCGGGAGGACCAGGAGGAGTTCGCCCTGCGCTCGCACCGGCGGGCCGTCTGGGCGATCGACACCGGCCGTTTCGAGCGCGAGACCGTCCCCTACGGCCAGGTCGCGGTCGACGAGGGCCCGCGCCGGGACACCTCCCTGGCGAAGATGGCCGCACTGAAGCCCGTCCTCGACGGCGGCACCGTCACCGCCGCCTGCTCCTCCCAGGTCTCCGACGGGGCCGCCGCCATGCTGCTCGCCTCCGAGCGGGCGGTACGGGACCACGGCCTGCGTCCGCGCGCCCGCGTCCACCACCTCTCCGTGCGCGGCGAGGACCCCATCCGGATGCTCTCCGCGCCGATCCCGGCCACCGCGCACGCGCTGCGCAGGACCGGCCTGACCATCGACGCCATCGACCTCGTGGAGATCAACGAGGCCTTCGCGCCGGTCGTCCTCGCCTGGCTGAAGGAGACGGGCGCCGACCCCGACCGGGTCAACGTCAACGGCGGCGCGATCGCCCTCGGCCACCCCCTCGGCGCGACCGGCGTCCGCCTCATGACGACCCTCCTGCACGAACTGGAGCGCACCGGAGGCCGCTACGGCCTGCAGACCATGTGCGAGGGCGGCGGCCAGGCCAACGTGACCATCATCGAACGGCTCTGAGCGCGGCCTGGACCCGCGGCCCCGGGCCACGAACGCGGCGCGGCTCGCCCGGCGGGTCGGGTCCGGGGCGGGACGGGCCCGCCGGCGAGCGGGCCCGCTGGACGGCCTCGTCCGCGGCGCACCGCCGGGGCGGCTCAGTCGGCGAGGGCGAATCCCAGAAGCACGCCGGCGGACACCTCGACCATCCCGGGGGCCAGATCGCCCGCCGAGGCACCGCCGCCACCCCCGTGTCCGCGGTACTGGCGGAACTCGTGCGACTCGGAGTCCACGTCCTGCACATGGACCACTCCGCCCAGTGAGACCCCGGCCGCCTCCGTGTAGACCTGCGCCTTGCGGCGGGCGGCCGCCACCGCCCGGCGGCGCGCCTCGTCCCGCAGCGCGGGCTTGTCGTGCACGTCGAACTCGACCTGGTCGATCTGGTGGGCGCCCGCGTCGACCGCGTCCACGATGAGCCGCTCAAGGTCGTCGAGCGCCTCCGTCTCCACGGCGTAGGAGGCCCGGCAGCGGTAGCCGAGGAACTTCCGTTCGCCGCCGTAACCGTCGTACTCCGAGGCCAGCTTCAGCCGGGACCCGGACACCGACGCGTCCGGTATCCCGTGCCGGCGCAGGGTCTCCCGCAGCCGGGACACGGCCGCGCCCGCCTCCTGGAACGCCTGCTCCGGGGTCGCCTTCAGCACGTCCACCGTGAGCCGCACCCGCACCAGCTGCGGCTCCACCCGCACGCTGCCCGCCCCGAACACGCTGATTCCCCAGGGCCGCCCGATCGTCTCCGTCATGCGCGCATTGAAGCACCCCCCACCTGCAGCCCACCGATGATTTCCGCGGCCTGTGCCATCACCCGCTCCACCAGCTCCGCGCACGACGGCAGATCGTCGATCACCCCCGCGACCTGACCGGCCGCCATCACACCGACGTCCGTACGCCCGTCCACCATCGCCGACCTGAGCAGCATCGGCGTGTTCGCGGCCAGCAGCACCTGGCTCCAGGTCAGCTCCCTGCCGTGCCGGAGCGCGCGGCCGTCCCGGATCAACTGCCGCCAGGTGAGGCCCGACAGGCGCCGGAAACCGGCCGCCTCCCGGATCGCGCGTGCCAGGGACCGGGCGCGGCCCGACCGCTCCAGCGCCTCCACCAGATCCGTGCGCAGCATCCGGTGCGGCAGGCCGTCCACCGCCCGGGTCACGGTGACGTCCCGGACCGTCGCCGCCAGATACCGCGCCTTCACCACGTCCGGCACCGTCGAGTCGGAGGTCAGCAGGAACCGTGTGCCCATCGCCACCCCGGCCGCCCCGTACGCCAGAGCCGCCACCAGTCCCCGCCCGTCGAAGAAGCCGCCCGCCGCCACGACCGGTATCCGCACCGCGTCCACCACCTGGGGCAGCAGCACGCTCGTCGCCACCTCACCGGTGTGCCCGCCGCCCTCGCCGCCCTGCACGATCACCGCGTCCGCACCCCACGCCGCCACCTTCTCGGCATGCCGTCGCGCCCCGACGGACGGGATGACCACCACCCCCGCCTCCTTCAGCCGGGTGATCAGCCCGGGCGAGGGTGCCAGCGCGAACGAGGCCACCCGCACGCCCTCCTCCAGGATGATCCGCACCCGGTCGCCCGCATCACCCGCGTCGGCCCGGAGGTTCACCCCGAACGGCGCCTCCGTACGCGACCGGACCTCCCGGACGGCCGCGCGCAGCTGGTCGGGCGTCATCGTCGCCGAGGCCAGGATGCCGAGGGCGCCCGCGTTCGCCGCCGCCGAGACCAGCCGGGGCCCGGCCACCCAGCCCATACCGGTCTGCACGATCGGATGGCGGACCCCGACCAGCCGGGTGAGCGCCGTCTCCATCAGCCCCTCACCCCCTCCGGTACCTCACGCGCCCGTGCCCCGCCCGGGTCCAGCACCTCACGGATCAGCCGCAGCTCCGCCGCATCGGGCTCTCGCGTGTACGGCACCTCGTCCGGCACGGCGAGCGCGAACCCCGTCGCCTCGCGCACCTGCTCCACGTCCACCCCCGGATGCAGCGAGACCAGCCGCATCGAGCGGTCCGGCGTGGCGAAGTCGAACACGCCGAGGTCGGAGACGACCCTGACGAGGCGGTGGAAGCGGGCCGAGCGGCCCAGCTCCGCCGCCCGGTCGTGGCCCACCCCGCACACCATGTCCACCCGCTCCACGAACACCCGCCGCGAGTGCCTGGGGATCCAGTAACTCGTGGGATTGTTCAACGTGTTGAAAGGTGCCCCCCGGACTCCGAGCAACTGCCGGCGGGGGTGTGCCCAGTCGCCGACGCAGGAGATGTTCTGGTTGCCGTACCGGTCGAGCTGGCTGGCGCCCATCATCACGTGCCGGCGGCCGCCCGCCACCAGCGCCAGATGCTGCCGGTAGGGCAGCCAGCCCTCGGGAGTCCCGTCCGGCCGGACCAGCAGTGCCTCGCCGTCGGTCAGCAGCAGGTCCGGCGCGAAGGTGAGCCGGGCCAGCCGCGCGCCCAGCGAAGGGACCAGGCCCATCGGGCTGGCCAGGATCTCCCCGGCGCCCCGCCAGGCCTCGGCGCAGGCGACGACGCACGTCTCGGCCCGGGTGACGCTCATCTCCCCTGCTCCTTCCGCCACTCCCGCACCGCCATCCGGTACGCGGCCTCGTCCCGGCCGAGGAACCGCTCCCTGAACTCGGGCCACGGCATGGACGCGTAGCACCGCTGGAACTCCTCGTCCCTGCCGTGGTCCGGCGCGCAGGAGGTGAAGTGCGCGCCGTTGGGCGCCTCCACCACGCCGGTCACCGCGAGCCGCTTGAGCAGCAGCGACTGCGGGCCGTCGTCCTTGGTCAACTCGGCGGTTTCCACGAGGTGTTCGCACGAGACGTAGGCCGCGTCCGCCGCCTCGCAGAACAGGTCGTCGAAGTACGGGTCCGGACCCAGGCACTGGCCGTTTCCCAGCCGGTCGGCGCGGTTGACGTGCACCAGGGCCGCGTCCGTCCGCAGGGCCGGCATGGCCACGAACGTCTCCCCGTCCGCGTACGGCGACGTCACCGTCCGCAGGTGCGGGTTGACCCGCATGACGTCCGAGCCGAGCCCGGCGCGCACCGGCAGGAAGGGCAGTCGGTGCGCCGCCGCCTGCAGGCCAGACAGGAACATGCCCTCGTCCACCTCCGTCAGCTCGAACCCGCCCCGCTCACGCGCCGCCCGGTAGTGCGGCTCCAGCGGGATCGAATCGAGCGTGACGAAGGCCGTGACCAGCCTGCGGATCCGGCCGGCCGCGGCCAGCATGCCGACGTCCGGGCCGCCGTACGAGACGACCGTGAGGTCCCCGATCGCGGAGCGCAGCAGCGCCCGGACGAGGGCCATCGGCTTGCGGCGGGACCCCCAGCCGCCGATGCCGAGCGTCATGCCGCTCTCGAGCCGTGCGACCACCTCGTCGGCGGTCATCGTCTTGTCACCCACCTACGCGCCCTCCTTTCCGAACGTGTCGCGGACCCGGTCGGCCAGCCCGCTGAGATTGGCCTCGAACGTGAAGCCCTGCTCGAAGCGGTAGCTGCGGCGCACGTCGACCGGATCGATGCCGTTGATGGCGGCCTTGGCCATGCGCAGCAGCCGCCCGTCCTTGGCGGCGATCTCCCGGGCCAGCTCGAGTCCCGCCGCCCGCAGGTCCGGGCGCGGCACCACACGCCAGACCGAGCCGTGCCGGTGCAGCTCGGCGGCGGTGGCCGTGCGCCCGGTGTAGTACAGCGCGCGCATCAGGTGCTGCGGGACCAGCCGGGCCAGATGCGTGGCGGCACCCAGCGCGCCCCGGTCCAGCTCGGGCAGCCCGAACGTCGCGTCCTCGCTCGCCACGACCGCGTCCGCATTGCCCACCAGGCCTATGCCGCCGCCCAGGCAGAAACCCTGCACCGTCGCGACGACGGGTGTCGGGCACTCGTAGACCGCGGCGAACGCCTCGGCACAGCCCTCGTTGGCGCCGATCAGGGCCCGCTGTCCGGCCGCCTGTATCTCCTTGATGTCCACGCCCGCGCAGAAACCGCGTCCCTCGGCGGCCAGCACCACGCACCGCGTCTCCGGGTCGCGGCCCGCCGCGCGCACGGCCTCGGCCAGCGCGAACCATCCGGCCACCGGCAGCGCGTTCACCGGTGGGAAGTCGACCGTGACGAGCGAAATCCCCTTTTCCGGGGACGAGGTGGAGACACCCATGGACGCATCAGCTACCTTCGCACTCAACGCCATTCCACCAAACATTTGTTAGGTGTGAGGCTTCGAAGCTAGCAGCCGGCCCCGACGAGCGGGAGAGCCTGTGGACAACTCGACGGCGCACCCTGTGGACAGTTCGCTGCGCGGCCGGACCGTCGTCGTCACCGGCGGCACCCGGGGAGTCGGTGCCGGGATCGCGCGGGCCTTCGCCGAGGCCGGGGCCCGGGTCCTGGCCTGCGCCCGCAGACCCCCGGAACAGCCGCTGGAAGGCGTGGAGTTCGGCCCGCTCGACCTGCGCGACCCGGCGGCCGTGCGCGCGTTCTTCGACGCGCTGCCCCACCTCGACGTGCTCGTCAACAACGCGGGCGGGACGCCGTACCGGCTGCTCGCCGACGCCGGCGCCGAACGGCACGCGAAGGTCGTCGAGCTGAACCTGATCGCACCGCTGACCGCGTCCCTCGCCGCGTACGAGCACCTGCGGCGCGGCCGCGGCTCGATCGTGATGGTCGGCAGCGTCAGCGGGGGCCGGCCCTCCCCGGGCTCGGCCGCCTACGGCGCGGCCAAGGCGGGCCTGGCGAACCTGGCCGCCTCCATGGCCGTGGAATGGGCGCCGGAGGTTCGTGTCAACACGCTCGTGGTCGGCATGGTCCGCACCGAACTGGCCCACCTGCACTACGGCGGCCCCGACGGCCTGACCGCCGTCGCCGGCACGGTCCCGCTCGGCCGGCTGGCCGCCCCCGCCGACGTCGGCGCCGCCGCCGTCTTCCTCGCCTCCGACGCGGCCGCCTACATCAGCGGGGCGAGCCTGCACGTGCACGGAGGCGGCGAGCGGCCGGCCTTCCTGACCGCGGCGACCACCGCCGGTGCCGCCGGCCGGACGGCGCCGGAAGACGCCGGCTGTCCGGCGGGCGCCGGCTTCCCGGGAGGCGCCGGCCGCCCTGGAGGAACTGGCCGCCCTGGAGGAACTGGCCGTCCGGCGGACGCCGGCCCTCCGGAAGACGCCGGCTGTCCCGGTGGTCCGTCCGTCCGTGCGGAGAGCTGACACGTGTCCGAACGTCCGTCAGGAGAGTGAGATGAGCGGAATCTGCGACGGCCGGGTGGTCGTCGTCACCGGAGCCGGCCGTGGGCTCGGACGCGCCCACGCCCTCGCCTTCGCGGCCGAGGGGGCCCGCGTCGTCGTCAACGACCTCGGTGTCGCGCTGGACGGGGCACCGGGCGGGGAGAACCCGGCGGACGCCGTCGCCGCCGAGATCCTGGCCCTGGGCGGCCAGGCGGTCGCACACGGCGGTGACATCGCCACCGGGGAGGGGGCCGCGTCCCTGATCCGTACCGCAGTGGAGCGGTACGGCCGGCTCGACACCCTCGTCAGCAACGCCGGCTTCCTGCGCGACCGGATGCTGGTCAACCTCGACGAACACGACTGGGACGCGGTGATCCGCGTCCATCTCAAGGGCCACTTCCTGCCCTTGAAGCACGCGGCCGCGTACTGGCGGGCCGAGGCCAAGGCGGGGCGCGCCCCGGTGGCCCGGGTCGTCCACACCAGCAGCGGGGCCGGTCTGCTGGGCTCGGTCGGGCAGGGCAACTACAGCGCGGCCAAGGCCGGCATCGTCGGTCTCACCCTGGTCGCGGCGGCCGAGCTGGCCCGCTACGGCGTGCAGGTCAACGTCGTCGCCCCCGCCGCCCGCACGCGCATGACGGAACGTGCCTTCGCCGGGACGATGGCGGCGCCGGCCGCCGGATTCGACGCCATGGCACCCGAGAACGTCTCCCCGCTCGTGGTCTGGCTCGGCTCGGCCGGCAGCATCGGCGTGACCGGGCGGGTGTTCGAGGCGGAGGGCGGGCGGATCACCGTCATGGAAGGCTGGCGGCCCGGTCCCACCGCCGACAAGGGAACCCGGTGGTCTCCGGCCGAGGCGGGGGAGGCGGCCCGCGAACTGCTGACGGCCGCGGCACCCCCCGGCCCGGTCTACGGGGCCTAGCCGCGGGGCCGCAGGACACCGCAGCCCACGCTGCCCGCGTCCGCCTCGGCCGACGGTGTCCGCGTCCGCCTCGGCCGAAGGTGTCCGCGTCCGCCTCGGCCGACGGTGTCCGCGTCCGCCTCGGCCGAAGGTGTCCGCGTCCGCTTCCGGTTCCGCGGCCGGGTTCGGGCCTGCTTCGGCCGACGGTGTCCGCGTCCGCTCTCGGTCCCGCGATCGGTGCCGGAAGTGTTCGAAACTCCGGTACAGGATGGCCGGCCCCCTCTGCCGTCGGTACACGGGCGGGGCGGGCGGGGCGGGAGGCTAGGTGTCGCACTCCAGCACCGTCCGGCACAACCCGCACCGCGCGCGCACGCGCCCCCGTACCGGCACCCTGATCCGCTGGTGACAGGTCGGGCAGGGAAAGGAGACACGGAGCCGGCCGGCGGGGTCGGGAGCGAAGGCGTACGGTGCCGTCGGAGGGCCGTCGGGCACGTCCGGTGCCGTCGGCCGGCCGGCCGACGCGTGCCGGCGGTCGTGTGCGTAGCGGCGCCGGCCCGCCCAGCCGGCCGCGGTCAACGGCGGCTGCTGCTCGTCCTGGCGTGCCTTGGCCATGCCCTTGGTGTAGGCGGTGTAGGCCTGCGGGCTGGTGAACCACGGGGAGGGGTCCTCGTGGAGGAGCAGCGCCCGCTTGGCCAGGACGTACCCGAACTCCTCCGGGGTGAGGTAGCCGAGCTTCTGGGAGGAGACCTCGTCCTGCCGGAAGGCGTCCAGCAGCAGCCAGCCCGCGCCCAGGTAGGTCGTCACCGTGTCCGTGAGGATCTCGTTCTCCGCCGTGGTGCGGAAGACCAGGTCCAGACGGTGCAGATAGACGTGGGCGACCTCGTGGGCGAGTGCCGCCCCGATGTCGCGGCGATGGGTGCGGAACCGGTCGTTCAGCTCGACGAAGTACTCCGGCCCCGCCGTCAGTTCGACGTTCGCCGCATGGGTCATCTCCCGGAAGCCGACGACGAGCCGCGCATCCGGCAGCCGGAAGTGCCGCACGATCTCGCGCGCCACCCGCTGCGCGCCCAGATGCAGGTCGTCGGTGTCGCAGAACGCCACGTCGGCCGGGGCGAGGCTGGTCGCGAACGTCCGGACGCCGTCGTGGGACAGGCGCCTGTAGAGCGCGGTGAGGGCGGCCCGCACCGTCTCCAGGTGCGGGTAGCCGTGCTCGACGGGTCCGCCGTTCGCCACGTCCGCACCCCCTCCGCACCCCCGAAGACGCCGGAACTCCTCTCCACTGTAGGCGGGGGACGCGGCCGGTCACACCGGCAGCAGCCGGGGCGCCGGCCGGGCCGGGCCGCTCTGCCCCAGCTCCAGCAGCCACAGCTCGTTCTCGCCCGCCCGCAGCACCGGCCCGGGGACGTACAGGGACCGCTGGGGGCCCGCCGACCAGTAGCGGCCCAGGCCGAAGCCGTTGATCCAGGCGAAGCCGCGCGTACAGCCGGGCAGGGTGAGCCGGGCGTCCCCGGCCGCGCCGACGGTGAGCGCGCCCCGGTACAGCCCCGGTGCGCCCTCCTCGGGCAGTGCGCCGAAGGGAACCCGCGCCACACCGTCGGCGAAGGCGTCCAGGTCCAGCCCACGCGCGCGTACCCCGTGCAGGTACTGCCGCTCGTGCAGGACGCCCCCGGTGATGCCCTTCGCCTCGCCCGAGCGGGGCCCGTAGTTCACCCTGCCGAGGGACTCCACCCACAGCTCCACGCGCGCGGGGCCGGCGACCGGTTCCTTCAGCCGGGGCTCCTCCTCGGTCAGCACCCCGGCCGGTTCGCCGTCCACGTACACCGTCGCGAGGTCGCGCAGCCCGCGTACGGCCAGCGGGTACGGCTGCCGCGGCCCCGGCACCTCCACCGTGTAGCGCACGAGGCCCCGGGTGATCCCCAGGTCCTCGAAGGACGGCGGCACCGGGGTCACGGTCTCGGCACCGCCCAGTGCCTCCAGCACGTCGTCCGGCGAGGCCCATCCGGTCAGCGCGGCCTCGGCCGGCGCGCCCAGGGCGGCGGGCGGCGGTGGCGGTTCGGGCAGCGGGCCGGTGTGGTACTCGGCCAGCACCTCGCGGAAGCGCCAGAACTTCTCCGTCGCCCCGCCGTACTCGTCCACCGGCGCGTCGTAGTCGTAGGACGTCACGTCCGGCTCGAGCGGGCCCTCGTGCAGGTCGCCGCCCCGGTTGGCTCCCGCCCAGCCCCCGAAACTCGTGCCGCCGTGCGCCATGTAGAGGTTCACCGACGCCCCGCACCGCAGGATCTCCCGCAGGGCCTCGGCGGCCTCGCCGGGATCCCGCACGGTGTGCTCACCGGACCAGTGGTCGAACCAGCCGCACCAGAACTCCGTGCACATCAGCGGGCCCTCGGGGCGGTGCCGGCGCAGCGTCTCGAAGGCCACGCGCGCGTGGGAGCCGAAATTCACCGTGGCGAGCACGCCGGGCAGCGAGCCGCCGGTCAGCATGTGGTCCTCGGGACCGTCCGAGGTGAACAGCGGGACCGTGACGCCCTCCGCCCGCAGCAGGCCGGCAAGATCGGCGAGGTAGCCCGCGTCGCTGCCGTAGCTGCCGTACTCGTTCTCGACCTGCATCATGAGCACGGGGCCGCCGCGGTCGACCTGCCGGGGCACGATCTCGGGCAGCAGGTGGTGGAACCAGTTCCGCACGTGGGACAGCCAGCGTTCGTCACGGGTACGCGCGCGGGAACCCAGTTCACCCGTCAGCCACGACGGCAGGCCGCCGTTCTCCCACTCGGCGCAGATGTAGGGGCCCGGTCGCACGAGCGCCCACAGGCCCGCCTCCCGGACCGCGTCCAGGAACCGGCCGACCGCCTGCACGTCGCGGTGGTGTCCAGGGCCCGGCTCGTGCAGGTTCCAGGGGACGTACGTCTCCACGCAGTTCAGGCCCATGGCCCGCAGCATCCCCAGCCGGTGCGGCCACTGCGCCTCGTGCACCCGGAAGTAGTGCAGCGCCCCGGACAGCAGCCGCACCGGCCGCCCGTCCAGCAGGAAGTCCTCCCGCCCCACCGTGAACCCGCTCATGCGCCCGCCCCGCCCCTTCGTGAACCCGCTCATGCCCCGTCCCCACCGTGAACCCGCCGATGCCGGCGCCGCTGACGTGAACCCGCTGATGCCCCCGCCGCTGACGTGAACCCGCCGATGCCCCCGCCGCCCCCACCCTGACCTCGCCGGGCACCCCAGCCTCACCTCTGGCGGCACCGCGCGCCATGGACGAAGATCGGCGCTGCTTGGACAAAAGTCCGCCGACGCCGACGCCGGGAGGAGCAGCGATGTACCGGACCTGGATGCGGTCGTAGCGATGTACCGGACCTGGATGCGGTTCTTCAGCCCCGGCCCCGCCCACCACCGCCTCGGGCTGGTCTGCCTCGGCGTCGGCCTCCAGTACGGCGCGCTGCCCACGGTGGGCCCGCGCACCCTCGACCACCACGTGGCCGTCGTGATCAGCTCCGGCGGCGGCTGGTACCGGGGCGCCGACGGCCGCCGTACGGCCGTCACCGCGCCCGCCCTGCTCTGGCTCACCCCGGGCGTGTCCCACCACTACGCGCCCGATCCGGACACCGGCTGGGACGAGGGCTTCGTCGACTTCACCGGACCCGCCGCCACCACGTACGCCGAACTCGGCTACATCGAGCCCGAGCGGCCCGTCGTCCCGCTCTCCGACGCGGCCGCCCCGCGCGCGGTCGTCGCCCGCATCGCCCGCGCCGCCCGCCGCGGCAACCCCCTGCTGGAGGTCGAGACCGGTGCCGCCGTGCACGAACTGCTCGTCGCGCTGCGCCGCGCCCGCGCCGACCTCGCCCCGGACGGCGACCAGGTCCTCGAGGCCCTGGCCCGGGACGCCTGCACCCCGATGAGCGTCGCCGACCACGCCGCCCGGCACAGGATGACCACCGCGGAGCTGCGCGCCGCGGTCCGCCGGGCGGCCGGGTGCAGCCCCAAGGACTACCTGCTCGGCATCCGCCTCGGCCGCGCCAAGGAGCTGCTGGCCGGCACCGAACTGCCCGTCGCGGCCGTCGCCCGCCGCGTCGGCTACGGCGACCCCGCCTACTTCTCCCGGCTGTTCACCCGCCGGGTCGGACTCGCCCCGGTCCGCTTCCGCGCCCAGCAGGGCCGCACCGTCCCCGGCGGCTGGAGCGACCGCGTCCCCGACCCCGGCGACCCACCGGTGATCCACTCTCCGGACACTTCGTAGCCAGGCCCCGGCGAACCCCTAGGGTGGAGACCCATGACCACCAGCAACACCGGTAGCGGTGACGTGGCCCCCGAGGTCCGCCAGGAACTGGACCGGCTGCGCGCCAGCATCGACAACATCGACGCGGCCGTCGTCCACATGCTCGCCGAGCGTTTCAAGGCCACCCAGCAGGTCGGCAGGCTCAAGGCGGTGCACCAGCTGCCGCCCGCCGACCCGGCGCGCGAGGCCCGGCAGATCGAGCGGCTGCGCCGCCTCGCCGAGAGCGCCAAGCTCGACCCGGCGTTCGCCGAGAAGTTCCTGAACTTCATCATCGGCGAGGTGATCCGCCACCACGAGCGCATCGCGGAGGACACCCACGGGCTCTGACCCGCCGGGCAACAGCACGATTGCCGGAGGAAAGGGGTGGACCGGACAAAAGTCGTTTTCCGATCCGCCTCTGTGCCCTGTCGGTCCCATCAGGCAGCATGGCCTGCATGTCCGTACTCACGCGCGATGAGGCGCAGCTCCGAGCACAGTTCCTCGACGTCCACCGCTACACGGTCGAACTGGACCTCACCACCGGTGAGGAGACCTTCGGCTCCCGCACCGTGATCCGGTTCACCGCACGGTCCGACGGGGACACGTTCGTCGAGCTGAAGCCCGTCGAACTGCGCGAGGTCACGCTCGACGGGCAGCCCCTCGACCCGGAATCGCTGCACGAGGACCGGCTGCCGCTGCGGGGCCTCACCGCGGGCGAGCACGAACTGCGCGTCGACGCGGTCATGCGCTACTCCCGCACCGGCGAGGGCATGCACCGCTTCACCGACCCCAGCGACGGTGAGACGTACGTCTATTCGCAGATGTTCATGGACGACGTCCAGCGCATCTTCGCCGCCTTCGACCAGCCGGACCTGAAGGCCGCCTTCGAGGTCTCCGTGCGGGCGCCCGACGGCTGGAGGGTCCTCGCCAACGGCATCACGGAGCAGCAGGGCGGCGGCGTGTGGCGGGCCGCGGCCACCCCGCCGATCTCCACCTACCTCGTCGCCGTGGCCGCCGGCCCCTGGCACTCGGTGCGGTCCGAACACCGCGGGCTGCCCTTCGGCCTGCACTGCCGCCGCTCGCTCGCGCCGTACCTCGACGCCGACGCCGACGAGATCCTGGACGTCACGCGCGCGTGCTTCGACCGGTACCACGAGAAGTTCGAGGAGCCGTACCCCTTCGACTCCTACGACCAGGCGTTCGTCCCCGAGTTCAACGCGGGCGCCATGGAGAACCCGGGCCTGGTCACCTTCCGTGACGACTTCGTCTACCGCTCCGCCGTCACCGACACCGAGCGGCAGACCCGCGCCATGGTCATCGCCCACGAGATGGCCCACATGTGGTTCGGCGACCTCGTCACCCTCAAGTGGTGGGACGACATCTGGCTGAACGAGTCCTTCGCCGAGTACATGGGCTACCGGACCACCGCGGAGGCCACCCGGTTCACCGGCCCCTGGACCGAGTTCGGCGTCACCCGCAAGGCCTGGGGCTACGACGCCGACCAGCGGCCCACCACCCACCCGGTCGCCCCCGAGAACGTCGACGACACGGCCTCCGCGCTGCTCAACTTCGACGGCATCTCCTACGCCAAGGGGGCCTCCGCGCTGCGCCAGCTGGCCGCCTGGCTCGGCGAGAAGGACTTCCTCGCCGGGATCAACACCCACTTCGCCCGGCACAAGTTCGGCAACGCCACCCTCGCCGACTTCATCGACTCCCTCGCCTCGGCCACCGACCGGGACGTGCACGCCTGGGCGGACTCCTGGCTGCGCACCACCGGCGTCGACACGCTCACGCCCCGGATCTCCGCCGACGCGGGCGCCTGCACCCTGACCGTCGACCACGCGGGCAGCCGCCCGCACCGCCTCCTCGCCGGACTGTACGACCACGACATCACCGACGAGGGCCGGCTGGTGCTGCGCGAGCGCCTCGAGCTCGACGTCCCGCAGACCGCCCCGCAGCCCGTCGGCAAGCGCCCCGCCCTGCTGCTGCTCAACGACGGCGACCTGACCTACGCCAAGGTCCGCTTCGACGACGGCTCCTTCACGGCGATCCGCACCGCCCTGTCCGGCCTGCCCGACCCGCTCACCCGCGCGGTCGTGTGGAACGCCCTCAGGGACGCCGTGCGCGACGGCGAACTCCCGCCCGCCGCCTACCTGGAGACGGCCCGCGCCCATCTGCCGCGCGAGACCGACCTGGCCGTGGTCCAGGGCGTCCTGGCGTTCGCCTCCGGGCAGATCGCCGACCAGTACCTGCCGGCCGAGGAGCGCCCGGCCGCGCTGGCCACGCTCACCTCCCTCTGCCGCGACCTGCTGCGGCGCACCGAGGACGGCGACAACCCCGGCCTGCGCCTGATCGCCGTACGGCATCTGATCGGCGTGGCCGCCCACCCCGACGCCATCGCCGCCTGGCTCGCCGACGGCACGGTCCCCGGCGGGCCGGAACTCGACCCCGAACTGCGCTGGCGGATCCTCGGCCGGCTCGCCGTGCTCGGTGCCACCGACGAGGCCGCCATCGCGGCGGAGCTGGAGCGCGACCCGAGTGCCACCGGCCAGGAGGGTGCCGCCCGCTGCCGTGCCGCCCTGCCCGATCCGGAGGCCAAGCGGACGGCCTGGGAGGCCATGTTCGCCGGCGACGATCTGTCCAACTACCTCTTCACGGCCACCGCGCAGGGCTTCTGGCAGCCCGAGCAGGCCGAGCTGGTACGGGAGTACGTGCCGCGCTTCTACGCGGACGCCGTCGCCGTCGCCGCCCGCCGGGGCCCCGCCATCGGCGTCGCCGCCGGACGCTGGGCCTTCCCGGCCCACGCCGTGGACAGCGAGAACCTGCGCCTGGGCGAGGACTGCGTACGCGAGAGGGACCTCACCCCGGCGCTGCGCCGCACCCTCGCCGACCGCCTCGACGACCTGTCCCGCGCCCTGCGCGTACGCGACGAACGGGCCTGATACGGCGCTGCCGGGCGAAGGCGCCGGGCGAAGGCGAAAGCGCCTGGCGAAGGCGAAGGCGAGGGGCGCGAACACGAGGGGGAGGGGACGGGGGAGGAGACCGGGGCGCACGGCGGGCTCCGTGGGCTCTCCAACACGTTTTCCCCGTACGGCAGTACCCACTTTCGGGTACTGATGGCCGGACTTCAGGGACGCGCGGACCGTTTCCCGTACAAGCTGGAAGCTCCCGGACGGAAACATCCGTGCCGCAGCCTCCGCACTCCGTCCTCGCGCCCCGGAGGAGAGCCCATGAGCACGCCGCCGCCCCTCGCCTCGGGACTGGACGGTCCCGACGTCCTGCGACCGCTGCTCGGCACCGTACTCGACGCGCTCGCGGCGGGCGCCCGGGCGCGCGGCGGACCGCTGCCCGCCGGCGGACCGGAGGCCGTGGCCGCGCGCGTCGCCGACGCCGTCGGGGACGTCCTGCCGGACGAGGGCGACCCAGGCGCTCTGCAAACCCTCGTGCACATCCTCGCCGAGGGCGCCGCCGACCCCGCCGACCCGCTGTGCGCGGCCCATCTGCACTGCCCGCCGCTCGCCGTGGCCACCGCCGCCGACCTGGCCGCGAGCGCCCTCAACCCCTCCATGGACTCCTGGGACCAGGCTCCGGCCGCCGCCGCCCTGGAGGCCGTGGTCACCCGCGCCCTCGCCCTCGCGGCCGGGCTCGCCGACGCGCTGGTCACCACCGGCGGCACCGAGTCCAACCAGCTCGCCCTGCTGCTCGCCCGTGAGACGCAGGGCGCCGGCGTCCGGCTGGTCTGCGGCGCCAACGCCCACCACTCCCTGCCACGCGCCACCTGGCTGCTGGGGCTGCCCGACCCGGTCGTCGTCCCGGCGCCGCGCGGCGTCCTCGACCCGGCCGCCCTGCACGAGGCCCTCACCTCCGAACCCGGCCCGCTGCTGGTCGCCGCCACCGCCGGCACCACCGACGCCGGCCTCATCGACCCGCTGCCCGAGATCGCCGGGCTGTGCGCCGCCCACGGCGCGCGCCTGCACGTCGACGCCGCCTACGGCGGAGGCCTGCTCTTCAGCGACCGGCACCACCACCGGCTCGCCGGACTCGAGACGGCCCACACCGTCGCCCTCGACCTGCACAAGCTCGGCTGGCAGCCGGTCGCCGCCGGCCTGCTCGCCGTCGCCCGCCCGCGTGAACTCGCCGTACTGCACCAGCGCGCCGACTACCTGAACGCCGACGACGACACCGAGGCCGGATTCCCCGATCTGCTCGGCCGCTCCCTGCGCACCAGCCGCCGCCCCGACATCCTCAAGATCGCGGTCACCCTCAAGACCGTGGGCCGCCGCGGACTCGGCGCCCTGGTCGACCAGGTCTGCGCCCGCGCCCGCGAATTCGCCGAGCTGGTCCGGGAACACCCGTACTTCGAGCTGTACGCCGGGCCCGTCATCAGCACGGTGCTCTTCCGGCCCGCCGCGGCCGACGACGCCGCCGTGGCCGCCGTACGACGCAGGCTGCTGCACGAGGGCCGGGCCGTCCTCGGCCGCGCCCGGCTCGACGGCCGCCTCTGGCTCAAGGCCACCTTCCTGAACCCCCAGGCCCGGCCGGACGACCTGGCCCAGCTCCTGAAACTCGCAGAAGGAACGACCCCCAGATGACCATCCCCCCACGCCAAGAGCCCGCATCACCCCGCGACCTGGTCGGCATCGGCATCGGACCGTGCAACCTCTCCCTCGCCGCCCTCGCCCACCCGCTCGCCGAACTCGACGCCGTCTTCTACGAGCAGCGCCCCGGATTCGACTGGCACCCCGGCCTGCTCATCGATGGCGCCACCATCCAGGTGCCCTTCCTCGCCGACCTGGTGACCCTCGCCGACCCCACCAGCCGCTGGACGTTCCTGAACTACCTCAGGACCCGTGCGCGGCTCTTCCCCTTCTACTTCTCCGAGCGCTTCCACATCGAGCGCGCGGAATACGACGCCTACTGCCGCTGGGTCGCACAGAGCCTGCCCGGGCTGCACTTCCGCCATCAGGTCGACGCCGTCCGCTGGAATCCCGAACGGGACGTGTTCGAGGTCGACTTCACCCAGCTCGACGCCGACGGCGAGGCCGAGGCCCTGGGCCGCACCTACACCCGCAACATCGTCCTGGGGGTCGGCACCGTCCCCTATGTGCCCGACCCGCTCAGGCCGCTGGTGGACATGCCCGGTGTGCCCGTCCTCCACGCCGCCGACTACCTGGCCCACCGAGAGACCGTCCTCGCCGCCGAGCACGTGACCGTCGTCGGCTCCGGACAGTCCGGCGCCGAGATCTTCCTCGACCTGCTGAGGCGCCGTCCGTCCGGCCGCGAGAAGCTGCACTGGATCGGCCGCACGGAGGCGTTCGCGCCGATGGAGTACTCCAAGCTCGGCCTGGAGCACTTCACGCCCGACTACACCCGCTACTTCCACGCCCTCGCCGAACCGGTCCGCGACCGGCTGGTCGCCGCCCAGTGGCAGCTGCACAAGGGGATCGACGCCGGCACGCTCGCCGCGATCCACGACGAGCTGTACCGGCGCACCCTGGACGGCGGCTGGCCCGACGCGGTCCTCACCCCCGGCGTCAGTGTCCGTACGGCCGGCCGGATCGCCACCACCAAGGTCGAACTGCATCTGGACCATCTCCAGCAGGACAGCCGTTCCCGGCTCACCACCGGCGCGGTCGTCCTCGCCACCGGCTACCGGGAACGCCCTCTCGGCCGGATCCTCGCCGGGCTCGACCCCTATCTGCGCCGCGACAGCAGCGAACGACCGCGCATCGACGAGGGCTTCCGGCTGGTCCTCGACCCGTCGGTCACCGGTTCGGTGTACGTCCAGAACGCCGAGCTGCACACCCACGGCGTCGGCGCCCCCGACCTCGGCCTCGCCGCCTGGCGCAGCGCCACCATCCTGAACACGCTCACCGCGAAGGACCCTTACCCGCTGCCGGTCCGGACGGCCTTCACCACCTTCGGCCTGGACGAGGTCCAGTCCCGGATGCCGCAGGCCCGGCAGGCGCAACGGCTGGTCCCGCTCGTCGAAGGCAGCTGACGAGCGGGGCCGGTGAGCGGGGCGGACGAGCGGTGCTAGAACACGGGGGTGCCGTTCCGCGTGAGCCTCCAGTCGGCCGAGGCGAAGTCCTTCGGGTCCAGGACGCCCTTCGCGGTCACCCACTCCGCGATCCTGGTACGGATCTCCGTCGACTCCGACCACAGCTCCTTGGCCGCGGCGACGTGCGGGAACGCGCCGCCGCCGTTGGCCCGGTAGTTGTTCACCGCGAGCACGAACTGCCGGGTGTCGTCCAGCGGAGCCCCGCCGAAGGCCAGGTTCCTGATCCGGGACCCGGCCGGCTGGGCGACGTCGATGTCGTACGAGAGGCCCGAGACGTAGTCGTAGTTGTAGTCCGGGCGGCCGCCCGCGTTGGTCAGCTTCTCGACGTCCACCGGGCCGCCGGCCGCCGTCTGCGTGTAGTACTCCGCCGAGTACTCCAGGTAGGCGCGCACCTGGGCGCCCGTCAGCAGCTTGGCGACCAGCGTGTTGTCGTAGACGTACAGGCTCGACAGGTCCCGGACGGTCACGTCGCCGGCCGGGATCTCGGACGTCCGGGAGAACGGCGACGCCTGGGCGATCACCGGCAGCGAGGCGTACTCGGTGCCCGCGAGCGCGGCCTTGACCACGTCCTCCTGGACCTTGGTGATCAGGTCGATGATCGGGGCGTCCTTGTAGCGGGCCTCGACGGTGGTCAGGGTCTCGGTCGCGCTGCCCACGACCTGGTTGACGTACGCGACGACCCTCTCGTGCTCGTCGGCGAGCAGCTTGGTGATCTTCGGGTCGTCGGCGACCGTATTGGAGTTGCGCAGCGAGGCGGAGACCGACTCGACCTCCCACCCGCCCCTGGCGAAGACCAGCTCGATGTCGAAGAGGGTGAGCCGCTCGGCGTAGCACAGCGGCTCGGAGAGCACGACCGTCCTGCCGGTTTGGTCGTTGACCACCTTCAGCTCCGGGATCTCCACGTGGGCGTGGCCGACCAGGATCGCGTCGATGCCGGGGACCTGCTTGGCGACGTTCGCCGCCGCGTTCTCCACGTACGGCACCTGGTCGCCGTACGACGACGTGCCCGACGTGCCCGAGTGCGCGGAGACGACGACCACGTCGGCGCCCATCGACCTGAGCCTCGGCACCCACTTCGCGGCCTGTTCCTCCAGGCCCTCGAACTTCAGCCTGCCCTGCACGTAGGCCTTGTCCCAGATGGCGATGCCGGGGTTGGTCAGGCCGAGCACGGCGACCTTGACCGGCTCGGCGCCGGGCACGTGGAACTTCTTGATGAAGTACGGCGGGAAGGCCGGCCTGAGCGTCCTGGCGTCGACCGCGTTGGCGCCGAGCAGCGGGAAGTCCAGCTGGTCCTCGAACCTGCGCAGGGTCTCGATGCCGTAGTTGAACTCGTGGTTGCCGAGCGCCGCCGCGTCGTACCCGATCGCGTTCATCGCCTGCGCCATCGGGTGCACCGGGCCGCCCTTGGCGGTGATCGGGTCGACCTTGGCGTAGTAGTAGGCCAGCGGGGTGCCCTGGATGGTGTCACCGGCGTCGAGCAGCAGGGTGTTGCGGCGGCCCTTCTCCTTGCGCACCTGGTCGACCAGGGTGGAGATCCGGGCCAGGCCCAGCGCGTTGCCGGCCTTGTCGGAGTACTCGGCGTCCTTGAAGTAGTCCCAGTTGAAGACGTTGCCGTGCAGGTCGGTCGTGCCCATCACGGTCAGGGAGTACCGCTTCGCGTGGTGTCCCGGCCTCCCGTGCTCCGCAGCCTCGGCCGCCGGAGCCGCCGCCGTGCCGGCGACCGCCACCCCCGCCCCGGTGGCGGCGGACTTCTTCAGGAACTTCCGGCGGTTCAACGGCATCTCTCGTTCTCCTCGGTGCTGGTCGACGACGCGCGTAGATTCTGACCTGTGCATGACCCTCTGCGCCAGGCTTCACGGGTGAGAAATTCGCTCATCGGAGCGAGGGGTCGCCCAATTCAACACTTGTCAATAACGCTTCACGCAAAGGTTGTTGAGTCGACATGCGGCCCGGATTCTCTACCGACGGGTAAGGCCTAGGCTCGAAACATGCGCCGAGCAAAGATCGTTTGCACATTGGGGCCCGCCACCGACTCGTACGACCAGATCAAGGCACTGGTCGAGGCCGGAATGGACGTCGCCCGCTTCAACCTCAGCCACGGCACGCACGCCGAGCACGAGGAGCGTTATCAGCGGGTGCGGAAGGCGGCCGACGAGACCGGCCGCAGCGTCGGAATCCTCGCCGATCTTCAAGGCCCGAAGATCCGCCTCGGCCGCTTCGCCGAAGGGCCGGTACTCCTTGAACGCGGCGACGTCTTCACCATCACCGTGGAGGAGGGCGCCGAAGGCGACCGGCACGGCTGTGGCACCACCTACGCCGGCCTCTCCGCCGACGTCACCCCCGGCGAGCGCGTCCTCGTGGACGACGGCAAGGTCTGCCTGGAGGTCACCGCCGTCGACGGCCCCCGGGTCCGCACCCGGGTGGTCGAGGGCGGCATGGTCTCCGACCACAAGGGCCTGAACCTCCCCGGCGTCGCCGTCTCGGTCCCCGCCCTCTCCAAGAAGGACGAGGACGACCTGCGCTGGGCGCTGCGCACCGGCTTCGACGTCGTCGCCCTCTCCTTCGTCCGCAGCGGTGACGACGCCAGGGACGTGCACCGGATCATGGCCGAGGAGGGCCGCCGCCTCCCGGTGATCGCCAAGGTCGAGAAGCCGCAGGCGGTGCAGAACATCGACGGCATCGTGGCCGCCTTCGACGGCATCATGGTCGCGCGCGGCGATCTGGGCGTGGAGATGCCGCTGGAGCAGGTCCCGATCGTCCAGAAGCGCGCCATCAAGCTCGCCAAGCGCAACGCCAAGCCGGTCATCGTGGCCACCCAGATGCTGGACTCGATGATCGACAACTCGCGCCCGACCCGCGCCGAGGCCTCCGACGTCGCCAACGCGGTCATCGACGGCACGGACGCCGTGATGCTCTCCGGCGAGACCAGCGTCGGCAAGCACCCGATCGAGACCGTGCGCACCATGGCGAAGATCGTCGCGGCGGCCGAGGAGGACATCCTGGCGGGGGGCCTGCCGCCGCTGACCGAGCGGAACAAGCCGCGCACCCAGGGCGGCGCGGTCGCCCGGGCCGCCGCCGAGATGGGCGACTTCCTCGGCGCGAAGTTCCTGGTGGCGTTCACCCAGTCGGGAGACACGGCCCGCCGGCTCTCCCGTTACCGCTCGCCGATCCCGCTGCTGGCGTTCACCCCCGAGCCGGCCACCCGCTCCCAGCTGAGTCTCACCTGGGGCGCCGAGACCTTCCTCGGCCCGCACGTGGACTCCACGGACGCCATGGTCGACCAGGTGGACGAGCTGCTGCTGAAGTACGGCCGCTGCGCGAAGGGCGACATCGTGGTGATCACGGCGGGCTCGCCGCCCGGGGTCTCCGGCTCGACCAACATGGTCCGCGTCCATCACATCGGCGAGGACGACAGCCCGAAGTGACGGCCGGCGGCCCCCATGGCCGTTCATGCGGCCACTCCGGGTCACCGACGGTGACGGGACGCTGCACAAAGCGGAGGATCACCCGCAGGTGATCCTCCGCTTACGAGTGCCGGGTATGGGATTCGAACCCACACGTCCTTTCGGACAGAGGTGTTTGAGACCTCCGCGTCAACCAGTTGCGCCAACCCGGCTCGGTAACTCTGGTGGAGTGTACCGGCTCACCGGCGGGAGGTGCAGCTAGGTAGGCTCTTGTCAGCAGTACCCCTGCCCCGAACGAGGAGCCCCTGTGACCGCCGAGTCGCCCCAGCCCGTAGACGCGCCCGACGACGACAAGTCGCACGTGCCTCCGCTGACGACCCGTGTCGTCATCGCCGAGGACGAGGCCCTGATCCGCCTCGACCTGAAGGAGATGCTCGA
The DNA here is from genome assembly GCF_043199955.1 of Streptomyces sp. NPDC048514. Lineage (NCBI taxonomy): Bacteria > Bacillati > Actinomycetota > Actinomycetes > Kitasatosporales > Streptomycetaceae > Streptomyces > Streptomyces sp. NPDC048514. The sequence goes on along the minus strand of NZ_JBICWT010000017.1, from coordinate 31,079 downwards.
GGAGGAGGGGTACACCGTCGTCGGCGAGGCCGGGGACGGCGAGCAGGCCGTCGAGCTGGCCCGCGAGCACAAGCCGGACCTGGTCATCCTCGACGTCAAGATGCCCAAGCTGGACGGCATCTCCGCGGCCGAGAAGATCGCCGAGGAGTCCATCGCGCCGGTCCTGATGCTCACCGCCTTCTCGCAGCGCGACCTCGTGGAGCGGGCCCGGGACGCGGGTGCCATGGCCTACCTGGTCAAGCCGTTCAGCAAGAGCGACGTCGTCCCGGCGATCGAGATGGCCGTCTCCCGCTTCACCGAGCTGAAGCAGCTGGAACAGGAGGTCGCCGACCTCACCCTGCGGCTGGAGACCCGCAAGCTGGTCGACCGGGCGAAGTCCATCCTGCAGACCGAGTACGGCCTGACCGAGCCGGCCGCCTTCCGCTGGATCCAGAAGACCTCCATGGACCGCCGCATGTCGATGCAGCAGGTCGCCGAGGCCGTGATCGCGGACAGCGAGGAGAAGAAGGCCGGGAAGTAGGTCCGAGCCCCGCACGGAGCCACCGCGGAGTCACCGCACGGCCCCCGCGGGGAGCCCCCGCACACGCACGGCGAGGCCCGCGCCCCGGAGAAGAGGGCGCGGGCCTCGCCGCGTTCCCGGCCGGCCGGACCGGTCAGTCCTCGCCGAGATAGGCCTTGCGCACGGACTCGTCGTGCAGCAGGTCCTGTCCCGTGCCGGACAGCACGATGGAGCCCACCTCCATGACATGACCCTGGTCGGCCAGCGAGAGCGCCGCCTGGGCGTTCTGCTCGACCAGCAGGATCGTGGTGCCCTGGGACTTCAGCTCGGCGATCGTCGCCATGATCTTCTGCATCATGATCGGTGACAGGCCCATGGACGGCTCGTCCAGCATCAGCAGCTTCGGCTGGGACATCAGGGCGCGGCCCATCGCCAGCATCTGCTGCTCACCGCCCGAGAGAGTGCCGGCGGCCTGCTTCCTGCGCTCCCCGAGGATGGGGAAGAGGTCGTAGGCGCGCTGGATGTCCTTCTCGATGCCCGGCTTGTCGCTGCGCAGGAACGCGCCGAGGCGCAGGTTGTCCTCGATGGTCATGCGCGGGAAGATGTGCCGCCCCTCGGGGGAGTGGGCGAGCCCCAGCGAGACGACGTCGTGCGCCGGGACCTTCTTCAGGGACCTTCCGTTGAACCGGATCTGCCCGCCGACCGGCTTCAGCAGTCCGGACAGCGTGCGCAGCGTGGTGGTCTTGCCGGCGCCGTTGGTGCCGATGAGGGTGACCACCTGACCGGCTTCGACCTTGAAGGAGATGCCCTTGACGGCCTCGATCTTGCCGTAGGCGACCCGCAGGTCCTCCACTTCGAGCAGTGCGGTCATCGGTCGTTCTCCTTGCCGGGCGCGGCGTCCGTCGTGGTCTCGGGGTGCGCCTCGGCCGCTTCGGTCGCCTCGGCTGCCTCGGCCGCTTCGACCTCGGCGACCTCCTCGTCACCGGGAGCGTCCTCGTAGGGCTCGCCGAGGTAGGCGGCGACGACCCGCTCGTCGCCCTGCACGGTCGCGCTGTCGCCCTCGACGAGCTTCTCGCCCTGCACCAGGACGGCGACGCGGTCACAGAGGTTGAAGATGAAGCGCATGTCGTGCTCGATGACGAGCACGGCGATGCCCCTGTCCCGGATGGCGAAGACCAGTTCCTCGGTGGCCCGGGTCTCCTGCGGGTTCATGCCGGCGGTCGGCTCGTCCAGGAGCAGCAGGCCGGGCTCGCTCGCCATCGCCCGGGCGATCTCCAGCTTGCGCTGCTCGCCGTAGGGCAGGTTGCGGGCGAGGTGTTCCGCCTTCTTCTCCAGGCCGACGAACTCCAGGAGTTCCATGGCCCGCGCCCGGGAGGCCGCCTCGGCCCGGTGGAAGCCCGGACCGCGCAGCAGGGCGGACCACAGGCCCTCCCTGGTGCGGGTGTGCCGGCCGACGAGCACGTTCTCCAGAACCGTCATGTTGGCGAACAGCCGGATGTTCTGGAAGGTGCGTGCGATGCCGGCCGCGGTGACCTTGAAGGACTTCGGCGGCAGGACGGCGCCCTTGTAGCGGACCTCGCCCTCGGTGGGGACGTACAGGCCGGTCAGGCAGTTGAAGAAGGTCGTCTTGCCGGCGCCGTTGGGGCCGATCAGGCCGACGATCTCGCCGCTGTTGACCGTGAGGTCGACATTGCGTACGGCGGTCAGGCCGCCGAAGCGCATGGTGACGCCGCGGGCGTCGAGCACGACCTCGCCGGGTGCGGAGGCGCCGGGGGCGGCGCCCTTGGTGGTGGTGTCGGTGGTCATCGGTCAGGCCCCTGCCTTGCTGAGGACGGCGGGCGCTTCGGCCTCTTCGTGGAATTCGAGTTGGCGGCGCCGGTTGGGGATGATGCCCTCGGGGCGGAAGCGCATCAGCAGCACGAGCGCGACGCCGAAGGCGAAGAGCTGGTAGTCGCCCAGGAACTGGAGCTTGGCGGGGATCAGGTAGAGCAGGGCCGCGCCGACCAGCGGACCGGCGATGGTGCCCATGCCGCCGAGGACGACGGCGGCCAGCAGGAACGCCGAGTTGGGCGGCACGACGTGGGCGAACTGGTACTGCTCCGGAGTCACCGTGTAGGTGACGTGGGCCTGGACGGAGCCGGCGAGGCCGGCCAGGCAGGCGCCCAGGGCGAACGCGATGAGCTTGACCCGGAACCCGTTGATGCCCATGGCCAGCGCGGCGGTCTCGTCCTCGCGGATGGCGATCCAGGCGCGGCCGATGCGGGAGTCGCTGCTGCGCCGGAACACCACGACCACGATGAGCGTGACGAGCAGCATCAGCAGGAAGTAGTTCGCGAACCGGCCGATGGTGGCGCCGAAGAGCTGATGCTCCTGGCCGAAGTCGAACCCGAGGATGTCCAGGTTCGGGATCGAGGAGATGCCGTTGGAGCCGTTGGTGACGTCCGGGCCGGACGTGCCGTCCATGTTGAGGACGGTGATGCGGAAGATCTCACCGAAGCCGAGCGTCACGATGGCCAGGTAGTCACCGCGCAGCCGCAGGGTCGGAGCGCCGATGAGGACGCCGAACACCATGGCGACGACCGCACCGAGCACCGCCGAGGCCCAGAACGGCCACTGCACGTGCAGGGGCGAGGACGGCGAACCGGAGACCAGGGCCGAGGTGTAGGCGCCGACACCGAGGAAGGCGACGTAACCGAGGTCGAGCAGGCCGGCCAGGCCGACGACGATGTTCAGGCCGAGGGCGACCGTGGCGAAGATCAGGATGTAGACGCCGATTGTCGCGTACTGGTCGTCGGACTGGGTGAGCGGGAAGGCGGCCGCGGCGACGAAGGCACCGGTCATGGTGATGATGCGGTGGCGGGCGGTGATCGCCGAGACCCGGGCCACGAGCCCGGCCTTGGCGATGGCGCCGAAGCCGCAGCCGGCGGTGATGAGGAAGCCGATGAACAGCTCGTCGTACTCGGTGCCGATGCCGTAGGTGAAGACGATCAGGCCCAGTGCCATCACGGCGGCGATGACGAGGATCTCGGCGTAGGCGGGCAGCTTGGCGGCCGGGGCCGGGGTGCGGGAGGCGAAGGCCGCCTTGAAGGTGTTCCAGTTCTGGCGCCGGCTGTGGCGGAACTGCTCCCAGGCGGTGTCGTCCGGGTCGATGAGTTCCGGGGCCGGCCGCTCGAAGGGCAGGGCCAGTGCGCCGGTCAGGGCCGCCAGCGTGGCCAGGGCGGCGACGAAGCCGCCGGGCTCCAGGTTCACCACGCCGCCGAGCTTGGAGCTGATCGCGATGACCGTGAACCAGGTGGTGGCGAAGGCGCCGAGCGCGGACAGCTTCAGCGCGCCGTCGGCGCTGCCCGGGGTGAGCCACCCCAGGCCTTTGACGCCGTAGGAGGAGAGGCCGAAGAGCGCGGTGAGGGCGCCGCCGATGAGGACGAGGACCTGCAGGCCGCCCGGGTAGCCGTAGACGGTGAGGTCGCCGGGGAACTCCGAGGTCCAGGTCCAGGCGAGGAACGTCGAGACGACGGTGAGCGCGCCGCCGCCGGTGGCGAGGGCTCGTCCGAGCGGGGCGGGAAGGCCGATGAGACCGGACTGCGCGGCCGTGGTGGCGTCCGGGGTCTCCGGGGTCTCGGATGCGGTGGTCTGTGTGGTCATCGGTGTCACGCCCTGTCCGCCACGCGCTCGCCGAGCAGGCCCTGTGGCCTGAACAGCAGCACGAGGATGAGGAGTACGAACGCCCAGACGTCTGCCCAGGACTGGCTGCCGAACTTGTCCATGCCGGGGATGTCCGCGATGTAGGCGGTGGACAGTGCCTCGGCCACACCGAGGACGAGGCCGCCGAGCATGGCGCCGTAGATGTTGCCGATGCCGCCGAGGACGGCTGCGGTGAAGGCCTTCAGGCCGAGGATGAAGCCCATGCGGAAGTCGATCTGGCCGTACTTCAGGCCGTAGGCGACGGAACCGACGGCGGCGAAGGTGGCGCCGAGGGCGAAGGCGATCACGATGATGCGGTCCGTGTTGACGCCCATCAGCTTCGCGGTGTCCGGGTCCTGGGCGGTGGCCTGCATGCCGCGTCCGGTGCGGGTGCGCATCACGAAGTAGGCGAGGAACGCCATGGAGAGCGGGGCGGCGGCGACCAGGAAGACGTCACCGGTCTGGATGGTGACGTTGCCGATCTCGAAGGGGCCGCCCGGGATGCTCGGGAACGTGCGGGCGGACTTGGCCCCGGGGTACCAGGCCCACACCGCCTGCTGCAGCGCGAGGGAGAGGCCGATGGCGGTGATCAGGGGCGCGAGGCGGGGGGCGGTGCGCAGCGGACGGTAGGCGAACCGTTCCGCCCCGACGGCGACGGTGACGGCGACCACGATGGCTCCGACGAGCATGAGCGGCAGGGCCACCCACATCGAGGTGCCGTCGGGAAGGACGTACGCGTAGACCGTGAGCGCGCCGAAGGCTCCGGTCATGAATATCTCGCCGTGGGCGAAGTTGATGAGCTGGACGATGCCGTAGACCATTGTGTAGCCGATGGCGACCAGCCCGTACATGGATCCTAGTAGCAGGCCGTTGACCAGCTGCTGCGGCAGTTCGTTCACCGCATGTCCTCCGAGACTTTCGGACGTTCGACGGATGAGGCCGGATGCGAGTCCGCGCGGGACGCCAGTGGAACAGCGCCCCGCGCGGCTCTGGTGGTGCGGGTGTGTGGGTCAGCTGCCGTTGTAGGTGCCGGACTCCACGGCCTTCCAGGTGGTACCCGTGACGGAGTAGACGGTGAGCTGCTTGTTGGTCGCGTCACCGTACTCGTCGAAGGAGACCTTGCCGGTCACACCGTCGAAGGAGACGTTCTGCATGGCCTGGGTGATCTTCTCGCGGGCGTCGTCCGGCAGCTTGCCGTCGTTGTCGTCCACGACCTTCTTGACGGCCTCGATGATCGACCAGGCCGAGTCGTAGGAGTAACCGCCGTAGGCCGCGTACGCCTCCTTGTAGCCCGCCGCCTTGTAGTTGGCGACGAACTCCTTGGCGGAGGGCAGCGTCTCGACCGGGGCGCCGACCGAGGTGGCCAGGTCGCCGCCGCCCGAGGCACCGGCCAGCTTGATGAAGTCGTCGGCGTAGATGCCGTCGCCGCCCACCAGCGGGACCTTCGCGCCGGCGGCCTTGATCTGCTTGCTCAGCGGGCCGGCCTGCGGGTACTCGCCGCCGTAGTAGACCACCTGGGCACCGGAGTTCTTCACCTTGGTGGCGACCGCGGAGAAGTCCTTGGTGTCGGGGTTGATGTGCTCGGTGCCCACGACCTTGCCGCCGAGCTTCTTGAACTCCTCGGAGAAGGTGGCGGCGAGACCGGCGCCGTAGGTCTTCTTGTCGTCGATGACGAAGACCTTGGTCTTCTTGGCCTTGTTGTAGACGTACTGCGCGGCGAACGGGCCCTGGATGGCGTCCGTGGTCGCGGTGCGGAAGTACGACTTGTACTGCCGCGCCTTCGACTTCTGCCAGTCGTCGCCCTGCGTCAGCGCCGGGTTGGTGTTGGCCGGCGACACCTCGACCAGCTTGGCGTCGTCGAAGACCTTCTGCATCGACTGGGCCACGGAGGAGTTCAGCGGGCCGACGACACCGAGGACGTCCTTGTTGCCGACGAACTTGGTGGCGTTGGTCTGGCCGGAGGAGGGCTGCGCCTGGTCGTCGGTGGCTTCGACCTTGAAGGTGACGCCCTTGACGTAGTTCTTCTTGTTGGCCTGCTTGGCCGCGAGGTCCACCGAGTTCCTGATGCCCAGGCCGAGCGCGGACAGGTCGCCGGTCAGCGGGGCGTCGACGCCGATGGTGACGGTGGTGCCGCCGTTGCCGGAGTCGGAGCCCTTGTCGCCGCTGTCGCGCGAGCCGCAGGCGGTGAGGGTGAGCGCTCCCGCCGCCAGAGCGGCGGTGATGGCGATGAGCGAACGTTGACGCACGATCAGTCCTTTCCCCTGGACGACCGCATCCCCGTGGAAACGGTCGAGCCGCGCGCCTGGCCGAAGAGTGACGGGCCGGAGTGAGAATCCGACGGCGCGGTGACTGGCCGTGACTCTAAGCGTGTGTGGGGAACGTGGAGGAGAGTCTGACCAATGCTGTGACGCTCTTGTTATGACACGAGGTAATGCAGAGCGGTACCGCGTGGGGGGAACGGCGGAATTCCGGCCGTTTCGCCCTGTCCACATGGTGAGAACTTGCAGGACGCACCTTGATCCGTTCAGGCGTCTCAAGGGTTTTGGTGATTACCCGCCCCTGTTGCCGCAGGCGGCTTTCAGGGCCTGGGAGAGGTGCTGTGCGTAGCGGGGGCCGAGGATGAAACTGTGATTCTGTATTGCCCGCGTATTACGCAGAGTTACGTCCACGAAAGGAAGTCCGGCGTCCATAGGTACTTTCCGGCATTGCGTCACGTGCATCGTGATGGTGATCTTCCGGGCCGAACCCGCTTTCGTCCGGAAGGGCGCCGGGGGGTCCGTCGTCAGGGACAGTCCCGCGTACGGCTGGGTCACCCCGGTCACGGTGACCGGCGGCCCCGACTCCACGCTCACCAGCACCGTGAAGCTGAAGCTCCGCGGCGGTGCACCCGCCGCGGTGGCCCGGCCGTCGAGATACGTCACGCCCACCGCCTGTGCGGGATACGGCACTTGTGCCGGGCGGGGTGTGACGTGCGGCGGCGGTTGCCGTGGCCGGGTGGCGAAGAGGTAGCCACCGCCGCCCAGCAGCACGGTCAGCGCGAGGAGAGCGAACGTGACCCGCCGGTGCCGGTGGTGGTGCGAGACGAGCGCCGCGCGTGTCCGCCCGGCCGAACGAGGGCCCCCGGTATCCGGGTTGTCCCGGACGCCCGTGCCCTCGCCGGGCTCGACGGGACCGATGCCGCTCATCGCCAGGGACCTCCGCTCGGGGCGCCGTGCCGGTAGCGCTCGGTACACGCCGCACGGGCCTGACGGGCGATCAACTCCTCCGCCCGGGCGATCCCTTGGCGTCGCCGCACGCCGCGCGCCGCGTCCACGACGCCCCTGAGGATCTCGTATTGCCCATTGGACAGACCCATCGACTGGTAATCGCCGTAGGTACCGCTGTCGAGCACCTCGCGCGCCCAGTGCGCCACGAGCCTCGTGCACAGGTCGGCGTCGGCCACCGGTGACGCGGCCGGCGGTGTCCCGGCGGCCGGTGTCCCGGGGTCCGGGGTGTGCGCGGGAGCGGTGTGCCGGGGGCCGCCGGACCGGTCGCAGCCCGTCGCGCACAGCAGCGCCGGCAGCGCGAGTCCGGCCGCCAGGAACACCGCCCCCGCCCGGAGGCCTCCTCGCCGTCCCATGTGCCGAAGCTAGAGGGAAGGACGGCGAGGGGCAACGGGCCGGCGGGGGTCGGTGGCCGGAGGCCGGTGGTGGAGGACGGTCAGGGGCGGGGGACCGCTGGGGAGCGGTGTCCGGAGCCCGCTGGGGGGGCGGTGTCCGGAGCCCGGCTGGGGGAGCGGCGGTCCGGCGGGAACCGGTCAGCCGCCGACGGGGCGCGCGTGTGCCTCGTCGCCCGGGTTCACGTCCCGCAGCAGGCAGGTCAGCCGGGCGGTGCACACCCGGCGGTCATCCTCGTCGGTGATCACGATCTCGTACGTCGCCGTCGACCGGCCCCGGTGCACGGGGGTGGCCACGCCGGTCACCAGGCCGGAACGGGCCCCGCGGTGGTGGGTGCAGTTCAGATCCACGCCCACCGCGATCTTCGAGGTGCCGCCGTGCAGCATGGAGCCGACCGAACCGAGCGTCTCCGCCAGCACCGCGGACGCGCCCCCGTGCAGCAGGCCGTACGGCTGGGTGTTGCCCTCCACCGGCATGGTCCCGACGACCTTCTCCGCCGACGCCTCCAGGATCTGCACCCCCATCCGGGTGCCGAGGTGTCCTGCCGAGAACAGGGCGGGCAGATCCACACCGAGCGCCGCGTACTCGTCGATGACCTCCTGCGGGAACTTCACTCGCTGCTGCTCGCCCATCGGCCGGCTCCGTTCTTCGTACACCTGTTCCTTGGCTGAGCAAACGCTCAGTCGGTCGCCGATTGTTCCAGACGGCCTTCCGTGCGGTCACGGCCCCGGTGCCCGCCCCGGCGCCGCCCGGGTCCCGGGGCCGTCGTGGACGGGTTCCGGGCGCCTTGCCGGCCTGGTCACCGGGCGCCTTCCCGCGCGGGTTCCGGGGCGCCCTCCCCGGCGTGGGCCTCGAGGCGTACGACGACGGACTTGCTGGCCGGGGTGTTGCTGGTGTCGGCCGTGGCGTCCAGCGGGACGAGCACGTTCGTCTCGGGGTAGTAGGCCGCCGCGCAGCCCCGGGCCGTCGGATACAGCACGACCCGGAAACCGGGCGCCCGTCGCTCCACCCCGTCCTTCCACTCGCTCACCAGATCCACGTACGACCCCTCCGCGACCCCGAGTCCGCGCGCGTCGTCCGCATTCACCAGCACCACCCGGCGCCCGCCCGTGATGCCCCGGTAGCGGTCGTCGAGACCGTAGATCGTGGTGTTGTACTGGTCGTGCGAGCGCAGTGTCTGCAGCAGCAGCCGGCCCTCGGGCAGCGCGGGGTACTCCACCGGCGCCGCCGTGAAGTTCGCCTTGCCCGTGGCGGTCGGGAAGCGGCGCTCGTCGCGCGGGGCGTGCGGCAGCACGAAGCCGCCGGGCCGGGCCACGCGTGCGTTGAAGTCCTCGAATCCGGGGATCACGCGCGCGATGCGGTCACGGATCGTCGCGTAGTCCCTCTCGAACTCCTCCCACGGCACGACGCTGTTCTCGCCGAGCACCCGGAGCGCGAGGCCGCAGACGATGGCCGGCTCGGACCTGAGCCGCGGACCCGCGGGCGCGAGGCGCCCGCGGGAGGCGTGCACCATGCCCATGGAGTCCTCCACCGTCACGAACTGCTCACCGCCGCCCTGCAGATCACGCTCCGTCCGCCCCAGCGTGGGCAGGATCAGCGCCCGGGCGCCGGTGACGACGTGTGAGCGGTTCAGTTTGGTCGACACGTGCACGGTCAGCCGGGCGCGCCGCATCGCCGCCTCGGTCACCTCGGTGTCCGGGGAGGCCGAGACGAAGTTGCCGCCCATCGCGAAGAACACCTTCGCCTCGCCGTCGCGCAGCGCGCGGATGGCCCGTACGACGTCGAAGCCGTGCTCGCGCGGCGGCGCGAACCCGAACTCCTTCTCCAGCGCGTCCAGGAAGGCCGGCGCCGGCCGCTCGAAGATGCCCATCGTGCGGTCACCCTGCACGTTGGAGTGGCCCCGCACCGGGCACACGCCCGCGCCCGGACGGCCGATGTTGCCGCGCAGCAGCAGGAAGTTGACCACTTCGCGGATGGTCGACACCGCGTGCTTGTGCTGGGTGAGACCCATGGCCCAGCAGACGATGGTCCGCTTCGACGCGAGAACCATGCCGAGGGTCTTCTCGATCTCCGCGCGCGTGAGGCCGGTGGCCGAGAGCGTCTCGGCCCAGTCGGCGGCCCGGGCGGCCTCGGCGAACTCCTCGTACCCGTGGGTGTGTTCCCGCACGAACTCCTCGTCGACCGCGCCCTCCGTCTCCAGGATCAGCTTGTTCAGGAGGCGGAACAGCGCCTGGTCGCCGCCGATGCGGATCTGCAGGAACAGATCGGTGAGCGTGGCGCCCCGGAGCATGCCCTGAGCGGTCTGCGGGTTCTTGAAGCGCTCCAGGCCGGCCTCGGGCAGCGGGTTGACGCTGATCACCCGCGCGCCGTTCGCCTTGGCCTTCTCCAGCGCGGAGAGCATGCGCGGATGGTTCGTCCCCGGATTCTGCCCGGCGACGATGATCAGATCGGCCTGGTACAGGTCCTCCAGCAGGACGCTGCCCTTCCCGATGCCGATCGTCTCGGAGAGCGCCGAGCCCGACGACTCATGGCACATGTTGGAGCAGTCCGGCAGGTTGTTCGTGCCCAGCTCGCGAGCGAAGAGCTGGTACAGGAACGCCGCCTCGTTGCTGGTGCGGCCCGAGGTGTAGAACACGGCCTCGTCGGGGGAGCCGAGGGCGGCGATCTCCTCGGCGACGATGTCGAAGGCGCGCTCCCAGCCGACCGGCTCGTAGTGCTCTCCCCCTTCGGGGAGGTACATGGGGTGCGTGAGCCGCCCCTGCTGGCCCAGCCAGTAGCCGCTCCTGGTGGCCAGGTCGGCGACGGAGTGCGCGGCGAAGAACTCGGGTGTGACCCGGCGCAGCGTGGCCTCCTCGGCGACCGCCTTCGCGCCGTTCTCGCAGAACTCCGCCGCGTGCCGGTGGTCCGGCTCGGGCCAGGCGCAGCCCGGGCAGTCGAAGCCGTCCTTCTGGTTCACGCGCAGCAGGGTCAGCGCGGTGCGCTTCACGCCCATCTGTTGCTGGGCGATGCGCAGGGTGTGCCCGATGGCCGGCAACCCCGCGGCCGCGTGCTTCGGCTCCGTGACCTGCGGCGCGTCCTGAACCGGATCACCCTTGGGCGGCTTCGTCGCCATCAGCACGCTCCCCTTCGACTGCGTGTGAGATGTACCTCGACTGCGTGTGCGACGTACGCCGTCGATCCTCCCACGGACGACCGACAACGACGCCGTCACCCTGTCCACGGTCTCCGCACTCGCCCTCGTGCTCCATGGCGACGGCGACCGGTCACGACGGCGGTGATCGGCGGGCCGAACGGGCCGGGCCGTCCGCCGCCCCGGCCGCCGTGCCGGTGGTCACACCCGGTGGAGGCGCCCGGTGGAGGCGCCCGGCCCGGAGTGTCGGTGCGGCGTGGCAGGATCGGGGACGTGGCAGAGAAAGCATCGAAGAAGACCGACAAGACCCCCGGCGGCACCCGTCCGCGGCTGATGCTCATGGACGGGCACTCGCTGGCCTACCGCGCGTTCTTCGCGCTGCCCGCGGAGAACTTCACGACCGCGACCGGCCAGCCGACGAACGCGATCTACGGCTTCGCGTCGATGCTGGCCAACACCCTGCGTGACGAGGCGCCCACGCACTTCGCGGTGGCCTTCGACGTCTCGCGCAAGACCTGGCGCTCCGAGCAGTTCACGGAGTACAAGGCGAACCGCTCCAAGACGCCGGACGAGTTCAAGGGCCAGGTCGAGCTGATCGGCGAGCTGCTCGACGCGATGCACGCGCCGCGCTTCGCCGTGCCCGGCTTCGAGGCGGACGACGTGATCGCCACGCTCGCCACCCAGGCCGAGGCCGCGGGCTTCGAGGTGCTGATCGTCACCGGTGACCGCGACTCCTTCCAGCTGGTCTCCGAGCACACCACCGTGCTCTACCCGACGAAGGGCGTCTCGGAGCTGACCCGGTTCACCCCGGAGAAGGTTTTCGAGAAGTACGGCTTGACGCCCGCGCAGTACCCGGACTTCGCCGCCCTGCGCGGCGACCCGTCCGACAACCTCCCCGGCATCCCGGGCGTCGGCGAGAAGACCGCCGCGAAATGGATCAACCAGTTCGGCTCCTTCGCGGAGTTGGTCGAGCGGGTCGACGAGGTCAAGGGCAAGGCCGGGCAGAACCTCCGCGACCACCTGGAGTCGGTCAAGCTCAACCGCGTCCTCACCGAGCTGGAGCGCCAGGTCGAGCTGGAGCGGACGGTCACCGACCTGGAGCGGTCCCCGTACGACCGCAAGGCCGTCGCGATGATCCTGGACACCCTCGAGATCCGCAATCCGTCCCTGCGGGAGCGCCTGTTCGCGGTCGACCCCGGTGAAGAGGAGGCCGAGGCCACCCCGGTCGCCACGGACGGCGTGGCGATCGACGGCACGATCCTGCGCACCGGCGAGCTGTCCCCCTGGCTGGCCGGGCACGGCGACCAGAGCCTGGGCGTCGCCACCGTCGACACCTGGGCGCTGGGTGCCGGCTCGGTAGCCGAGGTCGCCCTCGCGGCGCCCGGGGGAGCGGCCGCCTGGTTCGACCCCGCCGAGCTGGACGAGGCCGACGAGAACGCGTTCAGGGCCTGGCTGGCCGACGCGGACCGCCCCAAGGTGTTCCACAACGCCAAGGGCGCCATGCGCGTCTTCGCCGAGCACGGCTGGAGCATCGAGGGCGTGCGCATGGACACCGCGCTCGCCGCCTACCTGGTCAAGCCGGGCCGCCGCTCCTTCGACCTGGACGCGCTGTCGCTGGAGTACCTGCACCGCGAGCTGGGCCCCGCCGCCGCGGCCGACGGCCAGCTGGCGTTCGGCGCGGACGAGGGCGCCGAGGCCGAGGCCCTGATGATCCAGGCCCGCACCGTCCTGGACCTCGGCGAGGTCTTCACGGCCCGCATCGAGGAGGTGGGCGCCGCGGATCTGCTGCGGGACGTGGAGCTGCCGACCTCCGCCCTGCTCGCCGGCATGGAGCGGCGGGGCATCGCGGCGGACCGCGCGCACCTCGAAGCGATGGAGCAGACGTTCGCCGGTGCCGTGCAGCAGGCCGTGAAAGAGGCCCACGCCGCAGCCGGCCACGAGTTCAACCTGGGATCGCCCAAGCAGCTCCAGGAGGTCCTCTTCGGCGAACTGGCCCTGCCCAAGACCAAGAAGACCAAGACCGGCTACACCACGGACGCCGACGCGCTGGCCTGGCTCGCCGCCCAGACCGACAACGAACTTCCGGTGATCATGCTCCGCCACCGTGAGCAGGCGAAGCTGCGCGTCACCGTCGAGGGCCTGATCAAGACCATCGCGGGCGACGGCCGGATCCACACCACCTTCAACCAGACGGTGGCCGCGACCGGCCGGCTCTCCTCCACGGACCCGAACCTGCAGAACATCCCGGTCCGCACCGACGAGGGCCGGGCGATCCGCCGCGGCTTCGTCGTCGGAGAGGGCTTCGAGTCCCTGATGACCGCCGACTACAGCCAGATCGAGCTGCGCGTGATGGCACACCTCTCGGAGGACGAGGGCCTGATCCGGGCGTTCACCTCCGGCGAGGACCTGCACACCACGGCCGCCTCCCAGGTCTTCGGCGTCGAGCCCGCCGCGGTGGACGCGGAGATGCGCCGCAAGATCAAGGCCATGTCGTACGGCCTGGCATACGGTCTGTCGGCGTTCGGCCTCTCCCAGCAGCTGAACATCGAGGCGGCGGAGGCACGCGCCCTGATGGACGCGTACTTCGAGCGCTTCGGCGGGGTCCGGGACTACCTGCGCCGGGCGGTCGACGAGGCCCGGGCGACGGGGTACACGGCGACGCTCTTCGGGCGCCGCCGCTATCTGCCCGACCTCAACAGCGACAACCGGCAGCGCCGGGAGGCGGCCGAGCGCATGGCCCTCAACGCGCCCATCCAGGGCACGGCGGCGGACATCGTCAAGATCGCCATGCTCAAGGTGGGCGACGCGCTGCGGGCGGCGGACCTCCAGTCCCGCATGCTCCTGCAGGTCCACGACGAAATCGTCCTGGAGATCGCGCCCGGTGAGCGGGCGGCCGCCGAGAAGATCGTCCGCCGGGAGATGGCGAACGCCGTCCAGCTCCGCGCCCCGCTGGACGTCTCGGTGGGCGTGGGCCCGGACTGGGAGTCCGCAGCGCACTAGGGGCCTGTCCGACGATTGCCGTCTGCCGCGCGACGCCGGCACGCACTCTCGCCGGCCCCGGACCCGAGTACGCCCGGTACGCGGGCCTGGAGCCGGCACGCCGAGAGCACGTACCCGATGCCGCGCGGCCGCTCTTCGGGCGACGACGCGCGTTGTCGGACAGCACTCCCGGCCCCGGGCTTCGGCACCCTTGCCGGAGCCCCGGGGGGCTCCGGCAAGGGTGCCGTGTGCACGACACTCGGCTTCCCGGCGCCGTGCCCCGCCACGGCACCTCCGCTCCCCGCCCTCATCAGCGCAAGCCACACCGCGCCGGCCATCAGGTCGGCCGAACCTCCGGAGGGGCCGTCACTCACGTGGCCCCCGCCAGAACGCCCCCCACCCCTCGAAGCCGCAAAACTGCGGGCATGGGTATACGCATGCTTCACCGCCGGACGCCCGAGGCAGCCCCTTGGGTCCGGGCGGACACCGCTTCCGCGCAGGCCCTGCCTGCCTCGCCGGTCCCGGCCCTCGCGGCCGACGCAAGCACCGCCCGCATCCCGGCCGACCTGGACACGACCGTCCGCAGGACCGCCCGCGGCCTCCGGCGCAGATTCGCCGGTCCGACCGCCCGCGCGGACCACGCCCCGGACTGGCGCGCATGGGCGGACCTGGTCCGCGGCTACCTCGCCCTCGTGCTCACCCTGACTTCGCGGGCGCGCCGCCCCCGGCACACCCTCACCGTCTTCGTCGCCTCGCTCACCGAGAGACCGCCCGCCCCCGGCTCGCCCCGGCCGGGCCGGCGGCGCTCACCGCAGCCACGGAGCCGTCCGGAACCGGGACCGGACGCCACACCCTGACGCAGACGGCGTACAGCAGCAGTCCCAGCGCCCCTCCGGTGCCCGCCCCGAAGCACAGGGTGGGCACCAGCTCCCACAGCCGTCCCGACGCGCCCTGCCGCCCCGACCACCGCGCGACCCGCTGCACGGCACCGGCCAGCACACAGCCGCCGATCACCAGCAGCGCCCACCACCGGTCCCGCACGGACAGCGCCGGCACCCCCACCGGCTCGCCGTCGGGTGTCCGCCGCAGCGCTCGCACCAGGAAGACCGCGAGCACCAGGGCGCCCGCCGCCGACGAGCCGTACTGCAGCCACGAGTACAGCGGCAGGCCCGCCGGACGGTCCCGCCCGATGGCCGGAACCAGTCGCGTCCCCCACCGGTCGTGATGGGTGAACGCGTCCCACACCACATGGGTCAGCGCACCCAGCACCGCGGAGACGTACCACCACGCCACCTCGGCGGCCCGCACGCGCGCGTGCGGGCCGCCGCAGCGCAGCAGAGCGGCCGGCCGGCCCTGCCGGGCGCGCGGCAGCAGTGCCACCGACGGCTCCCGCACGAGCAGCCACAGCCCCGTCAGGGCCCAGGCGATGAGCACGTCCACCGTGGCGACCCCGGCGAACGCGTGGGTGACGGCGCCGAATTCCATGGCACCGGGCAGAAAACTCGCCGCGTAGAAGGTCAGATCGGGCGCGAAGGAGCCGGCGACGAGGATCGCCGGCACCAGCCGGGCGCGACGGCTTCCGTCCGCCCGGACCGCCGGCAGCACGGCCGCCGCGTGGCTGAGAGTGAACGGCAACAGGGCCCCCTCGTCAGGTCGTCGGCCATGGCGCCGGAACCGGTGATCACGCCCGTCAAGTATGCGTGACCGCCCACCGGCGACCCGTGCGACAACGAAAGTCGGCCAACCGGTGAAAACCGGGCGTGCACCTGCCCGTGCAAAGCAAGTTGTCGTAGGGTCACCTCGGTCACCGTGCCGGGCGCACGGTCGAACACACTTCGCACTCAAGGAAAAAGCGGCACAGGGGCAACCGCAGTACCGGTTCAGCCGTCAGACCAGGGCGAGGCAGACGGACGGAGAGGGCGCCCCGGGGCGTCCAGCGGGAGGGGTTCACTCTATGGCGGCGCATTTCGGCAGGCGGCTGCGCAAGGGAGCGGCGACCACCGCCGTGGCCGCGGTGGCGGTCGCGGCACTCTCCGCGTCCCAGGCTCCGGGAGCGACCGGCGAGGACCAGGGCAGACACGAGGCGGCCGGCGCCTCCACGCCCGCACCCGACACGGCCACCGGTCAGGACGCCACCGGCAGCTCGCCGTACTACACGGACCTGCCGCCGCTGAACAGCCCCAACCCCGGCCCCACGTCGCCCATCGGCACCCCCGTCTCCCGGGGTGACACCGAGGCCGGTATCCCGGCGACGGTCCTCGACGCCTACAAGAAGGCCGAGACCGAACTGCGCGCCACCAAACCCGGCTGCAACCTGCCCTGGCAGCTGCTCGCAGCCATCGGCAAGGTCGAGTCGGGCCAGGCCCGCGGTGGCCGGGTCGACGCGAACGGCACCACGCTGGGCCGGATCCTCGGCCCGCAGCTCGACGGCAACGGCTTCGCCCTCATCCCGGACACCGACCACGGCGCGTACGACGGCAACAGCCAGTACGACCAGGCCGTCGGCCCCATGCAGTTCATCCCGTCCACCTGGGCATGGGCGGGCCGCGACGGCAACATCGACGGCAAGAAGGATCCGAACAACGTCTACGACGCCGCCCACGCCGCCGGCCACTATCTGTGCCGCAACGACTGGGACATGTCCACCGACCAGGGCCTGCACCGCGCGATCCTCAGCTACAACAACTCGCAGGACTATCTGGACCTGGTCCTGAACTGGCTGGAGTACTACCGCAAGGGTTCCCACTCGGTGCCCGACGGAACCGGCACCGTGCCGTCCCACCGCAGCGACCACGGCGACCAGGGCACCCGGCCCGGCCCGGCCCCCAAGCCCTCGGACCCGCCGCGGACCAGGCCCCACTCGAAGCCCCCGAAGCCGCAGCAGCCCGGCGGCGGAGACGAAAGCCCCAGCCCGACCCCGCCGAAGCCGCCGACCCCGCCGAAGCCGCCCGTCCCGCCGACGCCGCCGCCGACGAACACCGACATCGTGGACCACCTCGAGGACGCGGGTACCGCCAAGCTCACGACGATGGCCGGCGACGCCTTCACCCAGCGGATCAGCACCCGTGCCGAGACCAGAACCGGCAAGTCCGTCGGCAAGGTCAGGGTCAGGTTCACCATCACCGGGGACACCGACGCCACCTTCAGCGGCGGCGAGACGGTCGCCACGGTCGCCACGGACGGCAAGGGCGTCGCTCTCGCCCCGGTGCTCCGAGCGGGCGAGAAGATCGGCGACTTCAAGGTGACCGCGGCCGTCGTCGGGCGTTCGGTCAAGGGCGTCGACTACACGGCCGCCGTCACCGCGCGCGCCGCCGACACCCTGGCCCGCACCACCGACACCCCGTTGACCTGCGCCCCGGGCGCCGAGTTCGCCGAGCAGGTGGAGGTGAAGGCGACCTACAAGACCGCCGTGGCGGACAAGGTCGCGGCCACCGCCACCCTGATCAAGTCCGCGACCGACGCCACCGAGAACGACAAGGGCCCCTACTTCAAGGACGCCGACGGCAAGCCCGTACGCACGCTCACCGGCCTCCTGACCGACGGCAAGGGCCTGCTGAAGCTGCCGAAGCTGTACGCGGACGACACTTCCGGCACCTTCCTGCTCCGCATCACCACCACGGGCGGCGCGACGCTCACCGTGGAACTGACGGTGGCCGTCGCCGCCGAACCCTCGGACAGCCCGTCCCCGAGCCGCTCCGCCTCCTCCTGAGCCCACGCGTCACGACAGGGCGCCCTTCCCGCTCCGGCGGTGAGGGCGCCCTCGTTCGTGCGTGCACCCCTGTTCTCATCTCACCCGGCCGTTGCTACGGTGCCGGACCTGACGAGCCATCAGGAACCTTGGCCCGTCCGAGGTCCGGCGGCCCGCGAGGAACCCTGGCGAGCCGCCGGCATCCACTCAGGACACCGACCGCCCGCCGGGAGGCCCCGCATGCGCGCCCTGATCGCCGCCGCGACCGGTCTCGCCCTCGCGCTCGTCCTGGTCCTCACGATCAGCGCGACGGGCTCACCGTCGGGCCGGACGTCCCCCAAGCCGCTGCTGACGACGGTGCCCTCGCACCCGTAGCCGCACCCGCCCGGGAAGGAGGCCGCGATGCGCCGCAAGGCAAGCCTGACCCTGCTCGCCTGTGCCGTGTTCTGCGCGGCGCTGGCCCCACTGCTGCGCTGGTACGCCTTTCCCCGCCTGGCCCGCATCCCCGCGAACCAGTACCAGGACATGGTCCTGGAGGCCAGGGGGGCGACCCTCCTCGACTACGGCACCATGCGGGCGAAAAAGGTCTCCCGGGTCACCATCGTGCAGACCCTCAAGGGCAACGTGGAGGCCGCGCGGAGCATCGAGCGGACGGCGGGGCGGCCGGTCGTCGTCTGGGACAGCCTGTCGTACGTGCAGGGCCCCGACGGCAAGATGGTCTCCCGCGTCCCGGAGCGCTACATCTTCGACGCCCACAGCCAGGCCCCCGTCCACGCGACCGGTGAGTCGGTCGACGGCGACCCGGTCCGGCGCGACGGCATCGAGTTCAAGTGGCCCTTCCTGACCCAGAGAAGGGACTACGAGTACTTCGACGCCCAGACCCGCACCACCAGCCCCATCCACTACCAGGGCACCCGGAACTTCCGCGGCCTGGAGGTCTACTACTTCGAACAGACCGTCCCGTGGACCAAGGTCCCGATGCCGAAGACCATGCCGGTCCAGGGCATCACGCCGGAGTCGGTCGCCAGGACGGGCACCACCCGCTGGTACACCACCGTCCGCAGGTTCTGGGTCGAACCCGTCACCGGCGCCCCCGTCTACGGTGAGGAGATCCACCGGGAGGAACTGCGCGGCGGCACCCTGCTCGGCGGCCGCGCCAAGGTCACCGCCTTCTCCGGGCACGTGAAGATGCGCGAGGACTACATCGAGCACACGGTCGCCCTCGTCAGGCACAACCGCACCCTGGTCCTGGCACTCACCTCGTACGCGCCGTGGGGCTCCCTGGCCGTCGGCCTGCTGCTCCTCGGGCTCTCCCTCGCGCTGGAGGCCCGCGCCCGCCGCCCGCGGGACCCCACGCCCGCGCAGCCGCAGGAGCCCGAGCCGGTCAGCGCCTGAGCCGCGCGTTGGTGTGCCGCGTCGGCTCGGCGGTCGACGGGTCCTCCGGCCAGGGATGCTTCGGGTAACGCCCGCGCAGCTCCGCCCGTACGCCCTTGTAGCCGCCCGTCCAGAAGGAGGCCAGGTCGGCCGTCACGGCGGCGGGCCGCCCGGCGGGGGAGAGCAGATGCACGAGCAGCGGTACCCCCGCCACGGCCGGCGTCTCCCGCAGTCCGAACATCTCCTGCAGCTTGACCGCGAGGACCGGCCGTTCGGGATCTCCGTAGTCGATCCGGATCCTGGACCCACTCGGTACGGCGATCCGCTCCGGCGCCAGCTCGTCCAGCCGCGCCGCGTCCCCGCTCGCCCAGGGCAGCAGCCGCGCGAGCGCCTGCCCGGCGTCGATCCGGGCGAGGTCGGCCCGTCGCCGGGCCCTGCTCAGCTCCGGCTCCAGCCACTCCGCCACGCGCGCGTGCAGCGCGTCGTCCGACACGTCGGGCCACGGCTCTGCGAGGTGCGCGTGCAGGAACGCCAGCCGCTGCCGCAGCGTCTCCGCGTCCGGCGACCAGCGCAGCAGCCCGAACCCTTCCTGCCGCAACCCCTGGAGCAGGGCGGCGCGCACGAGGGCCGGGTCGGCGCGTTCGAGAGGCTGCACGGCCAGTTCGACGGCTCCCAGCCGTTCCACACGCCGGGCCACCACCTCCCCGTCCGCCCAGTGCACCTCGTCCGCCTCCGCCAGCAGCGCCCCGGCCGCGGCCCGCGCCACGTCCTCACGCACGACGGCCCCGAGCCGCACGCGCGCGTGCCCCTTTCCAGTGGGCCGGTCGGCCACGGCGACGACGATCCAGGGCGCCCCGCGCAGCGCCGACCCGTCCGCCACCTCGGCCCGGGTGCCGGACGCCATGAGATACGAGCCGCCGTCGAACCTGGCGACCCGCTCCGGAAAGGCGAGAGCCGCGACGACCCCGGTGAGCTCGTCGTCCCCACACGCTCGGGTCCCGGCGCTCTCGTCGGGCCGGGGGCGCGCTGGGGTTCCGGCGGTCTCTTCGGGCTGAGGGCGCGCTGGGGTTCCGGCGGTCTCTTCGGGCTGAGGGCGCGCTGGGGTTCCGGCGGTCTCTTCGGGCCGGGGGCGCGCTGGGCTTCCGGCGGTCTCTTCGGGCCGGGGGCGCGCTGGGGTTCCGGCGGTCTCTTCGGGCCGGGGGCGCGGTCCGGTTCCGGTGGTTTCCTCCGGACGGGAGCGCTGGGCTGCCGGCCGGGACGGCCCCGACGCCACGGCCCGCAGCCGCCGCACCTCCGCGGCCCAGCGCGCCGCGTAGCCGTCACCACCACGCCGCGCGCGCCGCAGGGCACCGGCCAGATCGTCGCCGTACTCCCGCGGCACCTCTTCGGAGAGCAGAGCGACCACCGCGGCACCGTCGCCGGCCGTGTCCAGCAGAGCTCGCCCCAGCCGCGGGTGCACCCCCAGCCGGGCCAGTCGTGCTCCGACCTCCGTGGCCCGCCCGGCGGAGTCCACCGCCCCCACGGCCGACAGCACGTCCCGCGCCGCCGCCATCGCCCCGCCCGGCGGCGGATCGAGCAACGCGAGGCCCGAGGCGTCCGGATCGCCCCAGCAGGCGGCCTGAAGGGCGAACGCGGTCAGGTCGGCCACCTTGATCTCCGGCGCCGGGAACGCCGGCAGACGGACGTCCTCGGCCTCGGTCCAGCACCGGTACACCACCCCGGGCGCCTCACGCCCGGCGCGCCCCGCCCGCTGCCGCCCGGCCGCCCGTGACGCCCGCACCGTCGTGAGGCCGCTCAGCCCCCGCGCGTGATCCACCCGGGGCTCCCGCGCGAGTCCCGAGTCCACCACCACCCGGACCCCGGGTACGGTCAGCGACGACTCCGCCACGGACGTGGCCAGCACCACCCGGCGCCGTGCCCCCGGCGCCAGCACCGCGTCCTGCACGGCCGCCGGCGCCCGTCCGTGCACCTGGAGCACGTCGACGCCACCGAGATCCCCGAGCTGACCGGCCACACGCGCGATCTCCCCCACACCGGGCAGGAAACACAGCACGTCCCCCGCCCGCTCGGACAGCGCCCGCCGCACCACCGACGCCACATGCGCGAGCAGCGCGGGATCGACGCGCATCCCGTGCGGCGGCCGTACCGGGCGGGCCGGAGCGGCCCACAGCACCTCCACGGGATGCGCGACGCCTGCGGCCTCCACCACGGGCGCCCCGCCCAGCAGCCGCGCCCACCCCTGCGCGTCGGTGGTCGCCGACGCGGCCACCAGCCGCAGCTCCGGCCGCAGTGCCTGCCGTACGTCCCACAGGAACGCGGCCACCGTGTCGGCGTCCAGATGCCGCTCGTGGCATTCGTCGAGGACGACGGCATCGACGCCCGCCAGCTCCTGGTCGCGCTGCAGCCGCTGCAGCAGCACTCCGGTCGTCACGACCTCCACGCGCGTGTGGCGGCCCACCGCGCGCTCGCCGCGCACCGTGAAGCCCACGCTCTCGCCGGGCCCCTCGCCGAGCAGCCAGGCCATCCGCCGGGCCGCGGCCCGCGCCGCGATCCGCCGCGGCTCGGCCACCACGACCCGGCGCGCGGGGCCGTCACCGACGAGCCCCGCCAGTACCAGCGGCACCAGCGTCGTCTTGCCGGTGCCGGGCGGGGCCACGAGCACCGCCGTGCCGTCCGTCTCCAGGGCGTCGGTCAGGTCGGGCAGGGCGGAGCGCACGGGCAGCGCGTCCAGGGCGTCGTAACGGATCACGCCCCCAGTGTCGTACGACGCCGGGAACGATCCCGCGCGCGTACGCCCTTCCCCGCACCCGGCGAGGGCCCACGCGCGCGTGCGCATATCCACGCGCAACCGCGTGCGCGCGCACGCGGTTGCGTCGGTCGCACGTGCTGGCCGGTCACGCGCTCTCGTCCGCGCTCTCGTCCGCGCTCTTGCCCGCGCGCAGGCCCGCGCGGGCCTGCGCGCGGGCAAGAGAAGGCGGCGAGAGACAGCAGGTGTCAGCCCCGCCCGCTCGCGCACGTACGTGAGAAAAGGCGAGACGTGAAGAGAGGCGAGACGTGAGAAGAGGCGTCAGTCCCGTTCACACACGAAGATCGCCGTCCCCGGGATCAGGTTCCCGCGCAGCGGCGACCAGCCGCCCCACTCGGAGCTGTTCCAGGACGGCCACTCCGGCTCCACCAGGTCCACCAGACGGAAATCCGAGGCCACGACGTCCCGCACCCGGTCGCCGAGGGTCCTGTGGTGTTCCACGTAGACCGCGCGGCCCTCCGCGTCCTGCTCGACGTAGGGCGTGCGGTCGAAGTAGGACGAGGACACCGACAGGCCCTCCGGACCCGGCTCGTCCGGGAACGCCCAGCGGATCGGATGCGTCACCGAGAAGACGAACCGGCCACCCGGCCGCAGCACCCGCCGCACCTCGCGCAGTACCAGCCGCGGGTCGGCCACGAACGGCAGCGCCCCGTACGCGGAGCACGCGAGGTCGAAGGAGCCGTCCGCGAAGGGCAGCGCGCCGGCGTCGGCACAGACAAGGGGAAACGATCCGCCGATCCGCAGCGAGTGCTGCAACTGGCGGTGCGAGAGGTCCAGGGCCACCGGGCGGGCCCCCTGACCGGCCAGCCACCGCGAGCACTGCGCCGCACCGGCGCCGATCTCCAGGACGTCCTTGCCCTTCAGCTCCTCCGGGGGACCCAGCAGCTCGGCCTCCACCTCGTCCAGGCCCTCCGGGCCCCACACGAAACGGTCGTCCCCGAGGAACGTGCCGTGATCGATCTGGTACTCGTCCGCGTTGCGGTCCCACCAGCCCCGGTTCGCGCGGGAACTCTCCGCGATCCCCGCGTCACGCCGGGTCGCCTCCGCGTCGAGGTCTTCGGGACCGCCGGGCTCGTACGTCTCCGACTCTTGGATGATCGGCTCCCTCGTCGTACTCTTCCGTCCAAGCCGCCGGGGGTGGCCGCGGAAGCGTCGCCACAGGCCCTGCGCGGCCTCCTGGGACATTTCTTTGTCCGCGATTGCGGGGATCCGCCCCGGGTGTGCGCCTTCGCGCATTGACCCTTCCCGGCTGCCCCCGTATGCTACAAGTTGCGCTGCGGGCCTGCGCACCTCAGACGTAGTAGGCTGCGCTCGCATCTGTTGTATGTCCCCTCGGTTTTCGAGGCGTCACCAGTGTTTTCGGGGTGGCGCTTCCTTGGCTGTCCGGCTTCTTCAGAGCGATACGGGCTCCCGGCGTAGCAGTACCTACGACTCAATGTCCGTACCGGAGCCCTTTCCCACATGACGAGCAGCACCGAGACCACCGCCACCACCCCGCAGGTAGCGGTCAACGACATCGGTAACGAGGAAGCCTTCCTCGCCGCGATCGACGAGACGATCAAGTACTTCAACGACGGCGACATCGTCGACGGCGTCATCGTGAAGGTCGACCGGGACGAGGTCCTGCTCGACATCGGTTACAAGACCGAAGGCGTTATCCCGAGCCGCGAGCTCTCGATCAAGCACGACGTCGACCCCAACGAGGTCGTCGCCGTCGGTGACGAGATCGAAGCCCTTGTTCTCCAGAAGGAGGACAAGGAAGGCCGCCTGATCCTCTCGAAGAAGCGCGCCCAGTACGAGCGTGCCTGGGGCACCATCGAGAAGATCAAGGAAGAGGACGGGATCGTCACCGGTACCGTCATCGAGGTCGTCAAGGGTGGTCTCATCCTCGACATCGGCCTCCGCGGCTTCCTCCCGGCCTCCCTGGTCGAGATGCGCCGTGTTCGCGACCTCCAGCCCTACGTGGGCAAGGAGCTCGAGGCCAAGATCATCGAGCTGGACAAGAACCGCAACAACGTGGTCCTGTCCCGCCGTGCCTGGCTGGAGCAGACCCAGTCCGAGGTCCGCCAGACGTTCCTCACGACCCTCCAGAAGGGTCAGGTCCGTTCCGGCGTCGTCTCCTCGATCGTCAACTTCGGTGCCTTCGTGGACCTGGGTGGCGTCGACGGCCTGGTCCACGTCTCCGAGCTGTCCTGGAAGCACATCGACCACCCGTCCGAGGTTGTCGAGGTCGGCCAGGAGGTCACCGTCGAGGTTCTCGACGTCGACATGGACCGCGAGCGTGTCTCCCTGTCGCTGAAGGCGACCCAGGAAGACCCGTGGCAGCAGTTCGCCCGCACCCACCAGATCGGCCAGGTCGTGCCCGGCAAGGTCACGAAGCTGGTTCCGTTCGGTGCGTTCGTCCGCGTGGACGAGGGCATCGAGGGTCTGGTCCACATCTCCGAGCTGGCCGAGCGCCACGTGGAGATCCCGGAGCAGGTCGTCCAGGTCAACGACGAGATCTTCGTCAAGGTCATCGACATCGACCTCGAGCGCCGTCGCATCAGCCTCTCGCTGAAGCAGGCCAACGAGTCCTTCGGTACCGACCCGGCCTCGGTCGAGTTCGACCCGACCCTGTACGGCATGGCCGCGTCCTACGACGACCAGGGCAACTACATCTACCCCGAGGGCTTCGACCCCGAGACCAACGACTGGCTCGAGGGCTACGAGACCCAGCGGGAGGCGTGGGAGCACCAGTACGCCGAGGCGCAGACCCGCTTCGAGCAGCACCAGCAGCAGGTCATCAAGTCCCGCGAGGCCGACGCCGCCGCTGCCGCCGAGGGTGGCGAGGCTGCCGCTCCGGCCGCGTCGGGTGGCGGTTCGTACTCCTCCGAGGGTGCGGACACCTCCGGTGCCCTGGCCTCGGACGAGGCGCTCGCCGCGCTTCGCGAGAAGCTGGCCGGTGGCCAGAGCTGAACGCTGCCGCTGAGGCTTAGCCGGTAGTCGGAGGGGCCGCACCCTGCAGGGTGCGGCCCCTCTTGCATGCCCCGGCCCTGCTCACGCGGGGCCCTGGTCGCCGTCGTCGGGCGCGCCGCCGCGGATGGGGGCGCGTGCTCGCGCGGTGGCTGACCGTCGCCGGGCGGACTCGCGCGCGGGGGCCCTGGTCGCCGTCGTCGGGTGCGGCTCGTCGTGGCCTGCGGCGCAGTTCCCGTGCCGCGCGCCTGTCAGGGGGCACGGTGATGTTGGTCAGGCTCTTGCCCCCTGGTCAGTGTGTTGGAGCTGGAGACCGTCGTGCCGGAGCCGGTGCCGTAGCTGGTGACGACGATCGCCAGACGGGTCGAGCCGGCGGCGCCCGTCAAAGTCGACTTGTCGGCCCACGTGCACGCCCTCGCCCATGCCCCTGCCGTCGTGCCCGGTGTCGCAGAACCGCGAGTTCCTGAGCGCGCCGCCCGTGCTCGATCGCAGTGCCCACCCTCCATGTCCAGCCCGTGCACCGTGACCCCGTCCGCGACACACCCTTTGGCCGTGTCGACCACGATGTCTTTCCGGCCGCTGGTCACGGTCGGCCCACTGACCGTGCGGGCGAAGTCCCGTGCGAGATCTCGTTCATGAATAGTGGACGTGTATGTGAACGCCTTCTCCGTGCACGTGCGAACCGGTTGACGGGCCGTCAAGAGGTGCGACAGGAGATGCCTGATCAGCGATCCGGGACGGGAATGCCCACACCCCAGGGCGCGTTGTCCATGTCGGATACGAGGAGGAGCGGTCACAGTGCTTGATCCGCAGGGTTTGTACGCATGGGAGCCGAAGGGCCTCGCCGTTGTCGACATGGCGCTCGCCCAGGAGTCGGCCGGCCTTGTCATGCTCTACCACTTCGACGGATACATCGACGCGGGTGAGACCGGCGACCAGATCGTCGAGCGCCTGCTCGACTCACTGCCCCACCAGGTCGTGGCCCGTTTCGACCACGACCGGCTCGTCGACTACCGGGCCCGCCGGCCCCTGCTGACCTTCAAGCGGGACCGCTGGGACGACTACGAGGTGCCGGCCATCGAGGTGCGCCTCGTCCAGGACGCCACGGGCGCCCCCTTCCTGCTGCTGTCCGGTCCCGAGCCGGACGTCGAATGGGAGCGGTTCGCGGGTGCCGTCCGCCAGATCGTGGAGCGGCTGGGGGTCCGTCTCTCCGTGAACTTCCACGGCATCCCCATGGGCGTGCCGCACTCCCGCCCCGTGGGCCTGACCCCGCACGGCAACCGCACCGACCTCGTCCCCGGCCACCGCAGCCCCTTCGAGGAGGCCCAGGTGCCCGGCAGTGCCGAGTCGTTGGTCGAGTACCGCCTGATGGAGGCCGGGCACGACGTCCTGGGCGTCGCCGCGCACGTCCCGCACTACATCGCCCGTTCTCCGTACCCGGACGCAGCGCTGACCGTGCTGGAAGCCATCACGGCGGCCACCGGCCTCGTCCTCCCCGGTGTCGCGCACGCCCTGCGCGCCGACGCGCACCGCACGCAGACGGAGATCGACCGGCAGATCCAGGAGGGCGACGAGGAACTGACCGCTCTCATCCAGGGCCTCGAGCACCAGTACGACGCGGCGGCGGGAGCCGAGAGCCGGGGCAACATGCTCGCCGAGCCGGTGGAGATCCCCTCGGCCGACGAGATCGGCCAGGAGTTCGAACGCTTCCTCGCCGAGCGCGAAGGCGACAGCTAGGGGCCGGGCGCCGTAGGGAGACGGTCATGGGGGCTGCGGGGGTGGTGGCTGCGGGGGGTGGTGGCTCCGCCGATGGCAGGGCCTAAGCTTCCGCTCATGCTGAAAGTGGGCCTGACCGGCGGTATCGGTGCCGGCAAGAGCGAGGTGTCACGGCTGCTCGTGGAGCACGGGGCCGTGCTGATCGACGCGGACCGCATCGCGCGCGAGGTCGTGGCGCCCGGTACCCCCGGCCTCGCGGCCGTGGCCGAGGCCTTCGGCGAGGAGATCCTCGCCGCCGACGGCAGCCTGGACCGGCCGCGTCTCGGCGCGGTCGTCTTCGCCGACCCCGACCGGCTGGCCGTGCTCAACTCGATCGTCCACCCCCTGGTGGGTGGCCGCTCCCGCGAGCTGGAGGCCGCCGCGGCCGACGACGCCGTGGTGATCCACGACGTCCCCCTCCTCACCGAGAACGGCCTCGCACCGCTCTACGACCTCGTGGTCGTCGTGGACGCCAGCCCCGCCACCCAGCTCGACCGGCTGATCCGGCTGCGCGGCATGTCCGAGGAGGACGCACGCGCGCGTATGGCCGCGCAGGCGACCCGCGAGCAGCGCCGGGAGATCGCGGACCTCGTGATCGACAACGACGTACCGCTGGACGCCCTGCGACAGCGCGTCGCCGAGGTGTGGGAAGAGCTGGTGCGGCGGGAACGTGGCGGCGAGAAGGCTGCCGGCGGCGGCGGTCCCGAGGCCGGCGGCGTGGAATAACGGGCGCGCCCGCGGGCGTTGAAAGGGCGTAGCGAGGGAAGGACTTTGCCGTGCCCGAGATCAGCGGTTCCGCCGGACGTACTCCGGAGACGCATGTCATCGACTTCCGTGCCGCCGAACACCTGCTCAACGCACGGGACCCGCGGGGCGCGGTGAAGCTGCTCGACGGAGTCATCGCCGCGTACCCCGAGAACACGGCCGCTCGTCTGCTCCGCGCGCGAGCCTTCTTCGCCGCGGCGCAACTGCGTCCCGCCGAGCTGGAGTTCACCATCGTGCTGGAGCGCGAGCCGGACAACGCGTTCGCGCACTTCGCGCTCGCCCGCACCTATGAGCGCCAGGGCCGTCCCGATCAGGCCAAGCGCCACTTCCGGCTGGCCGCCGCGCTCGACCCGAACCCGGAGTACCTGAAGGCGGCCCACTTCGACGACTGAGCGGCCCCGCGTGCCGTTCCGGCGAGCGCCCGGAGCGCCCACGTGCCGTTCCGGCAAGCGCGCTGAGCGCCCACGTGCGTTCCGGCGAGCGCCCTGGCGGTGCTTCGGCCGCATCGCGGCGCGTGCGCCGGATCCACGAGCCGTGGCGTGCGGATCCACGAGCCGTGGCGTGCGGATCCACGAGCCGTGGCGTGCGGCCCGGTCACGGATGCCGGTGCCTCGGCGGCCTCGGGACGGTAGGCCCGTTCTCCGGTGGCCGGTACGGCGGTACGTCGTGACCCGGCTGGTAGTGCGGACCCTGCCGGATGTGCCTGAGGATCATGGCCATGTCCACGGTGACGACCAGCCACAGTACTCCGCAGGCCGCCGCCCACCCGGGGCGCCCGGCGAGCGCGAACGCCGCCGTGCCGAAGACCGCCCAGGCCAGCCCCCACACGCTCAGCCAGAACCGCGCTCGCAGTGCACTGCGCGCGGTCGCCGGTTCACTACCCGTACGCATCGGATCACTTCTCCTCCTTGCAACGTACTCTTCGACGACAAGGCGCATCAACGCTCGCCGGGGCCGGGCCGATGGCGCCGAGCGCCGGGCCGGAACGCGGGGCCGCACGATGGCGCCGCGCGATGGCGCCGAACGCCGGGGCCGGACGGCCAGGCTTGTCGGGGCTCGGGGCTCGGGGCTCGGGGCTCGGGGCTCGGGGCTCGGTGCTGGGTGCCCGGCGCCCGGGCGCCGACGGGTGCGGGTGCCGTGGACCACGCCGTAAGTCGAAGGGGGAACCGTCGTGCTGCCGGATGCGGACGACCTGCCCGACCTGCTCCTTGACCTGACCGTGCCGCACGAGGACATCAACGACCTGATCGCACTGCGCCCCAGGGTGGCCGGCGATCCGGACACGCTGAGGCTTCTGGAAGCCTGCGTCGAGGAACTGTTCCAGGACCTCGGAGACCTGGGGCGCACCCCCGCCCTGGGCGAGCTGTTCGCCTCGGCGCCGGCCGAACTCACCGACACCTTTCCCCTGTACGTCTTCCTCGCCGCGCACCCGTACACCCTCGCCCACCACCGGGAACGCGGGATCCCGGCCGACGTCTCCCGGCGCACCCTGGCCGACCTGGGCCGTCATATCGCGGTGCACCGCCGGCGGCACGGCAGGACCGGGGTCCAGTCCCGGCGCTGGCTGGTCCGGCACTTCCGCGGCGAGCTGTACCAACTCGGGCGGCTGCAGTTCGAGCGGTCCCGGATCGGACAGCGCACGGCGCCTGTACTCGCCGCCGCCGGACTGGATTCGGCGCCGGGCGATCCCTGCCTGAACCTCCACATCCCCGATTTCCACGGCCGGCTGACCCCGTCCGCCTGCGACCGCGCCCTGGCGCTGGCCCGCGAATTCTTCGCACTGCACTTTCCCGAGGAGCACCCGCAGGCGGTGCTGTGCCATTCCTGGCTGCTCGACCCGCAGTTGAGGCCATACCTGCCCGCGGACTCCAACATCGTCCGCTTCCAGGACAGGTTCCGGGTCGCCCGCGAGGACACCGAACCGGTCGACACCGAGCCCGTCCAGTTCGTCTTCGGCAAGCCGGACCTGCCGGTGGCCGAGCTGCCCCGCCGCACGTCGGTGGAGCGCGCGGTGGGGGACCATCTGCGGTCGGGCGGCCACTGGTACATCGGACACGGATGGTTCCCGTTCCGGACCGGATAACTCGAACGGGTGAACCATGGTCGAACGGGAACGGGGTTGCGGCGCAGGGCCGTTGATCGGGCATGACGGTCGAAATGCGTGAGGGATACGAGGGCACGGGCCCCGGGGCGATCACCCCGGACGGCTGTGCGGTCGAGTTGTACGAGCGGCTGCCGGTGGGCGAGGAGCCGGACATCATCGCCGGGGCGGTACCGGCCGGGGCGCACATCCTGGAGCTGGGCAGCGGAGTGGGCCGGGTGACGCGTCCCCTGGTGGAGCGCGGCTTCACGGTCACAGCGGTGGACGAGTCCGCCGACATGCTGTCCCGGGTCCGTGGGGCGCGCACGATATGCAGCCCGATCGAGGACCTGGACCTCGGTGAGAGGTTCGACGTGGTGATGCTCGCGTCGTTCCTCGTGCACAACGGTGACGAGGAGGTGCGCAGGGGCATGCTGCGTGCCTGCGCCGAGCATGTCGTGGAGGGCGGCTGCGTGCTCCTCCAGCGGGAGGGCGAGGACTACCACACGAACGTCCCCCGAGAGCGGGTCGATCCCAGCGGTCTCACCGTGCGGATCGTGTCGGTGGAGCCTGTCGGAGAGGGGGTGCACTCGGTCCTGGCGGAGTACGTGTTCCCGGACGCGGTCTGGACACAGAGATTCCTGTCCCGGCCGCTGACGAAGGAGCAGTTCGAATCGGCCCTGGCGGAGGCGGGACTGGAGGTGGACGCTTATCTCACGCCGGACGGGACATGGGTGAGAGCGGTACCGAAGACGTAGGCGACCGCGGCGCCTGTCGTGGGGCGAGAGGGGCGCGAGGGGCGAGAGGTGCGAGAGGAGCCGTGCGAAGGGACGGGTCCAGTAAACCGCCTTCGTACCGGGTCCGCGGCGAGCGATGAGTTGTCGGGACACCGCCGGTCTACCTCGGTGAAAGCAATCCGCACCGCTTCACCGGGAGACCTCCATGTCCAGAACCACCGCTCCGGCCGGCTCTTCGACGCCGACGCCGACGCCGACGCCGACGCCGACGTCGTCCGAGGCGACCACCGGGTCTATGCCGTCGGTGGGCCGTGACCGCTCGGCCACTGCCTCCGCCGTGTCGACGTCTACCGTCTTGACGTCCGCTGTCTCGGCGTCCGGCCACGTCCGGTGGGCCCGGTGGGCGCGGATCACCCTGCGTTCCGTGCAGGTGCTGCTGGCCCTCTTCTACGGCGTCGCCAGCGCGCTGCCCAAGCTCATCGCCCACCCGTCGGCGGTCGAGTCCTTCGACAAGATGGGCTGGGGCAGCGGAGCGATGTTCACGATAGGCGCGCTCGAACTCGCCGGTGGCGCGGCGCTGCTGATCCCCGTCCTGCAGTCCGTCGCCGCGATGGCTCTCGGCGCGCTCATGGTGGGCGCGTTCATCGTCCAGCTCACCGTGTTCGACGGCCAGAACGCGGCCACCCCGCTCATCCTGATCGTGCCGCTCACCCTGATCGCCTGGGCCCGCCGCGGCTCCAACGGGGAGTTGATGCGCCTGGTGCGGCAGCGGTGACTCCGCTCGGACGGTCACGTGTGCCGTGGGGGGGGGGGGGGGGGGGGGGGGCCCCGCGCGGGGGGGGGGGGGGGGGGGGGGGGGGGTTTTGTGGGGGGGGGGGGGGGGGGTCGCCGGGCTGGGGGGGGTGGCGGGGGTGGGCGGGGGTGCGGGGGTTGAGCGTCAGCGTGATGCCCTCGGGCTTCAGGGTGAGGGTCTCCTT